>JAZKSP010000002.1:0-46153 GCA_036626005.1 Thermoplasmatota archaeon | reverse complement strand
GAGTTGGTCTGAAACATGGCAGAGAACGGGATAAAACATATACTGAAAACTATAAACGAAAAGACGAGGAAAGTTAGAAAATCTCGTTTTTCTATCCCGATATATATATTGACTGTATTTTTAGCTTCAATTTGGCTAATATTTATCAACCCATGTTTGATGAATGTGTTGCTCCCTATTTTATCTCTTCTAATACCTTTCAAGTTCTACGATGAGAATAATTTAAAGAAATTGCTGGTCGTAGGAGTCGTAGCGATACTACTTCTCGCATTTACGATGGCCTTTTATCATACTTTTATTATCTATGATCAGCCATCTAGACAAATTCGATCCGAGGGTAGAAATCTTAAAAATGGGACTATCGAACCGATCTATGGTGACACCGATACCGAATTCCACTTGACGATCGAATTGAATAAGACCTTTGCCCGATCATCAAATTACACTCTTTATGCCAATATTTCCTTAACTGGGACTATTGGATTCGGCGGAGAAGACCATCAGGGATACAATATGACAAGAGTGAATGATTCTCAGGTAGAAAACGATTGGATTGAATATGAGGCGGAAATAGAAATAGATGAAGAGCGTCTTTTTAATCATTATTTCTCATTAAAAAAAGAAGAAGTGGGTGTTGGAGAAGAAGATTATTCATGGGAAAGAACTTCTTTGGGCTTTGGTCCTATAACACTAAAAAGAAGAAACGCTTTGGGGATGATTACTCTACAGCAGAGTTTTTCAACTTCTATTATTTTCTTACTAGGTGTGGGCCTTCTATGGCTGAAGAAACGTATGGATAAAAGCGTCACCGCAAGTACTGAGGGATTGGAAGAGAAGGAAGAAGAACTAGAGGATCATTGCCCTGAATGCGGCCATCTTTTGGAAGGTAAAAAAGAGTGTGACAGGTGTGGATGGATAAAAGAACCTGAGGATGAGATGTACAGCGAAGACGGGGAGCCGGATTAAAGATTAAGTTGTAGAAAAAATTAAATCTATTAGATGATTTTTAGATATAAGATAGGAGTTGATGAAATATGGAATTGGAGAGAGTGAAGGTGGATAAAGAAGAAGAGATGAACGTGATCATAGGTCAGAGTCATTTTATTAAGACAGTGGAGGATATCTACGAGGCGATGGTGACTTCAGTACCTGATATAAATTTCGGTCTTGCCTTTTGCGAAGCCTCTGGAGATAGATTAATCAGGTACGACGGAACGGATGAAGAACTTGAAGATCTAGCGGTGAAGAACGCCGAGAAGATAAATGCTGGGCATTTCTTCGTTCTGTTGATGGAAGATGCCTTCCCAATAAATGTGATGCACTCTTTGAAGGATGTTCCTGAAGTATGCAGGATTTACTGCGCAACAGCTAATCCGTTAGAAGTAATAGTAGCCGATGCGGAAAGTGGTAGGGGTATCATGGGGGTCATAGATGGTGAACCTACCGTAGGGGTTGAAAGTGAAGAAGATAAAGAACAGAGAAAGGAATTCTTACAGCAAATCGGTTACAAACGTTAAGCGCCGAACTTTTCGGTCCGATCGGCAAGGTCCTTCAGGATATTCAAAAGATCTCCTCCTTTCACTCTGTTGATCCCTCCTTTGCTGCACTCTCTTTCACTAAATTCATCGATATCGTCGGTTCTAATGTCTTCGCCCCAGATCGTTAGAGGGAGCGGATCGCCGCTGTGTTCCTTGATAGTCACAGGCGTTGAGTGATCTCCTGTGATAGCGATGTAGGTTTCCTCCAATTCACCCAACGGCTCCAGGAAAGAATCTATCTTTTCTATGAAATCAATCTTTTCTTCATGTAAGCCGTCGTGACCGGAAAGATCGCAGCCTTTGATATTCACGAGCATAAAATCGTGTTCCTCCAACGCTTTTACGGTTGCATCGATTATAGCTTTTAGATCCGTATCTATACCACCAGTGGCTTCCTTTACCTGCAAGATATCCATACCCGCTAGTGTGCACACGCCTCTGACTAAGGGTATCCCTGAGATCGCACCCGAGTTCAGACCGTGTTTGGATTCTACGTTTTCTAGATCTGGAACTTTTCCACCCCCTCTAGGAAGGATGATATTCGCCGGAAGATCGCCATTTTTTTCTCTCTCAAGGTTGACAGGATGATCTGATAGGACCTCTATGGATTTTTTCACGAAATCATTCAGTATATCCGCGGTTTTCTTATTCTTCTTCGAACTTTTGATAGGCTCAGCTTTGTGGAATTCGGTTTCGGTTTCATGTGGATCTATATCGCTCACTTCGCCACCTAGATCTTTCCCTTTGAGCACTAGAACGGATCTGTGTTCAACGGCTTTTTCAAATTCGAAATCTACATCGAGGTCAATAGTTTGGATAGCCTCCGCTAATTCTTCAGTTTTTTCTTTGATTCTTCCCGCCCTTCTATCAACTATCTTCCCTTCTTCTACATTTGCAAAGTTGCATCTGAAAGCTACATCTTCTGGCTCGAGTTCCATCCCTATCCCGGCTGCTTCGAAAGGACCTCTCCCTCTGTACACTTCGTAGGGATCATAACCTAACAGTGAGAGATGGCCGGTATCGCTCCCCGGTCTTATACCCGGTGCGATCGTATCCATCAGACCGTTCTGTCCCTCTTTTGCAAATCTGTCTAGATTGGGGGTTTCGGCGGCTTCAAGCGGAGTTTTTCCTCCCAATTCTTCGACTGATCTATCCCCAACGCCGTCCAATATCAACATCAACATCTTACCAGACATACATTACACCTCCAAATATCGTTACTGATATAGAGATTGCGAGAAGATTGACAAGTGATTTGGTGAGTATCCCTTTTCTTTCCAAAGAAGCTCCCAAAAGGCTGTCTATCTGACAGCTCAAAAATCCTATAAATGATCCGAATAACAGGATTCTAGGTGAGAAGATTGTCATATCGGTAAAATAAAATATGAATTGAGCAATAAGAAAAGTATAAACTGAGCCGATCATAGCCCAAAGCTCTCCATAAGCGGATATACCTCCATCGGTACCGGGTTTAACTCTCTTGAAATTGGTGATAAGGTAGACTTTTTTTGAAGCCATACCTATTTCGGAGGCGAGTGTATCCGAAGCTGCGGCGGCGATAGCCAAAACGAAGAGTGGGATAGCAAACTTTGAGTTCAAAAAACCGAAACTTATCAAATCACCAGAATTGTAGAGCAAAAGCACGATGACCGGTACTATTCCGTTAGCTAATACATTGGTCCACCCTCTTTCCCCTTTAAAACCCTCTTGCATACCTCTCTCCTTTTTATAGGTGAACTTGTATCTAGTAGCGATAAAAGCACTTGCTAAGAAGACTACCAAGATTGTGATCAAAGCCAATCCTCCCTGAAGTGCGATAAAAAGACCTATGAAAAAAGCCGTTAATGAGCCATCGGCGTTCAAAAGTCCCTTGAGATAGGTAATGAAGCCGAGGGCGGAACAGATGATAAATATTAGACCGATTCTGAAAACAACCATTTGAATAAAAAAAACTTCCGCAGGATATAAAACTTATGTTTTCTGTTTAGCTTACCATGAAGGATGCGAGAAGAGCTTCTAACACGTTCGATGCGATAGCCGAACATTTCGATAAAACTAGAAACCATCCATGGGAAGAAGTTGTGAAATTTTTAGATGATTGTGAAGGTGCTCTTCTCGACATGGGATGCGGTAACGGTCGTCATCTCACAGAAGCGTTGGAGATAGGTCTAGAAGTTTACGGTGTAGACGCTTCTTTAGAACTTCTCCGTATCTGTAAAGAAAAGGTAAAAGGAAAAGTAGGATTGGTTAGAGCGGATGTGAAGTCTCTTCCTTTTGAAGAAGAATCTTTTGACAATATAATTTACATCGCAACCATCCATCATCTGAAACGAGGTCGGATTAAAAGTTTAAAGGAGGCCAAAAGAGTCCTAAAAGATGATGGTAGAATGCTTGTTTCAGGGTGGGCTAGAGAACTCGATAGGTGGGATCTTGAGGAGGAAGAGCGAGACGTGATAGTTCCATGGCACAGAGCGGACGGTGAAGTGGTGGATAGATTTTATCATCTGTATCGTCTAGAAGAATTGGAAGAGGATGTTCGAAAAAGCGAGTTGCATATAGTGAAAAGTTTTCATTCGAAGGGAAACAATTATGTCATAGCTCAAAAACCTAAATGATGAATATTTTCCGTGAAATCACAAAGGTTTATATTTATAATTACATACAGTAAAACATGCGAAGAGTGAGGTTTAAAGATCAAGCCGGATCTATAAGGATCGGAGAATGGAAGGAAGAGGGAATTGACTCCTGTAGTGAGACTTACAGTTTTGAGGAAATCGATATACTGCCGCCGGTGAAACCGACAAAGTTGGTTTGCATAGGACTGAACTATAGAGATCATGCGGAAGAGACAGGAAAAGATATACCGGATAGACCTAAACTTTTCCTGAAACCACCTAACACGTTAGCGGGCCATAGGGACACAATACATCTTTTTCCAGACAAAGAGAGGATAGATCATGAAGCCGAGCTGGGAGTGGTGATAGGGAAACAGTGCAAAAACGTCTTGAAGGAAAATGCGATGGATCATGTCATGGGTTTCACCTGTGTAAACGATCTTTCTAACCGAGAAGACCAGAGGCAGGAACAGAACTGGGTGAGAGGAAAAGCCTTCGATAACGCCGCTCCTATAGGACCGTCGATCGCATCTCTCGATCAAGTACCCAAAGCCGCGGAGATCAAAGCGGAAGTGAACGGAGAAGTAAAACAAAGATCTACGATAGATCAACTAGCTTTTTCTATCCCTGAGTTGATCGAGGAGATTAGTAATTACCTCACCCTTGAGAGAGGAGATATAATCTCTACCGGTACCCCGTCAGGTGTAGGACCGATAGAGGATGGAGATGAAGTTAGGATAACTATAGAGGGTATAGGAAGCTTGGTCAATCGATTCGAAAAATAGTCCTAAGGGGATAAGATGAAGGAGAAATATATCGGAATTTTGGCAGTGCTTTTGGCTGTAGTTAACCTTGGAGTTCCCTATCTCGTACTGAAAGATACGGCGAGTTTTATGGGTAGTTACTTATTTTGGACAGGTTTGACTTTTTTGGTTATATTTTTCGGCATCTGGAACGTGAGAAAATGGGGTGATCAGAGATGAATCCTTGGTACGTCTTCCTCGCTCTAGGTTTGTGGTTCCTTTTCGGCGTTGTTATAGCATATCTTGCAAGACAGAGATTGGGAGAAGGGATGCCCGACTTTTTCCTCGCAAATAGAAAATTGAGCGGGTTTATATCCGGTATGACTTACAGTGCTACCACTTACAGCGCTTTCATGATGGTAGGCCTCGTCGGTTTGACTTATATCAAGGGAGTCGGAGCCGTGGGTTTCGAGATGACCTACCTGATGTACACTATAATTTTGCTGTTGATATTCGCTCCACGGTTCTGGGTCGCCGGTAAAGAGTTCGATTACATAACCCCTCCGGAACTGTTAGCCGGGAGATATCAAAGCAAATGGGTCGGCGTAATAGCTTCGATTATTTGCCTAGTCATGCTTATACCCTACGCGTCCGTTCAATTGATGGGTATAGGATATCTCTTATCTGGCTTGACGCCTAGTTCTTTCTCCAATATGTATCTCATCGGTGTACTGTTGGCGGCTTCATTCAGCACTATAGCTTCTTTGGTTGCGGGGATGAAATCGGTTTCTTGGACCGACGCTTTCCAAGCTTTGACAATGCTGTTTGCGAGCATTGCACTGCTCTTATTCGTGTTCTATCACTTTTTTGGTTCTCCAGCGCTTTTTGTTTCCACTGTGAGTAGTGAAACACCCGGACTGCTTAAGCTAAACTGGGATTTCAAGATGTTCGTAGGATTATCTCTCCCGTGGGCGTTTTTTGCAGTTACCAATCCACAGGTCTCTCAGAGGATGTTCGTTTCCGACTCCTCTTTGAGTTTGAAGCGTATGATCATCTACTTTTCGATATTTGGATTCATCTACACCCTGATAACGACGCTGTTAGGCCTATCTATAGCAAATATCGGAGGTCTCTCCTTTGGAGCTCCGGATCAAGCGATTGCCGCTCTACTTTCCAATATACCAGTAGCATTGGGATTGGTGGTTTTCGTTAGTATATTCGCCGCTGCGACTTCTACCCTAGGCTCTATAATTTTGACCCTCAGCTCGATAGGGTCTCGGGATCTGATCAAAAATCTAAACAGGGATATTTCCGAAAGTAAAGAGCTCCTGTATGGAAAATTATTGATCGTCGGTATAATAGTGGTGTGTGTGATCTTCGCCAATCTTAGATTGGATCTGATCGCTGTGCTCTCCAGCATGGCCTCGGGAGGATTATTGGTGATGGCTCCAACTATAGTCGGAACCTTCTTCTGGAAGCGATCGACCGCCGAAGGTGCAATAACGAGCATGGGTATAGGTGGCTTATTGACCGCCTCTCTTTACATCACCGGATGGTATCCATTCGGATGGTGGCCTTCAGTCTGGGGCTTGATAGTAACGGTGACTCTGTATGTAGGTATAAGCTATATGACCGAACCCCCAGAACATACTGAAAAATTCCTAGAAAAGATCGAGAAAGGAGTGAAGAACAATGGGTTCAAGTGATCTCTACTCTTAACAGGTCACGTGGATTATGAATACGGTACGGTTCCTAAAATGATCTTCGATTTGTCCGACCAGATCAGAAGTCTTTCGCTCACTGTATTCGATATCATGTTGATCCAAGTGTTCCTTCGACTCGGATAGAAGACCGAGTTTTCCGTACTGCCCGGTGCCGATAACTACTCTATCTATATTTGATTTGTCGACTTCGTTTAGATACTCTTCCATCTCATCTCTAGTGAACTTATGACTAGTGCCGTGCTTCTCTTTCGTTATCCATTTCTTCCTCTCGATTATTTCGTTTGGGAAGATAACTATATCGTGATCGTAGGTTTCTCCGTTCAGAGTGATCTCTCCAAAGTCGGTCTCCTCTATCTTCAACATGTCAGATGGAATCCTCCCGCTATCTTCTTATCGCCTTCGACCAACTTATTGTATCTATCACAGGCCTTTTGAGTGGAATATGATTCCACTTCAAACTTCAGCTTATTAGGAAGTTCAGATGGTACCCTCATCCGACCTGAATTTCCAGTTCCTATTATCAGTATATCTGGACTATATTCTAAAACCTTCTTAAGATCCCCCTTTACGACTCTGTGCCCTTTTTTCCTCCACCATCCATCTATGATCTTCTCTCCGAGGAGTATAACATCATCGGTGTAACGTTCTCCATCGATGACGATTTTGCCGAAAGAGTAATCTTCTATGAAATTTGAGACCATTTGTATTATAATCTCGCTTTTCCCTAAAAATATTTTCACTTTTGGTCTTCCTAAATCGATAATCTTTTATTTAGTGTCCTTATAGAGGAAAACAAGGTGTAAGATATGAGCAAGATAACGTTTAGCATCATAAAGGCGGATGTCGGAGGATATCCTGGTCATTCCAGGGTACATGACGGACTGATGGAAGTGGCAGAAGAGAAATTGGCGGATGCAGATGTACTTGAAGACTATTATGTTACGCACTGCGGAGATGATCTTGAGCTGCTGATGACTCATAGAGAGGGTGAGGATTCAGAAAAAGTCCACTCACTTGCATGGGATACCTTCCAAGAGGCCACAGAGAAGGCAGAAGAACTTGGTCTGTACGGCGCGGGACAGGATATTTTATCAGACGCTTTCTCCGGAAACGTACGAGGGATGGGACCCGGCATAGCTGAAATGGAATTCACTGAGAGGAAGGCCGAACCGGTCGTAGCTTTCCTTATGGATAAAACTGAACCTGGGGCTTTCAACTATCCGATATTCAAGATGTTCGCGGATCCCTTCAATACAGCTGGACTCGTGATCGATCCTTCACTCCATATAGGCTTTAGATTTGAGATATGGGACATAAAAAAGAACAAGAAGATAATGATGGAGACTCCTGAGGAGCTTTATGATATCCTCGCACTCTTGGGCGCTAAGGGAAGATTCGTGATAAAGAAAGTTTATCCCAAAAAAGAGAGTAAGCTTCCTGAAGATGAGCCTGTAGCTTCAGTCAGTACTGAAAAACTGTATCAGGTCGCAGGAGAATATGTAGGTAAAGATGATCCAGTAGCTGTGGTTAGGGCACAGTCTGGGCTTCCGGCACTAGGAGAAGTGTTGGAACCGTTTTCCAACCCATATCTGGTTTCCGGCTGGATGAGAGGCAGTCACAACGGACCGATAATGCCAGTGGGAGAGAAAGATTCCCAGTGTACTAGGTTCGACGGACCACCTAGAGTCATGGCTCTTGGTACTCAAGTGAAGAACGGTGAATTCGATGAGCCGGCGGACTTATTTGATGACCCCGCTTTCGATACAGTCAGAGAAAAATCCGCTAACATAGCAGATTACATGAGAAGACACGGACCCTTCGAACCTCATAGACTACCTCTAGAAGAGATGGAATATACTACTCTACCGAATGTGATGGATGAGCTGGAAAACAGGTTCGAAGAAGTCGAAGAGTAAAAAACCTTTCTTTTTTTCTTTTCAAAGTATTTTCTCTCATATCTCTTAGTTTTTCTCAAATCGAAATAACGTTTAGTCTAGGGTAAAGAAAAAATCGTAAGTCAAGGATGCTAATCGTCACTCGATAGTAGTTTAAGACCTTTAAGGTCCTTCTCTATTTCTCTTTTAAACTTACTGTAAAATCCCTAAGACAAAAGTGGAATCACCATCAATCCAGCTCCAGTCGCACTTCCTAGAATCATTATGCCTCCTAGCATATCTAATATACCTATAACACCTATGATCCCCAATATCGCTAATATACACTGTACACCTACTGTTCCAAAGATCCAAAACCCTCCGGGATTTCCTGCAATCGCTAAGACCGTGAGGAAAACAAGTATAGCTAGTAATAATCCCAACACTATCGCAACCAGCATATCTAGAAACCTCCAAGATAATTATTTTCCCAGGCCCTCATACCTTCTGTCATTTTATTCATTTTCATTATGCCTATCTCATTTCAAATATTTATATGTTCGGTGTTTTACTTTTAACTTGATGCATAATTATTTTTTTCTATCATATTTTTATAAGATATTATACAATAAATTGATTAAAAAAAAAGAGTGATATCTATCAATTTTACAGAGAGGATTAAACATCAGCGTATATTCAAAGAATAGATGTAGCCATCTTTTCGAACACGAGGTCATAGGGAGAGTCTACGGAGCTGATTTCATCTTCGCCTATATCAAAAGTTTTTAGTTTTTTCATACTCGGTTCTAGAACCGAATCGTCCTGGGTCCATCTCATAAAATCTAGGAAACATTCAGGATCTTCCTCAATCATTATTGCTACTTTTTCCGCTCCGTCTACGACCCCCATCTTTTTGAGAGCATCTTTGATCTGCCACTCTGCAGAGGCCCATAGAAGAGTTTCGATCTCTAAGTCATCGGCTCTATTGCTACCGTGTTTAAAGCTCTCTTCTGCCTTTTGATATGCCCACAAAAGATGTTCTTTTCCGATCACCTTGGACTGATCGAAAAGTTGGAGAAACACCCCCTCTTCTTTTCTGTAAGATTCGACCCTCTCTAGTATTTCTTCCGAATCTTTTTCTTCTTTAATCCTCGCTCCTATCACGTACATCATTTATTCCTCTTAGAAATCTCTATCTCTATATCTTTCTCTTCCCCTTCTATGCCTTTTAGAGAACTGAGCATACCTCTGATGGTTTTTTCTATCAGCTCGGCAGGGAAATTATCTAGCTTTATTTTTTCCCCATCCACAAGCAACTTTACGCCTCTTACGGCATTTTTCACCCGGCAATCTTTGATCTCTTTCTTTCCCTCATAAATCGCTTCTGTCATCTCATCACAGGTCTCAAATCCGCACTTACCACAATCCAATCTAGGTAGTTGTTCATAAATATGCGTCCATTCTTCTACCGAGTCGACTATTTCTCTAAGATTATCTTTATACTGGATAAAAGTACCTTTCCGATTTTTTCCATCAACCTCTATCTTTGGTAATTTTTCTTCTTTCATCCCTTCTATCAGCAGGATGTCGTAATCACCAATTGAGTCCATCTTGGAAGTCAATTCTTCCAAGTCTAGACTTTCTTTTAACAAAAAATCGGATTCTTCTAGAGTCGAGAAAACTACCAATTCAGAGCCAGCTTTCGAGTGTCTCCAAGTATCTTTCCCTTTGGAATCGATACTGAAGTCTCCTCTAGTGTGTTTTATGGATGCTACACTGTAATTTCTTTCTTTCAATTTTTTGATCAAACTACAGATAAGATCGGTCTTCCCGGATTCGGACTTCCCAACAACTCCGAACCTAGGAATCTTTCCTTTCATAGTATCAGAGTCACTCCTTTTGCATCCTCAATTTCTCTTCGACCTTCTCTATATCGACTTCGGTATCTAGACACCCCTCTTTTTCCAAGGGGATCCCCTGGACAGGAACATCGAAGACATGGGCGGCCTCGAATCCTTCAACCAGCTCGGAGTGACAGGCTACCGCGATGACAGCCTTATGATCTTTTTGTTTAAGTAGCTTCTTGGCCATACTAGAGCCTGGGATCGTGTAAAATGCCCCATAGCCCAACTTATCGGCTATCGAGATTAAATCATCGATATCACATTTACCACAGTGATTACATTCATGGCCCCACTCTCCCAGTTCAGACTCGCATTCTTGGGGATGTCTCAAACACTGGGGCACCATCACCATCCTATCTTCAAAATGGACCCTAGAGACTTTATCTTCCATAGCATTATTTTTGATAGCTACATACACCCTATCGTAGGTTTCTTCGTCGATATCCATCTTGTAAAGGAATGACTTCAAGACCCCCTTCTGAGAAAAGTCCAATCCCGAACTCATCGCTTTTGAGATAATTTCTTTCATAGATAGATTAACTTACAGAAAAGGTATGATTTAACTTATTTGGTGATGATCCTGATAGTGTCCCCTTCCGCGAGTTCGTGATCCATCCCGACCTTCTGCTTTGGGAACTTAGCCGTCGGCCCCCAAACTCTAGCATATCTGAAGTTTTCTATAAAGTCGCTGTGCAGTTTTTTACACACGTCCTCTACCGTACTCCCCCTTTTCAGTACCATGGGCTCGTCGTCCGCTTTTTCTCCCTGTGGTCTCAAAAATATCCTTATGAAGTTCAGTTCGTCGAAGATTCTCTGTTTTACCTTTTGAATCCCCTCTCCTTCCTCGGCGGAGATGAATAGTGGATCATGCTCTTCAAGTTCGTTGCGGAGTCTTTCTCTTCTCTCTTCATCAACCAGATCTATCTTGTTTATTATCGGGAAGGCCGGGAGATAAACCCTGTTTCTGCTTAAAAAGTCTATCAGTTCCTGGTCGTCGATATCACTTCTTATAACCACGTTCGCATTAGCATAACCGAATTCCCTGAGGATGTCCATCACGGTCTCTTTCTTGATTTCATTCAGTTCCATCGTAGTGTTGATCTTTATTCCGTCTTTTTCCTTTTCCTTTATCTTGATATCCGGAGCTTCTTGATTGAGTCTGATGCCGTGTGATCGTAACTCTTCAATGATCTTCTTGATATCGCTCCTATAAATATCTCCTATTATGATTATAAGATCGACATTCCTGATCACCGATAAGATCTCCCTACCCCTGCCTTTGCCATTAGAGGCTCCTTCGACCAATCCCGGGAGATCCAAAAGCTGTATTTCGGCACCGTTGTGTTCCATGATCCCGGGTATCACGTCGAGAGTGGTGAAGTGATAATTTGCCACTTCGCTTTCAGCGTTAGTCAATTTGTTTAGAAGGGTGCTTTTACCCACGCTAGGAAGTCCTACCAGCGCGACAGTAGCGTCACCCTCTTTTTTTATGTCGTAACCTCCTCCTTCTGATTTACCTTTCTCTCTCTTTTCTTTTTTCTCTTTTAATTTCGCTATCTTTGCTTTCAAACGGCCTATATGCTGTTCCGTTGATTTGTTGTAAGGAGTATTCCTGATCTCCTCTTCGATGTTTTTTATCTCATCTTCTATATCTTCAGCCATGTTTATCTTTTCTTGGACCCAAATTCACAATGATTTGAAACGTAGATGATATAAAAAGGTATTGGGGTCGAGTTTCAGACAGTTTGATATGATGATAAAAAAGAATCGATCAACCCGCACCTAAAATTTTTTATCTCTCAGTTACATCTATGATTTACTTACAAGGTGAAAATGATGGATGAAGATTTTCCAAAATTACAGGTCGCGTTGGATCTGATGAATCTGAAGAGGGCTGTTCGTATAGCTAAGGATGCAGTAGAGGGTGGTGTGGATTGGATCGAAGTTGGGACTCCTTTGATAAAGTCTGAAGGAATGGATGCCATCAGAAAACTCAGGGAAGAGTTCCCTGAGAAGAAGTTGATAGCTGACATGAAGACGATGGACGTCGGCGGTGTAGAAGTAGAGATGGCAGCTAAAGCCGGTGCGGACATCATAGGCGTTCTAGGGGCTGCGGACGATGAGACCTTGAAGGAAGGTCTTAGAGCGGCTCGAAATTACGATTCTAAAATATTTGCTGACTTGATTCGTGTTGAAGACCAGGTTAAAAGGGCCGAGGAAGTGACCGACTTGGGAATGGATTACATCGGCGTTCATATCGGTATAGACGCGCAGATGAAGGGGGAAGAACCGGGAGAACTGGTAGAAAAGGTATCTGAAGCCACGTCTTTACCCGTTGCTGCAGCGGGTGGGTTGAACTCTGAGACGGCACCAGAGATAGTGAAAAGAGGTGCTGATATAATCATAGTGGGTGGTGCGATAGTAAAGGCTAAGGATGTCAAAAAGTCGGCGGAAAATGTAAAAAAAGCCATCCAAGAAGATGTTTCTATCGAATCCGAAGTTAAGAAAAAACGCGGCCCAGCTGAAATAAGGGAAGTATTTCGAGATGTTTCAACTCCCAATATTTCCGATGCTATGCACAGGGAACCCTGTATGAAAGGAATAAAATCTTTGACCACGACCGGAAAGAAGATAGTCGGTAAAGCACTGACGGTTAAGACTGTAGATGGCGATTGGGCAAAACCGGTCGAAGCGATCGATGAAGCTACCGAGGATCAGATAATAGTTATAGATGCTGACGCCGGAAAGACCGCTGTTTGGGGAGAACTCGCCTCATGGTCATGTCAGCAGAAAGGTATCCAAGGCGTTGTGATCGACGGAGCGGTAAGAGACGTAGGAGACATAAGAGAGATCGACTTTCCGGTATTTGCGAGGTATAGAGCCTCTAATGCCGGCGAACCAAAGGGATACGGTGCCTTAAAAGACGATATCGTCTGTGGTGGAAGAAAAGTTAGAACTGGAGATTGGATAGTGGGAGATGACAGTGGAGTCATGGTCGTCCCGAAAGAAGAAGCTGTTCAGATAGCGAATCGCTCTCTAGATGTGATGGAGAAAGAAAACAGAGTGAGACAAGAGATAAAAGAGGGGAGGACGCTCTCCGTGGTTATGGAATTGGGTAAATGGGAAAAGAAATGACTCTCACCTTTTTTCTAGATCGCTCGAACGTATGATCTCAAGACAGTGTTTGTCAGTCCAACTTCTAACTTTTTCCCTTTCCTTTCCTGAGGTACTGCTCCTGTCGAAGTATATGTAGTCAACCTCAGGCGTTTTTTCCACCGCTTCTGAGAAGCTCTTCTTATTGAGGTATCTCATACCCCATCCAGGCACAATATGTCCCAAAGCCACCCTACGACTCTTAGCTAGATCGGTGAATCTAGGTGTGTAATGTCCTCCACCTATACAGATAACCACGGGCTCATCTGTTTTACTTCTATCTTTAACTTCTAGCACCGTATCCGCTATAACCTTCCCCGCACTCTCGTCTTTCCATGAATCTAGATCACTCCCAATCTCGATGTAATAAGTCGGTGTTTCCAAGAAAGGTCCGTGATGAGTAGCTTCGAATGAGATCTTGTATTCGTTTTTGATACCTTCCATTTCTGCTTTCTCTCGCAGGATATGTAACGCATGGGTCATGCTGTGAGGTGAAGCCGGTACCAATTTTCCTTCCTTCCCACCGTATTTAGCTTCACCGTAATTACCAATGGGATGTACTGTCAGTGAATCAACACCGGCTTCAGAAGAATGCTTTGAGATATAAACTACCTCGTCAACTTCCACTCCTAGATATCTTTCTATCTTCCTATCTATATCATCGAAGTAGATGTGGCGTTCATCTATAGTTACTATAAGATCGTCTCCTCTCTCATAGATCGGATTTTCATTCCACCGATCACATTCGTTCCAGTCCGACTCGAGTAGTTTAGATAGTATGTTCTGGCTCGCTTCGTCCTGTATAGATGAGACGATCAATCTCTTGTCTGTCATGTCTGCAGTTAGTCAAGGAGAGTTGATATAATTTTTGTCATCAGAATTCAAAAAAGAATTATATATCGAAAAGTTATAAGTAAAGTGATGGATACAAAACTTATCGAAGATATCTGGAAAGACAGTCCTAAATCCATAGAGGCACTAGAGGATCTTTCTCTTCACTCTATACTTTTGGTTTTATCGGGATATATATCTATTGGTATAGGACCTTTACATTTTCTCCTCACAATCATAGAGCAATTTGAAGCCATAAATATCTTCCAACTATTTATAAATCTCATCTTTGGGTTTATGCTGTTGCTGTCCTATTATAGACTAGATTCTGATATGAAAAGATGGGCGATACTGGGCGGTATTTTTTCCCTCATATTGATCGGACTAGGAGGGATCGTTGGAGGCCTAGCGGGTCTTGTAGGTATTATAGGTGCTGCTCTCGCTTTTCTTTCTACGATGGACAGCAGTTTCGATCTATGAACAGGAAGATTAATAACTCACCATCTCCATCTTCAGTTGGTGGGCCAATTGGAAAAAAGAAAGATAACTGAGACCGTGATCGACCTGATGGATATATCAGCGCAGACCTCCCTAAAATCGTCGGGTAACTATTTGGAAACGATGGTTTTAGATGATGCAGAAAAAGAGATGTTAGCAGAAGAGTTATATCAGCTCTCTGAAGAATTTCAGGATGAAACCTACAGTGAAGAAGGAGATCTTATAAATTCATCTGATGAACTGCTTATAATCGGATTGGAAGATCATCCCTCCCTAGGTATAGATTGCAAAGCTTGCGGTTACGAGAGTTGTGAAGATTTTTCCGAGGCAGACCAGACAGAACAAATATTTGAAGGACCTAACTGTGTTTTCAGGCTTTTGGATCTTGGGATATCGATCGGAAACGCCCTGAACACGGCCGAGACCCATAATATCGACTATCAAATCTCTATCAAAGGAGGTCTAGCCGCTAAGAACCTAGGATTGATGGATTCACGGGTCTGCTTAGCTGTGCCGATACACGTGATATCGGATAAGGATTATCATCACGAGTGGTGATCAGAAAGGTCTTTTCTTGAACCAAGATAGGTTCCGTCTAGAAGATAGACTTTTTCATCATTTAACTTAGAATTTTTCAAAAAGGACCCAAGATAACCCTCTTCATTTATACTTATACCACCTAATAGGTGATTCAGTTGAGGCATGAGGATGGCTTTCCCTTCTAGTCCCTCCCATTTATAACGCAGCTTCACCCAGCATTCCTTTTTTTCCTTGTTATCTAAAGAATCTCTTAAAGTAACAGCTGGATGAGAGTGACCGATCACAACGGAACCGGTAGAAAGCACCTCTTCCCTAGGATTAGCATGGCCGTGGAAGAATCCGACGTCATCTATAACCGCTCCGCTTGAACTGTGGATTTTTACATCAGATGGGAGATATTCTTCGATCCCTCCATCATGGTTGCCGGGTAAAAGATGGATTTCCTCTACCACTTTCAGCCAGGTGTCGATCGCTTTAGGTATATCTTGATACTCCTGCCAACTCGCTTTAGGTATGTTATGTTTGAAATCACCGTTTATCACCAGTCTTTCAAAGTCTTCTTTCTTTAAAACGTCAAGAACCTTATCGATCATCTTCCTGCTCTGCTCTGGAATATTTATCCCTTTCTCCTCAAGCTCTCTCTCGTAACCTATGTGAAGGTCCGCTATCACGAGCGTGCTATCGAATTTCAGTATCCTTTCATTCCATAGAGGCTGCATAGATCCATCTTCCTATTAAAGGCGGGGTTATTTATCCGTAGCCCTTCTCTAGAAAAGATAATATTATATATAGATCGACCATATATGTGATCGATGTCCTCGGGAGATATCGTAGGAGTTCTTATCGTCTATCTTTATGTTGGTCTTTTGTTATTCATATTTGAGTTCAATTCGAAGAGAGACTTATTCCTTAGAAGAAAACTCATCCATATATTGGTCGGAAATATAGTTTTCATACTTCCACTTTTCGACACCCGGTGGGCGATGGCGGGACTTGCAGCAGCACCCTTTATCTTCCTTACCTTCTTGATAAGCCCGAAGTCTTCGATAGGTCCAAACAGTGTGACCTCTAACACAGGACACGGTCTAGGACTATTTTACTATTCTATAAGTTGGACCATACTAGCTCTTTTGTTTTTTGAGAACCTTGAGATAATAGCTGTCGGTATAATCTGCATGTCATATGGCGACGGGATAGCATCCCTGATAGGAAGGAGGTTTGGTAAACATCGCCTCAATTTTGCCATCGATAAAAAAACCCTTGAAGGCTCGGCGGCTATGTTCTTTACTTCACTTGGGATGGCCATCATAGTATTTGTGTATCTCGGTTCAGTGCCCGAAAATATACTTATTCTTCCTCTGATAATGCTGATAGCTACTCTGGTTGAGATCTTTTCTGTAAAGGGTCTAGATAATCTATTGGTCGCGTTAACGACTTCAATAAGTTATTATATCTTGCTTTATTTATGAATAAATCGATGCGGCTGATAGTTATAGACGGTCTCGACGCTGCTGGAAAGGATACACACGCACACCTATTAAAAGAGAGATATTCCAACGACGGAGAAGAAGTGGTCTTACGTTCACATCCTTGTTCTGATAGTTTGTTCGGGGCTAAAGCAGAAAAAGCTCTGCGGGGCAGGGGGAAGTACGATCGATTAAAAGCTACCTTCTATTTCACCCTCGATGTTATCAATTCGTTTTTGAGAGTTGACAAAAACGTAGATACTTTGATATTAGTGAGATATCTGTGCAGCGTGGCTTATCTACCGAGACCTCTTGTCGGAAAATCTTATAAACTTTTGTCGAGTCTTTTTCCCACGTCTTCATTCATGTTCTTTTTGGATGTTGACCCCGAAGAGGCTATCGAAAGGTTGGATGAGAGAGAAGAAAGGCAAATATTTGAAAACAAGGAGGATCTAGAAAAGATCAGGAAAAGAGCCCTTTCTATCGTTGACGAATGGCACGTGATCGATACTTCGAGACCTATCGATGAGGCCCAGGAGGAAATAAAGAATATACTTGAATCGAAGGGATAAGGCAAAAGATATTAGACCGTCTTTTTATTATGGGTTTACAAATCATGACTAGAGTAATTCTAGACACTAACATTCTATTGATGCCCTTCCAATTTTCACTAAACTTGGACCAAGAGATCAGAAGATTGGTCGGCAATGCCCAGGTATTTGTCCCTTCTTCAGTGGTCGATGAGCTGAAGGCTTTGGATCAGAAAGCACCTTTAGAACTAAGTGAAAAGTACCGTAAAATAGAAGTGGAAAAGGATGGAGATGAGGGGGTTTTGGAAGCGGCTAGAAAACTTGATGGTGTTGTAGTTACCAATGACAAGGAACTTAAAGAGAGAGCATTGAAACAAAACAATCCGGTAGCTTTTCTCCGCTCTAGGTCACACCTGGAATTGATCGGTGAGGATCTTTTACTCTCTAGAGGGCAGGATGACCCGGAAAAGGAAACTATCGAACTTGAGGGAGAAGTGGTATCGGGTGCGGGTGAAGCAAGATATTTTCTCGCTTTGGAAGGTTACAAAAAGCGTTTTAGAGAGAACTTCGGTTTCCAGCCTTTCGAAGGCACTCTCAATATCAAACTGCAAGGGGATGCCTTAAAAAAATACAAAGAGTTGAAGGAAAAAGAAGGTATATTTATCGATGGCTTTGTGGAAAAGGGAAAGCGTTTTGGAAATGTGGAATGTTTTCCTTCTAAGATAAACGGTGTATATTCGATTTTGATAATGCCAGAGAAGACGAGGTATGAAGAACAGGCCGAGATAGTAGCTGAGGAGAAGTTGAGAGAAGAAATTGGATTAGAAGACGGAGACGAAGTGCAAATCTTAGTTAATATTCCTTGATATTTTTTAGAAGTTCTCTTCGAGATATTGGAGAGCCGATTCAAATAAAGGTCTTCCATCTCCCCTGTTTCTGGTCATTCCATCTCTTGTCCAATCGGGCTTCGTATGCTCGGTGAATACCCTTTCTGGATGTGGCATCAATCCTAGGACGTTCCCCTTCGGATTGCAGATACCGGCTATATGATCGAGCGAACCGTTGGGATTCCACGGATAGTCGGGTTCACCCCTATCGGGAGTGGTATACCGGAAAACGACCTGATCATTGTTTTCAAGATCGTCGACTGCTAACTTTTTGTCAAGGACGAATTTTCCCTCTTTATGAGCGGAAGGGTAAAGCACTGTTTCATGCTCTTCATATCTTGTGGTAAAAACACAGTTCGAATTTTCTTCAACTCTGAGAAGCGAAGGTCTACACTCGAATCTGTTGCTGTCATTGGTTTCGAGAGCGGCTCTAGGAACTTCACTCATCACTTCGTTAACTGCGGGAAGAAGACCGATCTCTACAAGGATTTGAAAACCGTTGCATACTCCTAGGATAGGTTTTCCAGTTTTTACAAAGGCCTTTAACTTCTTACCTAGTCTACTTTTAATCCTCGCTCCGAAGATAGCTCCCGCACGGATATAGTCTCCAGCTGAAAAGCCACCTGGTATCATCAAGATATCGTAATCTTCTACTTCTCTCTCTTCTTCTGAATCTACATCCTTCTTTATCAACTGTTTGAGGTGCACTTTTTCAGCTTGGGCTCCTAATCGTTTGAAAGCTAGGTGTGATTCTTCTTCGCAATTCGTGCCTTCTATCCTGAGTACACCAGCTTTGATATCTTCCCGCTTCAAGTTTATCTCCAGGTTAGCCTATAGACTCGGTCTAAAAATATTTTCCGTATAAACCTCTATAACCAATCTAAAGAGGGAGAAAGTATTTATTTGTAATCTTATTTTTGCTTAAGCAACTCTAAGGGGCCGTGGGGTAGCCTGGTCGATCCTTCGGGCTTTGGGAGTCCGACACCCGAATTCAAATTTCGGCGGCCCCACCATTTATCTTTTTAAAAAATATGTTCGTTTTCTGAACCTTCCTTTAATTTATCTCTGATATCATCCAGATCTGGAACGTCCTTTTCATCCATATCCGGATTATCCGGTTTCTTCTCCTTCATCATCTCTTCGGGACGCTTGGGAGTCTTGTCTACGTCAAACTTTTCCGCTCTTTTTTCTATCATCTTGAACTCTTTTCTCTTCCACACCAGATCAGAACGTATCTCGTCGATCTTTTTCAATTCTTCGTCCGAGACGTCTCTAACTATCTCGGCGGGCTGACCGAGCACTAATTTCTTATCTGGAATTTCCATACCCTCAGGAACTATAGCGTTGGTGCCTACGATCGCTTTTTCACCTATCTCGGCTCCTTCCAATACTACTGCGTCTATCCCGACCATCGCTCCATCACCGATGTTACACCCTCTCAAGTTTGCCCCAGGTGATATGAAAGCGTTCTTACCTACAGAAGTCGAGTGTTGTTTGGTCCCCTTTACAGAAGCTTTATTCATTATTATGCTGTCCTCACCCACATCCACTTCAGATTCATCTCCTTCTATGATCGAACCGGGGAACAAAAAGGTATTTTCTCCCAACATCACCTCTCCAACGGTCCTTGCGGTAGGATCAACAAATGGACTATTATCTTCTGATTCGTCATCACTCTGCAGGAACTTTTCCAATTCTTGGTTCATATATGAAAGATAAAAGAATACGTGTAAAAAGCTTGTGGTATTTATTTTGAAGACGATGAAGACATCATTTTATGAACTCGATCGAAGTGATATCTCCCACCAATCGAAACATGTATAAAAGCTAGACACAATATTTGTTGTAAGGTGACAAAATGCCTACATGGATGATAGTCCTCATAATAATTCTCGCATTGATCTTTATCCTCTTGTTAACTAGAGCGGTGAATAAAGTTCCGGAATACAAGAGAGTCTCTCATTTCAGATTCGGCCGTTTCATAGGTGTTAAAGGTCCTGGTGTTGTTCTTATTATACCTTTCATAGATGACTTGGAGTGGAAAGATCTTCGAGTGAGAGATATGGATGTCTCTGAACAGAACATAATCACTAAAGATAATGTCAGCGCCAATGTAGATGCTGTAGCTTACATGAAGGTCTTCGATCCGAAGAAAGCGACCCTTGAAGTCAAAGATCATTATAGAGCGACAAGCAGATTGGCTCAGACGACCTTGAGAGACGTGCTGGGAAAAGTGGAACTAGACGAACTTTTGAGTAGGAGAGAAGAATTAGCAGAAGACATAAGACAGATAATAGACGAAGAGACCGACGCCTGGGGTGTGAAAGTGACCAACATGACGATCAGGAACGTAAATCTACCCAAGGACATGGTGAGAGCGATAGCTAGCCAGGCAGAGGCCGAAAGGAATCGTCGAGCTAGGGTCAAGAAAGCCCAAGGTGAGGAAGAAGCAGCTAAAAAGATGGCCGATGCAGCAGAGATATACGGAGAAAGAGAGGGTGCGATGCGGCTCAGAGAGTTGCAAACTCTAGTGGAGATAGCGACGGAACAGAATTTGGTTGTTGTCACCCCGTCAAATCTCGGTTCTGATCTAGGGAATGTGGCTGGATTGACCACTGCACTGGAAGAACATAATAAGAAGAGTGAAATCGAAGAGGAGGAGTAAAGACGTCACTTCTCCTTGGCTTTTTCTACTAGGAGTGTAGTTTGACCGTCTTTTTCGATGATATCCTTTACTACTATCTTTTCTCCTTCTTCGATAGTCTCATCCGAAGTCGCTACCCATCTTTCACCTCTGACCTTTACTACTCCGTCTTTATCTAACGGTTTGGTAACTTTTCCCTCTGTTCCCTTCATAGTTTCCATCCCTGTCTCCACTTCTTTCGTTTGAGCTCTTCTGACGGCCCATATCACGAAGAATGAGATTCCAATGATTACGACAACTAACCCCATGAGTATATTAGTGGAGATCTCAAAATATGGTTCGTCTCCCACGAACAGTATACCTAAAAATAGAGCTATAGCCCCTCCGATACCGAAAACACCGAACCCCGGTTCGAAATATTCGGCGGTCAGAAGTACCACACCTAGGATGATCAAAAGGGTCCCTACAGTGCTCAGTTCTAGAATCATGAGGCCGATGAACGCCAAGATCAAAGCTATGCCTCCGCCTATACCTGGAACACCTACACCTCCAGTGGTGATCTCAGTTACCAGACCTAATACGCCTAACAATAGTAAAAGAAAAGCTATAGTCGGGTTCGTCAGCAGACTCAGTAACTGATCGGTGAGACCCTTTTCGATCTCTTCTATATTTGAATCCGATCTTCCTATCGCTTCGAGTACTTCACTCTCATTTTCGGCGGTCTCATTTACCAAGCCGATCTCAACTGCCTCATCTGCTCCGATATTCTTATTTTCTGTAACGAATTTCCTAGCGACATCACCAGGCCTATCATTTTCCTCCGCTATCTCCTGTATCCAGCTCGCCATTGCCTGGATGGTTTTATTGTCTGAGGGTCTAGGTTCCGCCGAACCTATGCTCGTACCGTTATCCATAAATGCGACGTCCCCTGCCAAGGTGATGAAAGCTCCAGCAGAATAACCCCAAGCTCCTCTTGGAGTGATCCAGGTGACCACCTGAATATCGGAGCCAAGGATCTCATTCACTATATCTTTAGTGGGGTTGAGTAAACCTCCAGGTGTATCTATCTTTATGATCAAAGGACTTCCATCTTCCTCGGCTCTTGAGATCGCTCTTTCCACGTAATGAGAAGTACCCCCATCAATATCACCATCTATGGTTATAGAATAGACGGTATTTTCCTGAGCTGCAGTCGGAATTTGAAATGATGTTAAAATGATCGTTAGGATCAGAAGGATAACAGCGATAATTCTTATTATGTTGGATGTGGAAGGACTACGAATCCAGTTACCACAATTAGATTTGGTCACTTTTATCATATAAATATTGAGTTACTGTTACAAAAACATTATCGAATAGTGGGTAAAATAAGGGAAATAAGTTTTCTTTACCAAAATGCGGGTTCGGGGATTTGAACCCCAGTTATAGCCTTGGCAAGGCTAGGTGATACCAAACTACACCAAACCCGCATGAAATCATGTTAGCAATTCTTTCTCGGGGAAGAAGAGTAGATATTTTTTGGTTATAAAGATTTTGGATGTTCTTCTCCTATGCAGGTCGAAGTATTCCTATAACATAGAGTGGGGTTTCTTCGTGATCTTTAACTAGTTCACATTGGATATTCATCGGAAGTTCGGTTTTCTCTCCAGTTATGAAAAGAACATCGCTTTTGAATTCATCTTCTTTTCCCGAAAATATCTTTTCTAATTTTTCACCAAAGTCCATCCCAGTTTTACCACTTAGGAACTCTTCATAAGATTTATCGATGATGTCTTCTTCCTCGGATTCTAACATATCTCGAAACGAGTTATTCACATCTTTTATCTGTCGGTCTTTATCTATTAATATTACTGGATCATCTATATTTTCGAATAGAAGTCTAAAGGCTTCTTGACTTTCTCTTAGCGCTCCGAAAGTTTTCTTATACTCAGTGATATCCATTAAAGAAGCAACAGTCTTTCCAGCTTCCGGGATCAAACCGACCTCAATAACCACGTGTTTTATATCGCCAAATCTGTTTATAATAGTAAATTCATAATTTGAAGGTACTTTACCAGGAGATTCTCTTCTTTTATGGTGATAATTTATCATTCTATCTCTGTCCTTCTCCGCAACGAATTTGGGCCACTTAATATTGCCTTCGATTTCCTCTTTAGAATAACCCATTATTTGTGCGAATTCCTCATTAACTAAAGAAATCGTTTTGTCTTCGTCTATCATCACCATCGCTGTGCCCGTGTTTTCAAATATCGAACGATATTTCTTTTCCGATTTTTCAAGCTTCTTCTGAGTCTTTTTCAATCTAGTTATATCAACTAGCGACACGATAACTTCAGAATAATCTCCTTCCTCTTCACTTGTAACCGCCCATTTCAAGTAGAAATATCTTTTTTCTCCATCTAAAGTATAGTTTACAAATTCACTCGTTTGGAAAGTTTGTTCACCATTTGCTATTGCAACAAGTTCATTTATTAACCCTTCTTGACCTTCTTCTCTCAATATTTTGTCAAAATTTTCATAGAGTTCTTCTTTACTCTCAGCTCCAAAAACCTCTAAAGTTGTTTTATTCACATCTTTGATATCTACCATCTCTGTAAATTTCTTGACTTCATTAGGATTTTCAGAGAAATATGTTTCGAAGTCTTCAACTCCAGATTCCTTTAGATCTTCTATATTTCTCTTTACTTCAGAGAAGTCCTCCTCCCATATGGAGATGGGCGATTCTTCAAATAAACTTCTGTATCTTTTTTCACTTCTTTCGAGCTCTTCGTGCAATTTGACTCTTTTTCTTGCCTCACTTATATGATTAGAAAGCAATTCTAACATGTTTAGGTCATCTTCATCAAAGTGACCCTCTTCTTTTGACATAGCTTGGAAGACTCCAAAGTCTCCTATGGGAACAGAAATACCTGATTTGTATGCTTCAAAATGGTGCTTAGCTTTTTGAGAGCTATGGATGTCATCGGTTATATCGGGTTCCTTAGTTCTAAATGTTTTACCTAGTACACCGTCATCTTTATCTCTAACCTGAAAATCGTGAGAAGGAGTACTAGAAGTTTCGGCTTTTAGAACAAATTCATCGTCTTCTAAAACAAATATTGCCCCAAAATCTATCTTTAGGATATTTTCTATCGCATCTATCGCTACTTTGTAGATATCGTCGATTTCATGTTGTCTTTCTAATTGAGATGTAGATTCTAAAAGACCTTCTATCTTTTCCTTGTTCTCTTTCAACTTTTTTTCAGATCGCTTTCTTTTAGTTATATCTAGAGCTATCTCAACTACTCCTTCGACCTCACCGTCTTCATCCAATCGAGGGGTCGCTCTGATCAACCAGTATCTCCCGTCTTCGTCTTTCTGTATCCCTTCTTCCCGTTTTCCTGAATTGATAGCTTTGACAACAGGACAATCTTCACACTTTTTAGACCTGTCTTTCACAACTTCATGGCATTTCTCACCTATTAGTACATCTTTGTCGTATTCGCTATATTCTTTAAGACCTTGATTAGCCCACTCTATATTTAAATCGGTATCTAGATACAATATGTGTTCTTCTGCAGTCTCGAGAATGAGTGACTTTTCCTTTTCAGACTCTATCCGCTCTATAGATTCATATATATGAGAAGCCAAAATTTTTGCCATTTCGAGATCAAACTCGTCATAATAGTTTACTTCCTTTGAAACGGTTTGGAAAACACCCTTATCTCCGATCGGCACACTTAAACCTGATTTCAATCCTTCCTGGTAAGCGGCAATTTCATCCCAATTCTCTTGATCTCTAATTAAAATAGCCTCTTTATTTCTAAAACTGAGTCCTTTTATCCCCTCGGTTATAGGATAGCGATTTCCTTTTGTTCCTGTGCTCTTTTCAGTAAATTTCTTTCCTACTAGGTAATCATTTTCTTTAATAAAAACGCCGCTAGCGTAGAAATCTAATATATCCTTAGCATACTGCAGGGCTTTTTCATAAACTTCTTGTTTTGTCCTACATTCTTCCAATTCAGTACTTGCCCTATAGAGATCTTCCAGTTTCTTCTCGGACTCTATACGCTCAATAGCTTCTTTAATATGAGAAGCCAAAATTTTTGCCATCTCTAGGTCGAAATCATCAAAATAGTTTTTTTTCTTAGAAGGTGCTACTAACAGCCCAATATCACCTATGGGAACAGAAATACCCGACTTTAAGCCCTCTTGAGTTACTCCTACCCCTTCTCTACTTTCAAAATCATCGACTAGAATGCCTTCTTTATTTTTAAAAGAGCGGGCCATTAAACGTTCTTTTTCCACAGCACGTGTATCTCCTTTTTCGAAAGAACTTTGATTGTGGGAATATTTAACTTCTAATATTCCGTTTTTCTCGATAAAAAGGGCACTACTATAAAAATCTAATATCTTTTCAGCGGATTCTACAGCGAGTTTATAAACATCTTGTTTTGTCCTGCAGTTTGCTAATTTAGTACTCGCCTCATAGAGCTCTTTTGTTTTTTTCTCTCTCTCTTCTAATTTTTTTTGCTCTCTTATTTTTTCTGTGATGTCAGTGATAAAGCCCTGTAGTTCCTCTATGTTCCCTCCCTGGTCTTTGATAGCGTTGCCTTGTTCATACACCCATTTTTCTTCTCCTCCCTTAGTGTTGATCCGGTAAGTTACCTGATATTGTTCGTCCTTTTCCACTGATTCACTTATCTCTTCCCATACTCTGTCTCTATCTTCAGAATGGATTATTTCTCCCCATGTGAATTCTTTATTATCTATCAATTCAGAAGGTTCGTAACCAGTGATATCTGAGCAACTCTCACTCAAATATCTCATGGTCCAATCTTTGTCGAATTCACACCGGTAAACGATGCCGGGTACATTTTTGATTAGAGATAATAGACTTTTCTCACTTTCCCCTAATTCTCCTTCCATACTCATATCCCTTTGGTTTTATCCTAATGATATAAATTAGGTCCTTTGATTTTTATGGTTTATATATTATCAACTTCCCACTTTAAGGGCCAAATATCGAATACCAATTCAAATCTCTTCGCGAAATAAATAATTTGTCCTCTCACTCGTTATTTTACAGGAATATATTTTAATCACTAATTTATTAACCAGAAGAGCCTATGAGAGATAAGGCACATTATCTAGGTCTTAAAAAAGACAAACTAGCCCATCTCTCCCTTCCTTTAGCGATCTTTGCAGCGTCATTTGCAGCGATATTTATCAGATTTTCCGATGTACATCCTATCTCAGTTGCGTTCTATAGGATGTTATTTTCGAGCCTTGTATTGTTGTTTTTCATCCCCTCTTATATACCAGAGATCAAGAATTTATCCAAAAAAGATTGGATAATAATAATCACTACCGGTTTTTTCCTTGCGGTTCATTTTGCCGCTTGGATCTCTTCTTTAGAATATACCACAGTAGCTTCCTCAGTGATCTTGGTCTCAGCTCATCCTCTTATCGTAGCATGGATAGGAGGGTGGTATTTGGGAGAAAAAACCCCTATGAAAGTCTATGTAGGGATAGTGATCGCCTTGAGTGGAGTCTCCCTGATTGCATATTCGGATTACTCTATCAGCGAGTGGGCCTTTTTCGGTGATTTATTAGCGATATTGGGGATGTTAGCGATGGCGGGATACATACTCAGGGGAAGAAAGGTCAGACAGGATATCTCTTTGATCACTTATGCATTTTTAGTCTATCTAACCAGCACGATTTTCCTCGGATTTTTTTCCTTCGGTTTCTCTACACCTTTTACAATATATCCGATAAGAGAATACATCATCTTTATCGCACTCGCTTTAATCCCGACGATGTTCGGCCACACTGTTTACAATTGGGCTTTAAAATACGTCAGGGCAAGATTGGTCTCTATCAGCCTACTGGGAGAGCCGATTGGCTCTTCACTACTTGCGTTTTTCATACTAGATGAGGTCCCTCCTAGGTTGAGTATTTTGGGTGGAGTCATAACTCTTTTTGGTATCTATTTGTGTACAAAATATAAGTAGGTGCTAGGTCACCGGGGTTGGTGCTCAGCTCACCATTGAGGAACCCAGTTTCATCCTCGACCTCGCTACCCCTCGAGCATCGGTAGTCCAGGTATCGGCTGCTCCCTTCCGGGCCTGGCCTGATCAACCTGGCTAAGACAGAGGAGAACAACCCTCCGGTTGCCTCCAAAGCACCTTCGATCCCGAGGGACGAAGTCTCATCGTCTGAACCTGGCTCAACGGTGGGCTGATTACACCGCCCCCAGCGGTCACCCCCGCGTATCGGCGTTTTCGGTGTATAAGGGCACGCCGAACGCCCCGGTTAGACCTAGCAAAGACTAGTTACAAGGATGTGATATATAAATTCAATCCTCATCTTCGTGGAAAAGAGGAAGATGTTGAAGGTGCTTTGAATCTCTTAAGAGATGGGCTTCGGGTGGGTAAGTTTTTAATAGGGGAGATATTATGAACTGAACCACTATGAAGAAACCCCGTAAAATCAAGGATTACTGTCCGTCCTGTGACACGCATACAGAGATGGAGGTAACTAGAGGTAAGAATAGACCAGGTAGTGAACTCAGGAAGGGTCAGCGAAGATTTAGAAGGGTGACGTCCGGGTACGGCGGATTCCCATGGTCGAAACCGTCTGGAGCCGGAAAGCCGGTGAAGCGAGTTTATTTGAAATATACCTGTACAGAGTGCGGTAAAACCTGGCAGAAAAAATGTCAGAGAGCTGGAAGATTTGAATTTGAAGAGTGAACAGAGCTGATATAATGACGGAAGAAAAGAAATTTGTAAAGATAAAATGTTCGGATTGTGAAAATGAACAAGTGACTTTCACACATACCTCTTCTGAAGTTGAGTGTATGGTCTGTGGAGCCCCTCTAGTGAAACCAACCGGAGGCTACTCTGAATTCAATGGAGAGATAGTTGAAGAATTAAGCACCTCTGACGAGGGTGAATGATGGCGGAAAGCGAACAATATGAGTGGCCAAGTGAAGGAGAACTCGTTATATGTAATGTCAAGACTGTCAAGGATTTCGGTGCGTTTCTTGAACCTGAAGAATACGCTGGTAAGGAAGGCTTCGTACATATCTCTGAAATTTCCTCGGGATGGGTAAAGAGGATAGAGGATCATATCCAGGAAGGCGAAAAAAGAGTTTGCAAGGTCCTAAGAGTTGATGAAGGAAAGGGCCATATCGATCTTTCGCTCAAACAAGTCAATGATCATCAGAAAAGAGAAAAACTTCAAGCTTGGAAAAATCAGAAAAAAGCGGATAAACTCCTAAAAATCGTTTCTGAAAGATATGGAAAAGATCTTGAAGAATGCTATGAGGAATTCGGTTTTGAATTGAGTGATAAATTTGGAAGTTTGTATAAGGCCTTTGAAGAAGTTTCTCTAAATTCAAATATTTTGGAGGAAAGGGGCTTTAAAGGAGAATGGATAGACCATTTCGTAGATGTAGCCGAGGAAAATATATCTCCACCTTATGTTAGCATCACCGGATTTGTAGAAATTTCCTCTACGAATCCCGACGGAGTCGAAGATATAAAAGAATCCTTATCTGCCTTCGAGGATACTGAGGATTCTCAAATTGAGATTAGCTATCTCGCTGCTCCTAAATACAAAGTTGAGGTCCAATCTGAGGATTATAAAAGGGCTGAGGAAGTCTTCGAAGACCAGGCTAAGGATGCTGTAGACAAAATCGAAAACCTCGGTGGGAATGGCGAATATTACAGAAAAGAATAAAAGGATATTGGATTTACTCAGATAACTCTTTTTGATATCTCTCTTTTTCACTAAATATGCATCCACAATATCCCTGTTTGTAAAGATCCATCTCATTGGCCAATTTGTGATGTTCTGAGAACCCATCTCTCATATCTTCATAAATGAATTTGACTCCATTTTTTTCACCCATTTTTTCTCCCACTCTCTTTATCAATTCATGGTCCTGATAAGGAGAGAGGGTCAATGTTGTAGAAAAATGATCGAAACCTCGTTCTGCTGCAACTTCTGCTGTTTTACCCAATCTTAGTTCATAACAGAATTCGCACCGAGGTTCAGTATCCATCGCTCCTTCTATAAACGATTCTAACCTGTAATCATCCAAGTAGATGATTCCCATGCCATTTTTATTTTCGAAATTTTCTAGGGCCTTATAGCGTCTTTCATATTCTTTAAAAGGATGTATATTCGGATTGAACCAGAGAGCTGTGACCTTCTTATATCTCTCTTTAAACACCTTGGCTGAATAAGTCAGACAGGGTGCGCAACATGTATGCAATAATAACTTCAACGGATTTTCCCTCCCTATATATCAAGAGAAACTCGTTTTTTCTCTTTCTCTTTTCTTTTTTCCTCTTCGGTTTTGAGTCGAGTTCCGCAATTTTTACACTCTCCTATCTCTTCTCCGCAGGAGATTTCATATATTTTCCCGCAGCTACATTGGATTATCTTTTCTCCCTTTTTGATTTTATCTCCACAATGATCACAGATTCCTTCTTCATCTAATTTCTTTAGCTTTGATCCCATGCTTACTTGCAACTTTTGTTCATCCTTAAATACTTCATCATCGAAGATCCGAAGAACTCTTGCGATTAGAAGTGCATTTTCTTTTTCAGGCTTGATCTTGACGTTGATATTTCTTTCTTCTCCAGCCTTTAATTTTTCTCCCGGGGTGAAATTTCTTAATTCACCTCCTCTAAGCTCTATCTGTAGGTTCTCCCCCAAGGCTTCTCCGTGGTTTATCATTTGAATAGTAACAGGGTTCCATTCGTTTATAGTAAGTGTATCTGGAACTTCCACTCGAAGTTTTGGACTATGACTCTCTAGAATTTCTTCAACCATATCGTTAGCCTGTTCGACCTTTTCATATGCTCTATCGACATCTCCAGTATTTTGTTTCTCTTTTGCTTCTCTAATTCTTTTTTCTACTCTTTCAACAGAGGCTCCAAATTTTTTAGCATTTTCTAGTGATTCGTGTACTTGCTCCATCAGAGAATCATATCTCTTCAGCTTTTTTAATCCTGATAATTCTTTAGCTTCTTCGATATTTTTTAGACTATTAACTGGGTTTTTCAAGTCTATTAAAAATTTTGCTTTTTCTAGTTTTTTCATCGCCTCTGGCTCATTTTTTATTCCCTCTTCCTCAACTTCATTCTCAACATGGGAAATAATATCTTTCAAATAATCTTCATGATCTCTAAGTATTCCTTCTAAATTTTCCATATGCTCTGCGGCTTGCTGGTATTTTCCATCGTGGTAATTCTTTTCTATCTTTTCCTTTTCTTCTAAAAATTTAGGTATATCTTTGTTCGCTTTTTTGAATTCATCGATTAAAAAATCTATACTTTTTAAAAATGAATCTAGACGATTATAGGTTTGGAAGGTTTTGCTTAAATTCTCTGCCGTTATCAAGGAATTTTTAACTGCTTTCGGATAAAAACCACTTTCATAAGCTTGCTCACATTCTTGGAAATCCTCTTTAGCTTCATCAATAAATATCCCTTTATCTTCGACCTCTTCTAGGAATTTTTTTGTTCTAGAGATTATATTCCCCGCAATTATTTTCTGATTATTTATTTTCTCAAGTTCCCCCTCGCTCTGCATAGCATATATTATTCCCTCTGTATAGTCCCCTTTTTCTTTAGCCTTTTTTGCCTTCTGTATTTTATCTTCGGCGAGAGTAGTATCTACATCTCTATCGTTCAATTTTTCTATCTTCTGGTTAAAATTTTCTAAAACACTCTCAACTCTTTTCTTTTGAGCTTTTCTTATCTTGTTCTCTGCAGATCTAGCTTTTTGGAGACTTTTTTCATATTTGTCTTCTTCAATTTTTTTCTGAGCCTCGTGTAAGAGTTTTTCTAAACCGCTCCTGTTCACCCCCATAACTTCTGCCTTTCTTAATAATACCATCACTTCTTCGATTTTTTCTTTTGCGATCTCTTCCTTTCCCCCTATATCCTTCATTTCCTTTTCGATTTTTTCAAGAAATATCAGTGCATCTAATGATTTTTCCCTATCCATCAAGAATCTTATTTTATCAAGTTGGTCTTTGTAATCCTCTACTTCAAAACCCATCATCTCAGAATTTTTTATAAATTCTTCAACTTCCTCTATCTTATCGTTTAAAATTTCCACTAAAAGTTCTTCCAATTCCTCATGTTTCTCTTCTAATTTATCTAGTGCACCTGCCATCCCTATATCTTCGCTCATCTCATTTATCTTATCGATTTCAGGATCAAAGTTTTTTATACCTCCATCCACTATGTCCATGTTTTTTGCTTTTACAAATTTATCCTCTAACTCCTTTTTTCTATCGAAGAACTGATCCCGATCTTCTAGTGAATCTATGGCTTCCTCTGCCTTTTCGGTGGCTCTTGAATAATTATTCTGTTTAAATTCTTTTTTAGCTTTTTCTAAGAGTTCTTTTATCGACCCCCCTTCCTCAAGCTTGTTTTTCTCTTTCAATTCAGATATCTTAGAACTTCCATCGTATATTCTTTCATAGGCTTCTTTTCTCAATTTCCGTTTTTCTTCAGCTTTCTTCATCACTTTTATTGATATCTGGATAGATTCAGTGTAGGATCCTTCTTCTCTTTTATCTGCAGATTTTTTTAGCTCTTTTTTCAGTTGTTCCACTTCTACTCCTGTTTTTTCTGCTTTTTGAGTCTCATTTTTGGATTTCGTATGAATTTTCTCAGAAAACTCTAAGAGATAGTTATTTAAAGTATCTAAAGCGTCAGAATACATCTCTTCTTTCATAGAACTTTTAGCTTCCTCGATCCCTGCCAGTAAAATATTTTCTTCAGAGGATCCTAGTTCTATTGAATCTTTATCCATTTCCTCAATCTCGGATAAAACTTGTGAAGTTTTTTCTATGAGATCCTCAACAGTCTCTATTTTAGCCACTTCAAACATATCCTCTGCTTCTTTGAACTTCTCTACTCCAGATATATAGGAACCCTCGTTTATTTTTTCCTCACTCTCTTCTATTAGCTCATCGATATCTTCTTTAACCTCGTTATCGAGTCCTTTGAATTCACTCAAACTTTTTTCTAACTCTGGTATCTTTTCATCCAATTCATCTTCTATCTTTTGTTTGACTTTGTTTTTTCCTTCTTGGACAATTTTACATCCCTCAATATATTCGGAAGAATCGATCTTTGCCTTAGATTCTTCTTTTTGTTTAGAAAATTTATTTATATCGATACCGAATTCTTCAGCAACCTTGTTCAGTCTGTCAAATTCATCAACAGAGTTCAAAATTTTGTCACGAACCTCGCCGTCTAACTTATCATTTACTTTTTTTAGTTTGGATATAGCCTCATTAGTTTTTTTATCTTCTAGATCCTCCTCTGCCTTATCGATTAGATTTTCAAGATCTGAAAGGTCTTCATCTAAGACCTCTTTTAATCCGTTCACTACTTCCCGCTTTTCTACTACATCTTTTTTAGCTTCTTCCAATTTTTTCGTGAGACTCTGGACTTCTTCTCTCCCTTTTCTAGCCCAATCAAGGGCTTCTTTATGATCATCCTCTCTTAAGGAATTTCTAGCCTTTTTCAATAATTGCATAGGTTTTTCTATATTTGCCCCCATCTCTTTAGCTTTTATAAAATCCTCCCTAGATTCTGCGATGGTGTTCAGTACCTTATCAAATTTTGCTTCTTCGATCTCTTCAAAAGCGTCTTCCAATCGACTTTCTGCTTTTTCTATTTTGTTCTCTTCTTGTAGTTCTTTCGCTTCTTCTCTAATTTTTTTAATTGACTCTGTCTCGGCTCCAATATCTTCTGCTTCATTGATTTTATAATTCAATTTATTGAATTTGTCTCTCAGTATTTCCTCTCCAAATAGCGGGTTTATTTTATCTTTACTTTTTTCGATTAAGGAGAATGCTTTTATGAATTTACCTTCCTCTAGTTTTGATCTAGCGCTCCCTAGTAATTCCTCCGAATTTTGGACGTTGATTTCTTGTTCTTCTAATCCTTCTTTTCTTTTCCTTAACCTCTCTATCGTCTTGTTCAAACTATATTTTACTTCCTCTCCAAATGTTTCTTTTGTCTTTTTTATAAGCGATAAGGTTCTACTATAATCGTCAGCTTCGAGTGAATATTCTGCTTTAGAAATAAACTTACTAATCTTTTCTTTTACCTCATCAGCTTCATCTATCAATTCTAAAATCGACTTTAAGTTGTCTAATTCTTCATTCAATCTATCATTTATCACCTTGTCTGATTCATCCTTGAGCTCAAAAGCTTTATGAAAAGCTTCTTCCAGTTCTCTATCTTGGAAGAGACCCCTGCTTTCATCTATCTTTTCTTGGAGCGATTCAAACTCTAAATCATCACCGGCCTGTTGGACCAGCTCCTCGATCGGGTTAAGTATCTCATCATGTCTCGTTGAACTTCTACTTTTTATCTCTTCTATAATCTTTCTAAAAACTTCATAAGACTTTTCAAAATCCTTATCATCTAAATCTTCTTCTCCCTTTTCGAATTTCTCCTGTAGATCCTCCAACTCTATATCTATGTTCAGGGATTTGATAATTTCAAGTGATTCTTCAGCTTGCTCTTTTTTATTTTTAGCTTCCTTTTTCTTTTCGGCGGTTTTCTTCGCTTTTTCCTCCATCTCCTTTGCTAGTTGTCTAGCTTTGAGGTATTTACCGGACACTTCTTCCACCCCTGATATTGGTGATTTTCTGGTTAATTTTCTGTTTCATATATATCCTCGCTTTGCTCTTAATTCATACTATAGGAATAAGGTTTATTGTTTTTTCTCATTTTAACTTTCCGATACGCGGTTTATGAAAGAGAATCATTAATAACTTTGTAGGGATTGTTTATATGAATTTTAGGGATTAATGTTATTTGTGTTTTCTTATCGAAGAGTATAGTACTAGCGTTTTTATTTCTTTTATCAACTTTAAAATGATCATAACTTTTAGGATAATTTTATGATATGAGGGAAGGAAATCGTTTGGAGGTAAAAGAAAATATCTATCGAACATCCTCCAAAATCTTTTTATCTTCCATATATTTCTCTATTTTAATATCGGTGGATAATATGGAACTTGTAGAATGTGTACCTAATTTCTCAGAAGGGCGGGATGAGAGCGTTATAGATGAGATAACTGGCGAGATCGAGAGCTTTGAGGGTGTAGAAGTCAAGGATGTAGATATGGGGGAAGACACTAACAGGACCGTAGTGACCTTTGTGGGTCCTCTAGAAAGTGTGAAAGATGCTGCATTCAACGCCATAAAGAAAGCCTCAGAACTTATAGATATGAGTCAACACGAGGGAAGCCATCCCCGGATGGGCGCAACCGACGTCTGTCCTTTCGTTCCAGTGAAAGGTACAACCATGGAAGACTGCGTGGAGTTAGCGGAAGAACTGGGAAGGAAAGTCGGAGAAAAATTGGAGATCCCCGTTTATTTGTACGAAGAAGCCGCTACAGAACCAAAAAGAGAAAATCTCGCCACCATAAGGAGCGGAGAGTATGAAGGACTAGATGAAAAACTCATCGATCCAGACTGGAAGCCCGATTACGGACCGGCGGAGTGGAACCAGAGAGTCAAAAGAACTGGAGCGACTGTGATAGGTGCTCGAGAATTCCTAATAGCCTATAACATAAATCTAAACACTAAGAACAAGAAGGTCGCTTGGGATATAGCACTACAGATGAGAAAAAGAGGAAGGGCTAAAAGAGTCAATAGCCCCGACCAACATTATTGGAAAGGGGAGATAGATCGTTACAGCGGGGATGAATTCCCATGTGGAGAATGCGATTTCATCGGAGATTCCTTTAAAGAGGTGAGGGAACACACGGAGGAAGAACATGATTATGATCTCAAAGAGTTCCTAGAGAAGGAATACGATTACGACATAGATAATTTAGATGGAAAAGCTGTGAAGAAGAGAGGTGAATTCGATCACTGCAAAGCTATAGGTTGGTATGTCGATGAATACGAACGGGCTCAAGTCTCCATCAACCTGACCAACTTCAAAAAGACTAGCCTTCATGATGTCTACGAATTTGCTAAAGATAGGGCAAGAAAGATGGGTGTTAGAGTAACGGGGAGCGAGATTGTAGGACTTGCTCCTTACGAAGCTCTGCTAAGAACAGGAAAATATTATCTAGAAAAGATGAATCAGTCTAAGGGCATACCTCGAGAGGATATAATAGAGACAGCAATACAGTCTCTCGGTCTCAGAGACGTGGCGGAATTCGATCCGGATGAGAAGTTGATCGGTGGACCTATGAAACCTGAAGAGGCTCTTGTCGATATGGATATCGAGGAATTCGTCGATGAAGTATCACGGGATTCATCAACTCCAGGAGGTGGAAGCATTGCTGCCCTTTCTGGATCTATAGGTGCTGCTCTTTCCTCGATGGTTTCTAATCTCAGTACAGGTGGAAGAGGTACCGCTGATATCGATTCTGTTTTGATGCCGGTAGCAGAAGAGGCACAGGAATTAAAGGACGAGCTATTAAGAGTTGTAGACGAGGATACCAATGCTTACGAAAAATATATCGAAGCCAAAAACATGCCGAAGTCCACCGAAGAGGAGAGAGACAAGAGAAGACAGGCGATGGAAGAGGGCCTTAAACACGCTTGTAAAGTCCCGATGGATACGGCCGAAACTTCTGCCGAAGTCTTGGATTTAGCTGAAGAAGTGGTTGAATACGGTAAAGAGGACGCTATTACCGACGCTTTGGTTTCAGCTCAGATGGCCTATTCAGGAGTTGTCGGAGGTATAGCTAACGTCAAGATCAATCTCAAGGATGTCCACGACGAAGAGTTCATAGAGGATATCTTAGATAGATGTGAGGAACTGAAGAAAGAAGCGAGTGAGAAGAAAGAGAAGGTCATAGAAAAGGCCGAGGAAAATTTCGAATTCGAGTAAGGAAAAATACTTTTTTCTAATACTTGCTATTTTTTCTATCATCCATAGAAATATTTTTATCGATATCCTCAAATGGGTTATTGAGATCGATATGAGGGAAGCAGGATATGAAATAGAAGGAAATGTCGTACCTTTGAACGTACAAAATCTTAAAGAGATAATGTACTGTCTGGGAGGATTGGAGAAAAGAAATGTTCGATAAGGGGATGGAAGGCTACATAGTCTATAAAGATGGTGTATCGAGAGGTTTTTTAGAATACATGCCGGCTGAAGATGCTCCATACCCTATAGAAGCCTCAGGGACCGCAGTTATGATGTGTTTTCACTGGTCTTTAATAGATGATGCGGAAAAAAGTGTTCATCATAAAAATGAGAAAAAGTTGATTGAGCTCCTGATAGACGAGACCAAGAATAGATTTTCCGGTTTATGTGTATTGGCTTGGGATAATCCCTTTCATTTCCCTATAGATATGTTCGAAGGTGGTGTAGGTCCGACTACCGTCATCTCTTTGAATTCTAGCTTGTTATCTTTCCAGGTGTAGAACTTTCTCAGCTTCTATTCTTTATCATTCAACTTTCTAATTGAGAACTAAGTTCAGTTTTTTTCAAAAGAATGTTGTTTCATCTTTATTCTAGTCGATCTGTCTATACCTATCAAATTTCCACAGGTGCACTTCACTTCTTTGTTTTCTTTAACGCTGTTGTCCTCGATTATTCGTTTTTTATGACAGTTTATCAAGTTACCGTCACCGTATTTGATATATTTGAAGATCTTTTTTCCACATTCTTTACATCTTATCTCTAGGGTTCTTCTTCTCATTTTCCGGATAATGAAAAAGAGAGGGAAGTTATTTAATTTTCCAGCTAACACTTTGATAACTGAGCGTAATCCATGGGAATATTATGTGCTCGTATTCTGTAATCCGATAAATGCTCATAGTTCAAAAAATTCTATGGACACTAATTAAGATTGGAAAGGCTGATTTAAAAATCTCGATTAGTTTATTTAGTCTGTTGGATCTTGAAATTTATAGATTAAAAATATTAAATTTTAATTTTAGATAGGCGAAGAGTCAAAGTCTTTCACCACTATCCGAAGTGGCTAGAGTATTTTTTGACTTATAAATATTAGACTCTAAATCCGATGATGGACTCGGAGGGTGTTTTAAAGATAACATCACGAAAACCGTAGTAAATATAGATAAAAATACGATATAAAGATTACCAACATCAAAGAACCCTGCTCACCACAAGATCGCAATTTAAATTACTTAAAAAAAAATATATATTATTACTTTATCTACTTTTCGGGCAAAGGGTTAGAACCCAATGATACAAATAAGAAATTTCCTATATACTGGATTGATGAAACTCATAGATAAGATTTTGAAGGAGGGTATCACAAAAGTCAGTGAAGAGGAATACCTTGATCTTATACGGAGAGCGGATGATATTTTAGAAGCTGAAAATCTAGTAGAAAAAAACTGGAACGAATTTTTCCTAGTGGGAGATACCCATGGGGATCTAAATTCAGCAAAGCGACCATCAGAACAGGCCATTAAAAGAGGAGTTCCAATAATATACCTCGGCGATTACGTAGATAGAGGGGAAAAACAGCTTGAAAATCTGGCTTATGTTCTATCTTTGAAGATTCAAAGACCTGAAAAAGTCATTTTGTTGCGTGGTAATCACGAGACCGAGAGGATGAATCACAGTTATGGCTTCTATAGAGTTATCAATATGAGATATTCGGAATCACTATATCGAAAAATCGTTGATCTTTACGATAAATTACCTGTAGCCTCTGTATTGGGAGATGATCATTACGCCGCTCACGGAGGTATCCCTAAAGGAATAACTTCTTTATCTCGAATAAAAGAGCTAGATCATGACGACGAATCATATGAGGAGATATTCTGGAACGATCCTAATGAAGATATAAAAAGATTTGAACCCAATTTCAAAAGAGGAGATTATCATCTCTACGGTGAAAAAGCAGTAGATGAATTTTTGACTGAAAATAATCTATCTAAGATCATCAGAGCTCACGAGGTACATCCAAAAGGCTATAAGTACTACTTCGATGAAAAGCTCCTTTCGATCTTTTCTGTATCTGGTTATAGAGGAGGAAATCGAGGAAAATATGCTCATGTGAAGGGAACAGATATAGAACTAATAGATAATTGAACCGATTAGTGAAATACTTACAATATTTCAAGCAGTTCTCTTAGGTCGTTCAATCCATCTTTAGTCTCGTCTCGGTTCAACAGGTAAGACTGCATACCCGCTTTTTTAGCAGGTTTATAATCGTTCTCTCGATCATCTCCTATATGTATCGTTTCCTCAATCTCAACATTCAGCTCACTACAGATCCTTTGGTATAAGGAGGTGGTTTTGTTACTCATCTCAAAATTGGATACTGAAGAGTAGAGTGCCGTAAAATAGGTCTGGTATTCTCCAAGCCCCACTTCTATGAACATCCTCATTCCGTTTGAGATTATTATCAATTTGTATTCTTTATGGAGTTCTTTCATTATCTCTTTAGCGTCATCATAAAGTTCATATTCCTTCCTAAGCTCTTCGAGTACTTCTCTAGGCTCCTGATCTATCTCATATTTTGAGAACCAGTAGTCCGGTTTGTACCACCTGATATCGTCTCTGCCCATCTTGTCGTACTCTTCTATAAACTTTTCTTGGGCCTCATCTTTGGATAACTCAGTCTTTCGAGAATAGAGCTCGGGTATCTTTTTCAACCAAAAATCGTCCGCAAAATCTTTTGGTATCAAGGTTCCGTCCATGTCGAATGAGATGATCTGTATTTCCTTATCCATATTTAACAACTATAGATTCCAACATTTTCTTGACTTATCAATATTTTGAGAGCCTTTTATTATACAATCATCTCTTTTCGAACAGCAGTACCTTGCCATGATCCGATCTCTCGATCCCTCTTTCCTCCGCTATGGACGCTATTTTATCAGAAGCTGTTTTTATCGAATATCTGGCAAAGTTCTCTTCTATACTTTTAACCAACCCATAATCTATCAATCGTTCGATCCCTTCCTTTGAACCTGAAATAAAAGGAATACTAAGAGATTCGAACGGTTCGTAATGATAGAAAAATGCTAGAGCATCGATATCTCCGTCTTCATGAATCGTGAAGCAGTTCCTTTTTTCTACCTCTTTTTCTAACAGGTCTTCATCTATCTTCTTACAGGTCCAACTTGCAAGGAACTCCTTTTCGTATTTTTCATATTCTTCAGAAGAAAAAACAAAATCTTTAACCTTCTCTTTTCTATCTTCTTTAACGATCCCATCTAGATTTTCTCGATACCTTTCTATAGATTCTTTCTTTTCCATTAATCCATCCACATCAAGTCTTAGAAAGTGATAGGACTGTTTTACCTCAAATCCTCTTTCCGAAACCACTTTCTTAACCGGGCTTTTATCCTGGCTCGTTAGAAAGCGCAGAGCTTTGTAGCCCTTCTCTTCAAGGAGATCGATCTGCTCCTCCATCATATCTCTTCCGTACCCTTTACCCTGATGGTCAGGATGGACTCTCAGACCTTCCAACCAGTATACGTCCTCTCTTTGTTCGGTATGTTTCGCTACAGCGACCATCTCACCGTCGACTTTACCACTGATAAATCCTCCGTTCTCTATCCACTCATCGATCACATCGGGTATGTAGTCGTGTCCCTGCCAGATATCCTCGGTCAGCTCCAAAACTTCTTCTTTATCTTCTCTATCTATACTTTTGATGGTGAATCCTTCGGTCATATTTACCCTATCAGGTCTACTGGTACATTAAATCTAGGACGGTAATCTGATCTTATTCCTCTTTTTTTCTCTGCCTTTCAAGCATCGGCATCTTTATGTCATGTTCTTTTGCAAATTCTATAGCCTTTTCGTATCCAGCATCGGCGTGTCTCACCACACCAGAACCGGGATCTGTCTTGAACACTCTCTCTATATTCTCCTCAGCCTCTTTTGTTCCATCAGCTACAACGACCATACCAGCATGAGTAGATAAGCCGATTCCGACCCCTCCTCCGTTGTGGATAGAGACGCTGTCAGCTCCTGCACTCAGGTTAAGCATGGCGTTCAATAAAGGCCAATCTGCCACGGCATCACTTCCGTCCTTCATACTTTCAGTTTCCCTGTTTGGACTTGCCACGCTGCCTGCATCAAGATGGTCTCTAGTTATCGAGATCGGTGCAGATATCTCTCCGCTGGCTACCATATCGTTTATCTTTTTGGCGAATTTTTCTCTTTCGCCATATCCTAACCAGCAGACTCTCGCGGGTAAACCTTCCCATGGAAGATGTTCTTCAGCTAGATCTATCCAATTCTTCAACTGCTCGTTCTCTGGGAACAACTCTTTCACGACTTCATCAGTTTTCAATATGTCTTCTGGGTCACCGGAGAGTGCCATCCATCTGAATGGACCTCTACCTTCACAGAACATCGGTCTGATATAAGCAGGGACGAAACCCGGATACGCGAAAGCGTTCTCGAAACCGGCATCTTTAGCCTGACCTCTTAGGTTGTTCCCGTAATCGAAGGCTATCGCACCTTCTTCCTGCATCTTTACCATAGTCTTGCAGTGTAACTTCATCGATTCCATAGCTTTTTTCTTGAATTCCTCAGGATCGTTCTCCCTCAATTCTAAACCTTCTTCGTAGGTTAGCCCTTTAGGGAAATAAGCCATCGCGTCATGTGCACTGGTTTGATCGGTCACCACATCCGGTATTAACCCTTTTTCTAATATCTCGGGATGTGTTTCAGCGGTATTTCCTATCAATCCGATAGATTTTGCTTCTCCATTTTCTTTTGCTTCTAAGGCTAGTTCTAATGCTTCATCTAGGTCTTCCACGATAACATCACAGTAACCGGCATCCAACCTTTTCTGAGCCATCTCTGGATTAATCTCAACAACAAGTGCAACACCACCATTCATCTTGATAGCCAAAGGCTGTGCTCCACCCATGCCTCCTAGACCACCGCTCAAGCATAATTTTCCTTCTAATGTGCCGTCAAAATGTTTTCGGGCTAAAGCAGCAAAGGTCTCGTATGTTCCCTGGATTATACCCTGCGTACCGATATAACACCAGCTACCCGCGGTCATCTGTCCGTACATCATCAGTCCTAGGTCTTCCAACTCGTAGTATTTGTCCCAGGTGGACCACTTAGGTACGATATTTGAATTTGCTATTATAACTCTAGGAGCTCTTTCGAATGTTTTAAAAACACCAACCGGCTTACCGCTCTGGATCATCAAAGTTTCGTCATTTTCCAATTCTTTCAAAGTCTCAACTATTTCCTCATAACACTCCCAATTCCTAGCGGCTTTTCCCGAACCCCCGTAGACTATAAGATTATCTGGATCTTCCGCATTCTCCATATTATTCTTCAGCTGTCTGAGCATAGCCTCCTGTTTCCAGCCTTTGCAGGTCAATTCTGTCCCTCGGGGAGCTTTTATATCAACCATCATAAACACCTAAATTCCATCAGTTGAGCTATAGTAGAAAAAAGTATAAAAAATTAGTCATCAGGAAAAACTTTGGCCTCTACCTAAACAACTCATTCGTCGAAAAGCTCAGGCAATCTTTCTATTATATCTTCAGGTATCAGGCCCCATCTTACCTCTTCGAAAGCTTTGTCTCCGGCTCTGCAGGTCATGTAAGCTCCTAGCCTGCCGGCGTTGAATGCATCGGTTCCCTTGCTCAGCATAGCTCCGATCACTCCCGATAACGTATCTCCTGTTCCTCCTACCGTCATCCCCACGTTACCGAAGTCGTTCCACCTGTAACTCTCGCCGTCGGTGATGTAATCCTTCTTACCTTTTAAAAAAATTGAGACAGAATTGCTCGCTGCGAACTCGTCGGCTTTCTCAGCTAGTTCTTCTTCAATATCCTCATCGATCAGCATCTCGAACTCTCCTCTATGAGGAGTAAGAACTGTTTCGGAACTTATTTCGATTTCCTCATAAAAGGCCTTCAGAGCGTCTGCATCTATGACCATCGGGATATCGATCTTCTCGATCAAGTCTTCGACCGCCTCTAGGGTCTTCTCATCGTCACCTAGACCCGGGCCTATAATCGCTGCATCGCAGTCTTCGGAGATCGACCTGATCTTTTCCACGTGTTCTTCTACCAAGATATCACCTTCAAGAGAATGAACTAAAAAATCCGGAGAATAGCCGGAGACAGTATCCGCTATGGAGGAAGGTACTGCTAGGTGAACAAGATCTACACCTGTCCGATAAGCTGCTTTTCCGGCTAAAGCGGGTGCCCCAGTATAAGGCCCTCCACCTACTATTAGCACTCTCCCGTTCTCGCCTTTATGAGAATCACTCTTCGCTCTCGGATAGAGGAGCATCTCGCCCGGTCCTGTGTGATCTACTGCTTTTTCAGGTATGCCGATATCCTTTATCTCTATCCTTCCAGAATTTTCTAAAGTCATCCCCTCCTTGGCATCGTGAAATGTTACTGTGATCTGAGGATGGACTTGGATATCAGATCCAAGACCGCTAGGAACGTCCACTGAAACCACGGGATTCTCTAACTCGTTTATCTTCTCTATTATTGACCTATACGGTTCCCTGATCTCACCTTTAACTCCAGTTCCAAGCATGGCATCCACTATTATCGTATTTTTGTCTATATCGGACCATTCCAACTCTTTGACAACTTTTCCTTCGAACTCTTCAAAATTCTCTGCGGCGATATCACTCCTGATATTTTCTCTACTTTTGATCAGATGCACCATTATATCTGCACTTTTCCATCGCCTTCTCAGATATCGACCAGAAACATAGGCATCCCCACCATTATTTCCGGTACCACATATGAAAAGCACCGGTCTTTCAGAAAATTTATTGGATATAACCTCGGCCAACTTTTTCCCGGCATTTTCCATCAATTCTTTAGGAGGAATTCCTCTATACTCAGCGTTCTTATCCATAACGGCTACTTCTTCGAAGGGTAACATAGCAATTCACTTAAGGAGGATTAAAACATAAAAAATTTCGGAGGTTATATTCTAGGACCTATCATGGACCACATCAGTAGGAACAGAACCAGGAGAGCTAGCGCGTAGGTCATTCCAGAAGATAACTTTTCTCCAGTATCCTCGTTTAGTCCTAATCTCTCGGATAAATCCTCGATACCATCCTGGAAAAGATAACCTCCATCTAGAGGTATCGCAGGTAAAGCATTGAAAAGACCTAAGAGTATATTCAACCAGAAGACCCAATAAATAGAATTAGCCAAGATCCAAAACCCATTTGTAGGTAATGCTGACAACGGACCGCTTATCTCGTAAAGTCCGGTAAGCTGTTCAGGTACAGGGGACAGTCCAAGTAAAGGAAGGGCTATATATGTCGCTGCGTTCTGGAAATAAAACCTCAACGGTTGTAGACCCGTTTTTCCCGCCGATAGAGGGTTAGAAAGCAATTTAGGTAACCAATCAGCATCTTCATACGTTAGACCAAAATATCCCATATTTATTCCCATAAGTCCGTCTTCTAGTGTCAAGTTTTCCTGTTCTATTTTGTACTCAGCATCTTCTGAATTATTTTTCTGCCAGTACTTCAAGCTTATTTTGTCCTTCCCTTTTAATGCATCACTTAGATCATTTCTATTATGTATGGTCGTTTCGTTGATCTGATATAGAATAGCCCCGGGTTCTAATCCTGCATCGTGAGCCGGAGAATCCTCCAGTATTCCAATGACCACCAGTCCTACTGTCACATTTTTATAAGTTCGGTAGTCTTTCCCTTTCCTCACACTCACATCGACCTCTCTTAAGGTCTCTTCATTCGTTTCTGTAAGGTTTATATTCAGTGATCCCAAATCTTTGGTTCCTGTGATCTCTTTTCCGTCGATCTCCAATATCTGGTCGTAAGACTGCATCTCCGCTTCGGCAGCAGGGGTATCTTCATAGACACCTCTTATCATCACGCCGTCTTCTTCTGCGGAGACTGAACCCATGAATACCGTAGAAAATACGAGTACAAGAATTATTGCAAGAACGATGTTCGAGGTCACACCGGCGGCGAACATCCTGTCCCTCTTGATCCTCTCCGTTTCTTCTATCTGATCTTCATCAGGTTCAACGAACGCCCCGAGGGGAACCACTAGAAAAATAAGCCCGAGGGATTTGATATCAACGTCGGCGGCCCTTGAAAGTATACCGTGGGAGAATTCGTGTACTATTATGCCCACGGCAAGGCTTAAGATACCGTAGCCCACAGGTATGAAGGGATTCACACCAGGTATCACCAGGATCTCGTTTGCATCTGGGGCCTGCTCAGCTGGAATAGCTGTAGCCATGTATGCGTTGAAGGCCACCATTAAAAAAATGATGACCATGGCTATGCCGACTACTACCAGGCCTATATTACCATAAATCTCCCAGAAACGCTTTTTTTGGGCTATCCTGTCTATCAAGTCCCGACCTTTTTTAGTCTTCCACATCAAGAGAGGGCCCGACATTTCCAAACCAAAAGGTTCCAACAAATCGAATCTGTCTAATATGAATATTCCTGCTATAAAGCCAACGATCAGTATCAGCGCCAAGAGGAATCCAGAACTTATCATCCGACAACACTTCCCTGTACTAATTTAACGTTCATTTTTCTGCTAATTAGTTCAAGAGGAGCACCAATATAAATGATGTGGTTGCTAAGACAAACATCGGCAAAGAGACATCTTTTGCCAATCTTTTATCATAGGCTCTAGCGATCAATATTTTTGAGATAGATCCGAGTCCAAAGGCAAGAAGTATAGTGGATACTGCTGTTAGGCTTCCTATTTCTCCTGCCATATATAGAGAGGAGATTGAAGCAGAAACTGATGTGGTTGAAATCAGGCCACCGATAGCTACAATATAAACTCCACTTCCGCCGACATAATTCTGTAGTAGATAACTCGAGATCCATATCAGACTGAAAAGTACAGCAAATTTAGCGGCGGGTTTTAAGGCAAATGGTGTTCCAAGGTCTATTTCTACGGAATTTAAATCCTTTGTCTTCCGTCCTCCTTTTTTCATGAAGTATGTTAGGAACACCCCCGTTAGAAACAAAAACAGAACGATCGGCAACAAAAATTCCCTAGCTAAAACATATCCTGCTACTGTGAAGATGATGATATAATCTTTTATAAACATCGATGTGTTAGAAAGTAGGATACTAACAACAGAAGTGTTCAAACTCTCAGTAATTTTCTTAGATTTCTCTGACACCGAGGCTGTTGCCGCAGCAGAACTCACTAATCCACCGATGAATGCCGATATTTTTAACCCTCTTCTGGCACCATATACTTTCATCACTACGTAGCTCAAAAAAGATATACTTGAAACAAACAGGACCATCATAAGAGCCTGAAGCGGATCAAATACCCTACCAGACCCGACAAGGGGATGTATCGGGCCAACACTATAGGTGATCGGTACCAAAATCATGGCAACGATCAAAAAACGCACGGCACTCCATAGATCCTCTCTTGATAGAACTTCAGCAAAGCTGTGCAGTATCCTTTTTGAAGAAGTTAGAGCCAACAAAAGTAATCCGCTTATGCTTCCTAATATAGGTCGACCGAGTCCAAAGAGCATCCCTATTAAAAAGATTAACATCAATGCACTTGAAGTTGTTAGTCCCACGGAGCCTTTTGGTCTACGGAAAATCGGGAGGGAGATGAAAAGAATAGAAAATATTAGAACGTTGATAATCAATAATGCTCCATCATTTTTAAAGAAAAACGTCATCAAGAAACCCATCACAGCGACTAAAGCAAAAGTCCGTACCCCGGCTCCTTTGGCCTCATCTTCCTTAACAGATATGCCTGTTCTCTCTAAGCCGACCATCAGGCCGATAAAGAGAGCCAATAGGAAAGAAATAATATCGATAGGTTGTGGTGAGATTACCATGCATTTGGATAATAAGTCGATAGGAGTTTAGTTTTTTTGATTACCTAATTTCACCTGAAAACCTAGTCAAAAGGTTTAAATACATCTGAAACATATCTTTACAACGAGAATATAACAACATATCTTTGTATAGTTTATTGGTGAGAAACATGAAGGGGAATGAAAAGGTACTAAAGGTCGCAGAGGCCAAATCAAGTGATGTAGGAAGAGGGCTAGCTAGGATCGATCCTGAAGTCAAAGAAAAATTAGGTCTTAAGAGTGGAGATATTATTCTTATCCAGGGGGATAATATGACCGCCGCAAAAATATGGTCGGGAGATGAAACAGATAGGAATACTGGGGTTATCAGGATAGACGGTCCTACAAGGAGGAATGCTGGAGTAAAGATAGATG
>JAZKSP010000039.1:0-12040 GCA_036626005.1 Thermoplasmatota archaeon | reverse complement strand
GTATGCACCCAACTCTGATAGTTCGACCACATCTGTTCAAGTTGTTTCCGCTTTAGGTTGGTCAATTCAACAACGGCCGATTTGACTGTCTTTTCAGCTTCCATCCCCTTGTCTTCACAGCGTTTTTTAGCTATTTAAGTGTCAATCAGAGGGGTCAGTGAAAGTTAGTTTAAGCTGATTCATCACCTCCTTAAAAGGAGGAGCCTTCTCAGCTGGAAAGGTAAAAGTTTTTGATCTACTTTGTTCTAAACCATATTATCCAGTTATAATTTAGATGGATCTCTAAACTCATTAAGGAAAAAATAAAAATACTTGATAAACAATTTCCTTTCCATGACGATCAACCTGATGATATTTCTGGGAATCGTGGTATTAATACCAATCTTCTACATAATGTATATGCAGATTTCTTCTCCCGATACCCCGACTACCACTGATAAGACTATGAAAGGTCGTAAGGGTCATGTGGTAAAAGAAATCAAACCAGATAACATTTCGGGCAAGGTAAAAGTAATGCACAGTAGCCAGATTTGGAGCGCAATTGGAGATAGGGAAATAGAAAAGGAAAGAGAAGTTAAGATATCCGACGTAGATGGGGTTCATTTAAAAGTAGAAGAGACGATCGAGGAAGGAGAACTTATAGAACTTGAGAAGGATATCAATGAATACGGGACTTGTCCATCCTGTGATACGGTGCTTACTGTCTATACTAAAGAATGTCCTGTATGTGGTGAAGGATTAGAAACAAATAAAGACCGGGATAAAGGTGGATTTTTAAAGTCTTTTGTTGGTAATGGTGGTTCTCTCCGAAGTTGATAGTTTTTCATAAACTTCAACTACGAGTAGTTTCATCTTCGTCTAGTATAGGGGGTTGAAATTTTTAAAAGCTCTTTTTAGGCGAAAAATAAAAATATTCGTAATCAAATGAGGGAACGATGGGAGTTTGTAGTATAATAATCATAGGCCTCATAATACTCATCGCAATACTATATCTAGTGTATCTGAAATTCTTTTCTCCACCTACTCCAACGACGACTTCGACGACTCTGAAAGATCGTGAGGGTTATGTGATAAAAGAGATAAAGCCCGAGAACATAAAAGGTAAAGTAAAAATAATCCATAGTAACAAGATCTGGAGTGCTACTGCAGATCATAAAATAGACAGTGGAACGAAAGTCAGGGTAAACGAAGTTGGCGGAGTGCATTTAATAGTAGAAGAAATGGAAAAAGAAGAACAAGAGACAGAGAATAAAGGGTTCTCAACAAGGTTTAGAGGGATGAAGAATTCTATTCAGGACGGATTATCGTCAACATCCTCTTTTTTCAAGAACAAATTCCAGAAAAAGCCAAGGACCTCAGAAGATGAGACTCTCTCGGAATCTGATGAAGGTCTAGAATCTGAAGAATTAGCAGATTCTCTAGAAGAAGTGATCGAAACAGGAGAGGAAGAAGAAGTCTCAGAAACTGCTGAAGAAGCACCTGAAGAGGAAACCATTGAACAAGAAGCTGAAGTGGATGAAGAAGTCTCAGAAACTGCTGAAGAAGTACCTGAAGAGGAAACCACTGAACAAGAAGAAGTTGAGAGTGAAGGGGTCTGCCCAAGCTGTGAAACTCTAATCCCAGTTGATTCTAAAGAATGCCCTGAATGTGGTGCAAAGATAAAATCGGTTCAAGAGGAAGAACTGGAAAAAGAGATCTTTGAACTGGTTGAAGAAGAATAGGAAAATCTAATAACGCATTTATTCAAATTCCCATCGATATAACTAGGCCTTTTTAGGATGGATGAACTTCTCTAGATCATACTTTCTAAACAAGAGATAAAAAAGAATAAATCATTAATATCCCTTCCCTTTTTACGAGTGCCATAAGATATATAAGCCTATACATTATTAATATTTCAAAGGAGGAATTGATATTAGAGCTAAAATATCCGTTCTCACGATTACTTTCCTTTTACTCCTTAGCGGACTCACTATAGGAATTCAAGGTAGTAAGGCTAGCATTGAAAAAGATCGATATAATCCCGATTTAATTAAGGAGGATGCCTCTTCAGATAATGCGGAAAACGAAAAAGAAAATGCACAATATTGTGAAAATAGTGTTTTGGTGAAATTAAAATCATCAAGTGAAAATCAATTAAGAACAAATCAGGATGAAGAAAGGCTGCAAGACCAGATCAATACTCTTTTGAAAGAAGTTAAAGGAAAGACATCACGTCTCTATCCATCATTTAATATGGCTGAGATAACACTCCAGGAAGAAGCAGACGTGTTGAATGTGATAAAAATCTTGATGAAAAAAGACGAAGTGGTACATGCTGAGCCAAACTATATTGTAGAAAAAGCAGACATACCCGATGATCCCGGCTATGATTCTCTTTGGGGTATGGACAAAATAGATGCTCCAGGTGCTTGGGATGTAACCAATGGTAGCAATGAGGTCGTAGTACCGGTTATCGATTCCGGGATCGACTATACTCATCCTGATCTAAAAGATAATATGTGGACTAGTGAAAATGGTAATCATGGATACAATGCCGTTAACGACTCTAATGATCCTATGGATAATAGTGGACACGGAACTCATGTGGCTGGAACGATAGGTGCCGTGGGAAACAATGGGGAAGGCGTTGCAGGGATAAACTGGAATGTCAGTCTGATGGGTGTAAAAGTTCTCGATTCCGAGGGTAATGGAAACGTAGGAGACGTTATCTCTGGACTTGAGTATATACTCAATAGGAGCAAGGATGGAGAGAATATTTTCGTTACTTCTAACAGTTGGTGGGGGCCAAGTCGGAGCGAACTACTTTATGACGCTATCAAAGAACATCTAGAAGAGGGAATTCTCTTCATTTCAGCTGCTGGGAATGAGGAATTGAACAATGGTAAAGCCCCTTCTTATCCAGCTAACTATGACCTTCCAAATATCATCTCTGTTGCCGCTACCGATCAAGACGACAAGCTGGCAGATTTCTCTAATTACGGAAAACGGAGTGTACATGTTGGGGCCCCCGGTATAGATATAAACAGCACCAAATTGGATGGTGGGTATAGTTCCAAAAAGGGTACGTCGATGTCAGTACCTCATGTCTCGGGTCTAGCGGCGTTACTAGCTTCACATAATTCTTCTTATGACTACTATAATTTGAAAAACATCATCCTCTCATCTGCAGATTCATCTAGCACTCTCAAAGGCAAAAATCTAGTTGATGGGCGGATAAATGCTTCCAGTTCTCTAAAACAATCTCCCGACCCAGATGATATCCGTTTTTGGGTTCACAAACCCTATATTAGCACGCAGTGGAGGGAGAAAACAAAGATAATGATTTCTCTCAATGACGGAGTCAATCCCATCAGGGAAGCAGATGTAAGAGTAGAATTTAGCACCGATAAAGGGGCTGTCGAATTGGTCGACGATGGGAGCGGGAGTGATCATATTGAAGATGACGGATATTATACCACTGGATGGACACCTAAAGAATCAGATGAAGTTACTCTCAACATCACAGTCCAATCTGAAGAGTTAGATGAAAACCTGACCAAAAATGTAACCGTAGATGTAAAACTGATCCATAGAGAAACTGCTCAGAGTATTGTGAGAACTATTTTAACCGTCCTGGTAAAGATAGCTAAAGCTATCGGGGGATTGCTCACCTTTTCTTTGAATGTCACCAATAGTAGCACGGCTCAATACCATCCTGTCTGCGAAGTAGAAAAGGAAAGATGTAAATGAATTCAGATGCCTAAATATTATTTCCGGATCACTGAGATTTAGATCAAGTCTCGATCGTTTTCTCTTTCCACTTTCCGCTCAGGAAATAGATGTATGAGAGTCCGGCTATGATCACATTGCTGGCGGCCATTCCATACCAGATACCCACCTCTTGTAGATTAAAACCGATATTGAGTGTTAAGTAACCTAGAGATATGACCGGGAGAGCTAGTAATGCAGAAAGGAATATACGCAGCCCCCATATTCTGAAGAGGGAGAGTCCCATAGCGGGCACGGTATGGCCGGTACCTCTAAAGGTTGAATCGAAGATCCTGTAAATCCCGAAGAACGGGATGGTAAGAGCAAATATCCGAAGGTATCTAGCACCCTCATCAATAACAGCAGGATCATCGATAAAGGCACCGATCACCCAGGTCCGGAACGTGACCAAGATCACAGCCATTGTAAACATTATCGAGAAACCAACGAGAATCGCTTTTTTCACTATGTTTTCAGCTCGTTTCGTTTGTTCTGCTCCAACGTTTTGTCCGACCATAGTCATAGATGCAGCGGCAAATCCCCAGGTGGCGAATGTGATTACGTGGGTCACCCTTCGCCCTATGCCATACGCGGCTACGGGTTTCTCTCCGAAGACCGCAACTATTGAAAACAAGAAAACAAATCCGATAGCGCTTCCGGCTCTAGCTAAGGTTGCAGGTGCACCTATACTAATAATTTGTTTCACCCATCTAAATTTTAATCCTAGATTTCGTAGAGATAATTTGATTTGGACTCTATCATTGAAAAGAAGATACATGCCAACTAATGCAGCTATCGTCCTCGCCGATGCTGTCGCTATAGCCGCTCCGGTCACGCCCATCGGAGGAATCGGCCCCGCTCCGAATATCAGTATGGGATCCAATACGAGATTGAATCCTACTAAGACCGCCCTGATCAACATCGGAGTGACCATGTCACCGATTCCTCTCAATAGGAAACGAAATGATATATAGGCGAATACGAAAGGCATGCTCAGAAGAACTATTCTAAGATAAGAAGTGGCAAGAGGAAATACATTAGGTGGTGTACCTACTAATCTCAATATCCAAGGGGCTAGAATGAATCCAACTGCTCCGGAAACCACACCTATTATCATTATGAAGGTGAATACTTGTCCCGCAGCTTCGTTTGCTTTTTTACTACCTCCAGCTCCTGTATGTTGAGATACTAGTGAAACTCCAGCAGTCGAGAATCCCATACCTATCGCAAGAAAAGAAAATATTATGGGCCAGGCCGCAGTGGGAGCTCCGACCTCAGCTGATCCGAGTTGACCCAACCAAAAAGTATCCACTATATTGAATGCGGTATGCAAAGCGCTGGATACCATCACCGGTATAGCTAGGATCAAAAGCGTCTTTATTATAGAACCCTCTAGTATCTCCTCTCTTCGGTCCTCTTTGCTCTTAACGAATATATCTTTGATACGGTAATAGAGTCGGGTCAGCTCTGAACTCGAGTCATCCATAATATACTAACCATTTTCATCATGATGCAAACTACTCCTTTAAAAATCTTTTTAGTTTCTAGCGAAACTAATCTTATGAGGTACAACTCATCTCACTCGTTCGGACCATCTGGATTTTTCCCTCCTAAATATTTCTCGGGAAGAGTCCATGCCGTCAGGGCAGAGACTAGGAAGAAAATTATCGCAAAGATTATCGTATAGTCGTATACCTCAGTGAGATCGTATATTATACCCCCGACATAGCTGCCTAAAAAAGGTCCTATGCTCATAGACCACAGAGTAGCAAAGCCCCAAACATGTCCCATGTTCTTCTTGCCGAAAACCGCGCCGGTGTAACCTGCAGCAGCTCCAGGTTCCGTAGCCCAATATATGGCAAATGATAGAGACGCTGCCAAACCAGCAATTATATTGAGAGATGTAGCGATCATCAGCACACAGGCGGTGAGGCCTACTAAAGGCGCGATCATGAGACTTATTTTCCTACCTCTAGGCTCATTTTTAGATTTTGAAACTATGAAATCCTGAAATTTTCCCATCAGAGGCATAGTTGCTAGACCAAAAACTCCGATCAAGATGTAAAGATTCCTAGCCATGTTGTAGGCCAAATCAGTATCTTCCTCCCAATAAGTCACAGCTTGAGACCAAATCGTGAATTCTGCCATCATGCTGGTCAAAAATGCTACAGTTATACCTATTGCGGACCATTTTCTAAAGGCTTTTAGAGTTGGCCAGAAGATCTGCTGATCCTCGGAAGGGACATCATCAGATATCTTCACATCATATGTTTCTGGCTCCCTTTTAGATAGCAGTGCCGCGGTGATCATTACGATGAAAACTACAGCGGCTAACATCCTCATCGCATAACGCCACCCGATCCATATTATGACCTCACTAGCTCCCAATGACATAAGCACTTGGGCAGTTGGTGCTCCCATGAAAGCTAATCCCCAGTAAGTGGCATATTTTGATCCAGGATACCATTTCCTAACAGATGCGGTGGAGGTTACCCAGCACATGCCGGTTCCTATCCCTCCAAAAATAGCATAAGAAGCTAGATAATGTTCATAGGAATTTACCAAAGAAGAGAGCAGAAAGCCTAAAGCTCCGAAGATCGCTCCTAAGAGATAAGCATACTTTACACCCCATCTATCTACGATCTCCCCGCTAAAATAGGCTGAAACTCCGTAAACTAACATCATCAGTGCATAACCCAAAGTTGTCTGGCTAACCGTCCAGCCCATATCATCGGACATCGGGCCTAAAAGGACTCCAAAGCTGCTCCTGTAACCAAACAATGTGAAAACAGCTAGAAAAGCGGCAATCACAACTAGATATCCATAGAGCTTCCTCTTCTTCATTTCTATAACCTGTGATAGCGGATTCGTTTTGTCTCGGAGAGATTTTATCGTTTTTAAAATTTTAGTTGAACCACTAACTACAGGCTAGGAAAATCTAATCTGTTGGAATAACGACCGTCCATGGGGAAACAATCACCTAAATTTCAATTTATCCGGGAAACTTATCCGGTATATCTCCGATGCTGGAATAACGTTCATCAGGTTTTTCTGTCCCTCTAGTATAAACTGGTCTTCTAGACCTCTTAAAATCCCTTCGCCCCTGATTTTCCTCTTCTTTTTCTTTTGTAGGCCATCTCCAGATCCTTGTAGTATGGTCTAGCCTGATATATATCTCTTCAAGGTTTACATTTGTCCAATCGATGAATCCTACCTCTCTTTTCTTTTCCGGACCCTCCTTGACATCATCAGATTTAGAAGGTAATTCCTTCCAATCAATACTTTTAGCAGGGGCCTGGTAAACTTTTTTCAACACCAAGGTCTTGTTATCGAACTCTACAAGTTCCCCAAGAAACGCCAGACCGTCATCCATGACAACTAGGATATCTTCATTCTTTAATCCCTTCAACTTCTTTTCTAATAATTCATCTAGCATAATTCTCCCTCAAAGAAATATATAGAATCGCAACTACTAATACTTTATTGAAAACCTACAGCTCATCTTCCAACTCAATAGCTGAGTGCAGCTATCGAACCGAACGCTATCGCTCTTTCCTCAGATGTTGTTATCCCTTCCGCTAATCCAGCAGCCTCTTCTTGGAGACCGACTTCCATTAGAGTTGCTATTAGTTCCACCTTTATGGCCTCGCTATTAGAATCCGATATCATATCTCTTGCTTTCAAAGCGATTTTCTTCGCTCTCTGTTCATCATCTCTATTGAGATTTGAGAGGACTAATTCCCTATAAGCAAGTGCTTTCATCTCTTTGCTCCCTATCTCCTGTAGATGATCTCTTGCTTTTTTTGGGTCGCTCGATGCGTAGTGACTGACAATATTTTTGAGGAGCAGATCTTTTTCAAATTCGTTTTCGATGTCTTTTCTGAGTGTCAAAGCTTTCTCTGCAGAATTGTCCAGTACTAGGTCCGCTGCGATCTTACCCGTTAAGGTATCTCTCAGCTCTTGGTTCTTTACATAATCTCTCAATTCGAGTGCTATTTTGGTTTGGTCTTCCTGAGAAAGGGTGATTGCCACTTCTACCAACTTTATATCGCTAATATTCTCCGACATCAACTCTTCCACTAACTCCATAGACCTTTCGGGTAAACCGATCCTCGAAAAAGCTTTAGCTACAGAGCCTAGAATCCAATCTCGGTCATCCTCTAAATCCTGGGCAAACGGGAGGACTCTCTCGCAGAGATCCTCTGCTCTTTCCTTATCTATCTTCGCCATCGTTTCTGCAACCATGGCGAGAGGAACAACATCATCCTTTTTTTCTGCAACATCTAGGGCAGTCGAAAGTGCCTCATCTAGGTCCTTTTCCGCTTTTTCCATCAACCCCTTATCTAGTTGATCTTCAATAATAGTGAGTAAGACTTCAACTCTTTTTCCTTCATCTTCGACTCTTTTAGCTACTTTCAAGGCTTTTTCGAATATTTTATCAGATATCTGATCTATGTCGTATTCTGCAAAAATAGAAGCTATTCTAGAGAGGGTCTTCGCCTTTTCGGTGGTAATTTTAATACTTGTAGTGGACTCTACAGCTTTCTTACCAAACCTCTCAGCAAGATAAAGAATATCAGAATCTAAGAGAAGATCGGTAATCTCCGCTAAAATAAGTGCTTTGCTGTTATCTGAAGGAAGAGTACCTATCGATTCGAGACTTTTTTCTAATGCCTCTCCCACAAAGGTCTTTCCATCCTGATGAGATATATTTTCCGTGACCTCTTCGATCGAGATAGAATCTTCTCCGAATATTCCTTCTCCTCTCTCCATCTTCAATCATTTACTATTTGAGGGGTGGTTAAAGATTGTTTTCTTTCTGCGGTCTTCGAGAATGGATAGTTAACTTTATTAAACGAGGGCTTTTTTCCCTCAATATGTCAACTTACGAAGACCTGCTCGAAATCTCTAAGCAACTTAGAAACATTCAGAGATCTCTTTTCCTTTTAGCATGGGATGAAAGGACCTACATGCCCGAAGGAGCGGTAGAAGGTCGCTCAGAAAGTAAAGCCGAATTATCACAGATCTATCACAAAAAATTGACCTCAGAAAAAACAAAGAAAGTTATCGACGAATTGAACAAAGAGTCCGCCCAGGCTGACATGGATGAAGTACAGAAAGCTGCCGTCAGAGAGATGACTAGAGATTTCGAAAGAAAATATAAGATCCCGGACGAGCTCATAAAAGAGATGTCGAAGGTTTCGACTAAAGCACAATCCGCATGGGAAAAGGCTAGGGAAAAATCAGATTTCGAACTATTTTTACCGCATCTAGAGAAACAGATCGAACTGAAAAAGGAAGTAGCAGAATATATAGGATTTGAAAACGAGCCATACGATGCTTTGGTGGACGAATACGAGCCCGGATTTACCGCCGAGAAGATAGAAAACGTTTTTGGGCCGATGAAAAAAGAGCTCAGTTCTTTAGCGACTGATATCTTTTCAAAAGAGTTAGAGCCAGGGGAAGACGTTTTTGAAGGAAATAAGTTCAACGTGGAGAAACAAAAAAAGGTCTGCAAAGAAGTAGCTGAACAACTCGGATACGATTATGAGCAAGGTAGATTGGACGAAGCCGTTCATCCCTTCACGATGGGTATGGACGATGACGTCAGGATAACGAATAGGTATGATGAAGATAACTTGAACTCGCTATTCAGCCTGATGCATGAGACCGGCCACGCTTTGTACGAGCAGGGCTTACCTTCAGAGTGGTACGGACATCCTCTCGGTCAGCGTATATCCATGGGGTATCATGAATCACAGTCGAGGATGTGGGAGAATTTCATCGGAAGAAGTAAGGAATTCATCGATTATATTTTTCCGAAGCTCCGCGACGAATTCCCTTCACTTGAAGAAAATACGAAGGAAAGTTTCTACAAAAGGACCAACAGGGTAAAACCGACCTTTATCAGAGTGGAAGCAGACGAGGTCACCTATAACCTTCACATAGCACTCAGATTCGATCTAGAGCTAGGGCTTTTCAGAGACGAGATCGAGCCGGAGGAGACTAAAACGGTCTGGGAGAACAAGATGGACGAGTACCTGGATATAGTTCCCGACGATCCAGCCAACGGCGTTCTACAGGACATACATTGGTCAGCGGGTCAGTTCGGTTACTTCCCGACCTACGCTCTTGGAAATCTCTATGCGGCACAGATCTACGATACGGCAGAACAGGAGATAAACGGTCTGAAAAGCGAAATAGCTAAAGGTAACTTCGATGAATTGAGGAACTGGTTGAGAGAAAACATACATGAACACGGCAGGAAATACAAAGCTGAAGAGATGACTAAAAGATTGACCGGCGAAGGTCTAGATGCAAAATATCATATAGATCACTTGGAAGACAAATACAGCCCGATATACGATATTTAAAAAACCTTTCTATTTCGGCATTATTTTCCTTCTGCTCAGCTCGTCTGCCCTTTTAATTTCATCTCTTTCTACCCATTCAAAGGAGACGTTCATGTTTCCAATCACTTTTGAAGCTGTTTTCCAGAGATCGAAAAGACCGTCACTATCTACACTAGATTCTCCGACCATCTGTTGTATAACAAGTCTAGAATCACCTCTACAGATGATAGCCTCTTCTGGATACCGAGTCTTGATATACTTCAGACCTATTATGAGGGCTAGATATTCCGCCCTATTGTTCGTCATGTCGTCCATGTTCTTCAGTGGACCCACCAACTCATCGATTATCTTTCCATCTCTTTTGATGACTACTCCATAACCACCTGGACCACCTGGATTTTTCCTACAGGAGGCGTCGAACTCCATGACCAACATGATTTCAGCCCTTAATTTTAATAAAGAACTACGGTTATTAGACATTTGGCACTTATAGTCAAAGACGTAACCTTTGTTGAATTTTTTTCGTCTTTGACATCTACTGGAATTCCTTCAGGAATTCCATCGATTCGAGGAATGTAATTCCTCGTAAAGCAGAGGATGATATAACGAGTTAGTTATGAGTTATGTCTTCCTCTATAATTCCAATTTATTAAATCAGAACTCATACTCATCGACCATATCTGTAAGGTTATTTGCTAGACTAGAGAGCTTCTGTGCAGAAGCCGAGAGTTCTTCGACGGAGACGCTCTGCTCTTCTTCTGATACAGCCACGGATTCCGCCTTATCGGAGTTTTCGTCAGCTATATCTGTGACAGATTTTACCTCTTTAGCGGATTGCTGTATTTTGATGGAAACTTCGTCAACGGCATTAGAGATCAGCTCTCAAAAATATATATAGCAGCAAGTTCATGTATTATGATGATGCTTCCCAAGAGAGCGGTATTGGCATATGATTTCTCTAAGAGTATGGAGAAACTGCTGAAACGCCTTCCCGACTTGAAGAGGATGGGCATTGATAAGATATCCTTACTGCACGTCTCTGATATAACTAGAAGTGGGGGCCACGGTCAGATCAGTAAAGACAAGAGGAGTGAGAGACTGGATAGTGTTAGAAAAAAGATCGAAAAGATGGATTTCGATGATGTAGAAAAGGATGTCTTTTTGGGCTTTCCGGCGGAAGAGATCACAACGTACGCAAAAAAGAAAGATGCGATGATTCTGAGCGGCTCTCACGGACGTGGCGTGATCAAGAACGTATTTCTTGGAGGAACAGCTTACGCTATAATCAGAAAAGCTAAGACCCCGGTCTTAGTTGAAAAAGTGCAGAGTGAGTCGACTCCAGAGAATATCTGTAGAAAGGTACTCTTACCTACCGATTTTTCTAAGGACTCGAGAAAGATGCTGAACCTTTTGGGAGGATCTAAGATGCCTATCGAAGAGATATTGCTCCTTTCGGTTATCGAGGAAAGTGAGTCGCGTAAAGAGTTAAAGGAGAAAAAAAGCGATCTAGAGAGTAAGTTGAAGAAACTTACAGAAAGGTTGAAGGAAAGATCTCTATCAGATAAGATAGAATATAAGATCGAAAAAGGAACAGCTTCTAGAGTTATTTCGAAAACAGCTGAGTCTGAAGATATGAGCCTTATCTGCATGCCGAACCGCGGGCAAGGCGGTCTGAAAGAGATCATCATAGGAACGACCGCTAAAGAAGTGACACGATTGTCTCCTGCCCCAGTCCTGTTGTTCCCGAGAGAGTTTCTCTAAAAAAGGCGATGCTCAGAGGTTTTGAGTGATGTGTTACAAGTATTCTATTTATATTTAATTATGTAAGTAGATATGATCTCTTATAATTGATGATTCTAGGCTATAATCAGGGTCCTTCCATTGTGACATCCTCACCTCCCTAAAGGAAGGCGCTTCTGACCAAAGCTACTGAGGTT
>JAZKSP010000038.1:0-12200 GCA_036626005.1 Thermoplasmatota archaeon | reverse complement strand
TTGGACCTTGTATGGTGAGTCGAGAGGGCGCCTGTAACATCGAATACAGATACGCCTCTAATTAAGCTAGCCTTTGAGTCGTATGATTCTATAAACCCTTTAACTTTTTATTTACATTTAACCCATTTTATTTTCCACTTTAGCCGATTCATGAACCTTGAGTTCTTCCGCCTTAACTTTCTTTATTTTACATCCTGATCCGATCTTGACTTTTTTACCTGAGACTTCAGCGGCCTTAGTATCCTCAAGATAGATATCATCTCCGCTGATACTTTCGACTTCAAGGGACCCGGATCTTCCAAGGCCGAAAAAGAACCCTGTGCCGTTGCTTTCTACCACGATGTCACCACCTTCGATCTTTTTGATCTTAGATTTTCCAGAGGTCTTCAACATGATCTCTTTCCCTTTTAATATATCACTTATATTTGTAGAGCCACTCCCTTCGATGATATCGCACTCGACATTTCCTTTGATTTTGAAAGATCCGGAGAAATTGATATCGTCAACAGTAACATCGTTCTTAAATTTCGAAGAACCGCTCAGGTCTAGTTCTTTTCCTTCGGTCTTTCCGTTTACTTTTAATGAACCGCTAGAATCTAATTTACCGACGTACACGTTACCGTTTATCTTTGTGGCCCCAGAAACGTTTGCGTCATCGGCTTTCATATCGCCATTTACTTTGGAGGCGCCAGCCGCTTTAAATATCTCACAGTTACAACCATCTATCTTCGATGCTCCCGATATATTTACTCGTTTCGTTTTTTTCTCTCCAGTTTTTTCTTTCTTCTTCTCTTCTAAATCCTCGATTTCCACTTTTACATCTTCACCTACATCGGTAACTTCTTCCTTTTCCTCCTCCTTTTTATATCTGGATACTATCTCGTCGTATAATTCTTCAGAGATCTCACCTTTGGCTAACCTTTCGTCCAATTTTTTTATCAATTCATTTTCTTTTTCATCCATTTTTCCACCTTCTTAGATATACCAATTTATGTTTCTTATTTATATCTATCTTGAATATAATTTTGAAAACATTGAAAAAATCAATAGTTAGGTTCAAATCTAAAGTTGAAAAACCTAAATAACTCTTCTACGATGGAGGTATGATGAAAGATTTCACTAAAGATTTAATCGGCATCTTCTCCTCTGGGACTCGATGTAAGATATTAGAGATGCTTTTGGAAGGATACGATCATCCCGACGATTTGGCTGAAGAACTCGAACTTACAAGGCAAGCGGTAGACAAGCATCTTGTGGAACTGCACGATTGGGGTATGGTTGAAAGGAATGCTATCTTCCCCCATGAAGGAAGACCTAAGATCGTATACGAGCTGACAAAAGCGGGTAAGAGATTGATGAATACTTTAGACAGTCTCGCGGAAAAGTATAGAGAAACGATGGTCGATAGAGCGGAAAATGAAATAGAGCAATTAGATAGGAAACTTGCAGAAGGGGATCTATCCGAAAAGATTTACAAGAAGAAAGTTAAGGATATCAAGGATAGGTGGAATTACTCGGAACTGAAAGTCGAAGAAAATTAAAATGTTAGTTAGAAAAGGATGATATTTTTCTTTCTCCTTGCAATTCTGTTATCTAGCTGATTTTTTCAACTTTTACATTGAAGCCTTTCAATAGATCATTGTAAATATCTATTTTTATTTTCAAGAATAATATAAATATTAAGGCCTCCTTACTATTCTTGTGAGAGAAATGATGCAAAAGAAAAACCCTCAACAAATAAAGACCGGATATCCAAGTTATGAACAAGCTAATATGATTGCAGTGCTGATCGGAAAGAGGTAAAAACATGATCTAAAAACCCTTTCTCTTTATTTTTTAGACTAACATTCATTTTAGATAATTTATGGAAAATCTATTTATAATATATAAATTTGGTAGAAAAAATCTCCTGAATAAATTCCTAGGAATCAAACTGTTTCTTTAGAAAGTCTTTAATTTTTGAAATTACTAATCGATAGATTTTTTATATCTTTATAGAGTTAGGTTGAAAATATGTACGACCTGGTAATTGTTCCGACCGATGGTTCCGAGATCGCTGAGATCGGCGTAGAAAAGGGGTTGGAACTTGCACAGGCCTTGAAGATACCGGCTCTTTGTATCTATGTGATAGATTTTTCCGCCCTAGAAGATTTTGACGAAGAAGACTCTCAAAAAGAGGTACGAGAAGGGATGGAAAATATCGGTGAAAAGGCATTGATGAGAGTGAGAAAGAAAGCCCATCAGATGGGAGTAGACATAAAGACTAAGAATCTTATAGGCAAACCGTACAAGAAAATAGTGGAATCAGCAAATAAAAATGATATAATATATATGAGTAGCCACGGCGCCTCCGGTTTCTCAGAAATGATCTTCGGAAGTACCACTGACAGAGTACTTAAGGAGGCTGATTGCACAGTCACTGTGGTTAAAGGGAGATAAAGTACGGTTAACAAACTGTTCCATATTATCTTCTTGTAGACACCTTTCTATTTTCCTAACATATTTATAGCAAGCGATGGATATGATATTTTGGAAGCGAGGGAGTAGCATGACAAGAAAAATCCTCGCCCTCATCATCACCCTCTCTCTAATAATAGGCGGGATGCTGGTAACGGTTAAAAGTGAGAGAGTCGATGGTAGGGAGGATGTGAGCGAAAACTTCGATAGTGAACCCAAATTAGGAGGCTTAGCAGATTCAGCATGGCCAAGTTTTGGAAGGGATAGAACGAATACAGGTTTGAGTCCTTACGATACAAGTCATATTGATGGAGCGGAAAAATGGAATTTTGAAGCAGAAGAAGCCGTTCGATCTTCACCATCTATAGGAAATGATGGAACGATTTACGTTGGCTCTGTAGATAACAATTTTTATGCTATAAACCCGAATGGTACTGAGAAATGGAGCTTTGAAACGGGAGATAATATACAATCTTCACCAGCTATAGGCGATGATGGTACGATATATTTTGGTTCAAATGACAACAATCTATATGCACTTAATCCCAATGGAACCGAAAAATGGAATTTCACTACTGAGGATTTCGTTAAATCCTCACCTACGATAGGTGACGACGGTACGGTTTATTTCGCCTCCAACGATAATCATCTATATGCCTTAAGTCCCAACGGAACCAAGAAATGGAGTTTCAATCCCATATACGATTGTGATCATTCACCAGCCATAGGAGATGATGGCACGATATATTTCGGTTCAGGTCTTGAGGAACCTGAATTAATTGCAGTATATCCCAATGGAACAAAAAAATGGAGCTTCGATCCAGATTTTGGTGGAACGATGACGTCTTCACCAACGATAGCTGATGACGGCACTATCTATTACGGTTCTGTGGACGAGAATCTTTACGCTGTTACCCCAAATGGTACGGAGAAGTGGAATTTTAAAACCGAAGGTTCTGTAAGATCATCACCAGCGATAGGTTTAGATGGTACCATCTACTTCGGTTCAGATGATAAAAATCTGTACGCATTAAATCCAAATGGAACAGAGAAATGGAGTTTTGAAACTGATTGGTACTTCCGTTCTCCTCCAGCTATCGGATCCGATGGTACTATCTATGTCGGATGCTACGATGACAATCTATACGCATTGAATCCAAATGGAACAGAGAAATGGATCTTTGAAACTGAATTTCATATAGGTGTTTCTCCAGCTATAGGTGAAGATGGAACTATTTACGTCGGTTCTTTTGACAACAACCTGTATGCGATCGGTTCTGAAGACTATGACTTGCTATTTTTAATAGAAGATCAAGACGGCGATCCTATCGAAGGAGCTACCGTGAAAGTAAGTTTTAACGCATATGCTACGGAAAATACCACCGACGCAAATGGCGAAGCGTTGTTCGAAGACCTAGAGCCTGAGACCTATGAATATGAGGTCACCCACGATGACTACGAGAATGAAACCGGTGAAGTTGAAATAATAGACCAAGAGGAAACTGTAACAGTCACAATGGAAGAGAAGGATGGTGATGACGGTGGAATACCCGGATTCACTACGGCGCTCTTGTTACTAGCCTCGATTATCGCTTTAGCCATCTACCAGAAAAAAAGTAAAAAGCGGTGAGAAGATTAGCTCCAATAGTAACAACAAGAGATAGAAAAAACCTATTTCCTAATTCATTTCACTTATCAAATAGGATAATCAAATTAACAAGAAATCTGTTAAAAGAAGTGTATTAAAGTGTAATGATGATGGACCGGTCAGAACTAGATGTTCTAACTGACCACTAATCAAAGATTAGTGGACCCAGCGGGATTTGAACCCGCGGCCTTCACCTTGCAAGGGTGACGATCTGCCAACTGATCTATGGGCCCAAACAATTGAAACGAGTTTAGGTGCATAGAGTTGAGGAATCTTCTTTGATTCCTCTGTAATCTATGGGTTCTAGATGAGCATTTACGAACACACTATTTCTATAGATTTAATTACTATACTTCTCAACTCATCTTATGATTGAGCGTTATTAAAAAATTTCTCCCCAAAAAGGAATTTTCAGCTCTGTAAGACTATCTCGATATGCACTTCATCGGGGACCTGTATCCGCATTAACTGTCTCAATGCCCGTTCATCTGCATCGATATCTATGAGTCTTTTGTGGACCCGCATTTCCCACCGTTCCCAAGTCTCATTGCCTTCTCCATCGGGCGATTTTCTGACTGGGACAGTCAATTCTTTAGTAGGTAGGGGAATCGGCCCTTTCATTTCCACACCAGTTCTGTCCGAAATCTGTCTTATCTGTCCACAGATCTCTTCGATACTGTTTGGGTCGGTTCCGCTCAATGAGATTCTCGCTTTCTGTGCCATGTACTTTTACCTCACAAAGAAATGATATAAAAGGGTTTGGTAGGAAAGGGTTTCTACATCTCTTTTTCTTCTATGTCGATCACTTGACCTGCTGCGACGGTCTGACCCATATCCCTGATAGCGAATCTTCCGAGTTCAGAGAACTCTTCGACTCTTTCTATCGAGAGATTTCGAGTCGGCATAACCTTCACAACAGCTGCTTCTCCATTCTTCAAGAAGTCTGGATTCTCTTCCTTCACTTCACCGGTCTTTGCATCGAGTTTCTTCTCAAGTTCCATAAACTTACACGCTACCTGAGCGGTATGTGTATGGAAAACCGGTGTGTATCCTTCGGTGACAACACTTGGGTGATCTAGGACAATTATTCTTGCTTTGAAAGTTTCCGCCACACTCGGTGGCTCGTCTGCAGGACCGCAGACATCTCCTCTTCTTATATCGTCCTTTCCAACACCTCGCACGTTAAATCCAACGTTATCTCCGGGTTCTGCTTTTGGGATCTCTTCATGATGTTCCTCGATTGATTTGACTTCACCGGTTGCATTCGCGGGCATGAAAGTCACTTTATCGCCGGGTTCCATGACTCCGGTTTCGACTCTACCTACAGGTACGGTTCCAATACCAGTGATACTATAAACATCCTGTATGGGCAGTCTCAGTGGTTTGCTTATCGGTTTTTCCGGTACATCGAAGCCATTGATCGCTTCAAGGAATCTTTTTCCATCCCACCAGTCTATCTGTTTTTCTCCAGCTCTTGTGATGTTATGTCCCTTAAGGGCGCTGGTCGGAAGTACCTCGTATTGGCTCTCCTGATAGCCCACAGAGTTCAAAAGTTTATCGACTTCTTCTTTGACCTCGTTGAATCGATCTTCACTAAATTCTGGTTTTGTAGCATCCATCTTGTTAACAGCAACTACTAACTGGTCTACACCCAATGTTTTAGCGAGGAATGTGTGCTCTCGTGTCTGAGCCATCACACCTTCTGGTGCTGCAACGACTAATACTGCTGCATCTGCCTGAGATGTTCCCGTGATCATGTTCTTTACGAAGTCCTGATGGCCTGGTGCGTCTATAATCGTGAAGTAATACTCGTCCGTATCAAAACGCTTATGCATAACGTCTATGGTTAGACCTCGATCTCTTTCTTCTTCGAGTTGGTCCATTGCCCAGGCATATGCGAATGTTCCTTTTCCTTTCTCTTCTGCTTCACTCTTGTACTCCTCGATAACGTGGTCCGGTATCTCTCCAGTTTCGAACAGAGTTCGACCTACTAATGTGGACTTCCCGTGATCCACGTGACCTATGAATACAAGGTTCATATGTGGTTTATCTGCCATATTTTATGCCTCCAATTATCTATCTGCTTCTCTTTAATAGGTTGCTCTATTTATAATTTTATCCTCGGGAGAACCTTATCCCGAGACTACACAGTGGAGGAAATACTTCAAATATTTATATTTGTTCCTCATATCCACTTTTGTCGCGAGAAGAGATGAGTGAAATCATGACCTTAGATATTAGGAAAGCTAAAAAAGATGATTTAGATGAAATCGTAAAGATGTGGTACAAATTAGCTTCAACCCATCAAGAAATGATGAGAGGTTATGAACTAGCGGATGATTGTAGGGAAAAATGGAGAAAATTCGTCAAAGATGGTTTGGAAAAAGAAGGTATGTGTACCTTCGTTGCAGAAAAGGATGATAGACTCGTAGGATTTTTGAATGTAGTGATACGAGAAAGACTAGGTATTTTCGAAGATACCCATGTCGGGATGATATTGGATGTCTTCGTTAAGGAAGAAAAAAGAGATGAAGGCGTTGGTTCTCGACTCACGAAAAGAGCTGAAAAATGGATCAAGAATAAAGGAGTCAATATCGCTGTATTGACCGTTTCACCTAAAAACGAAAGGGCGGTAAAATTTTGGGAGGAAACGGGTTATTATACTTATCTCCAGAAAAAGAGAAAAGAGCTTTTCTAAGTACGATCAGCTGAAATGATCGTATCCCTCACCTAGTTCCTTTTTCTCGCCGTTTATAATATACATTCCTCCTTCCTTGATTTTCCCTACTACAATAGGATCAGCTTTCTCTATTTCAGCTATCCGATCTTCTGGGATCGTAAATACTAGTTCAAAATCCTCTCCACCATAGAGTGCCCATTTCATAGGATCTATATTCAGCTTTTCTCCAGTTTTTCTTGTTTTCTCTGAGATAGGAACTTTTTTCTTCTCAATCTCTGCTCCCGTGCCACTTTCTTCACAGATATGTCTAACTTCTGAAGATAGGCCATCGCTAACATCTATCATAGCGTTGACATAAGGCGATATTTCTCTAGCGGTCTCCAACCTACATCTAGGTCGAAGATAATAATCCGTATATCCTTCCTTTCCAGCTCTGAAAAGTTCCAATCCTGCCCAGCTTTTTCCTAGATCATCTGAGACACAGATTAGATCACCGATCTCCGCATCTCCTCTCATACACAGATTTTCCTTTTCCACTCTCCCAATCACTGCTACATTGATCGTCAAGAGATCTCCATGGGTGGTATCTCCACCTATCATCTTCAAACCATGTTTTTCAGAGGCTTCAGCCATCCCATCGAAGATCCTTTCGGCTAAGTCCACTTCCACATCGTCAGGAAAAGCTATGGAAACGAGACCCCACTGAGGTAAACCTCCCATAGCGGCGATATCAGAGATGTTTACAATAACCGATTTCCAACCTATCTGCCAGGGGGTATGCCAATCCAAATTGAAATGATCTCCTTCTACCAGCATGTCCGTGGTCATCAGAGTGTAATCATCCTCGTTTTCCAACACGGCACAATCGTCTCCGATCCTCTTAAACACACTCTCATCAGCCTGGAACTTGTTAGCAATCTTCTGAATAAGCCCAAATTCTCCGATATCAGATAGTTTATTCATTTTTTCTCCTTTTGACCTCATCTATCTTTTCCTCAAAATAACTTATCCTCTCTGAAAGGTCGCCATCCCGTGTTACGCTGGAGATGGCACATATCATGTCGAAATGTTCTACTAGAGATTCTATATCATCTTCTTCTATACCGCCTATAGCTGCAGTGGGTAGATCGACTGATTCAGATATCTCTTTTGCCTTTTCGATCCCTAGTTCAGGATCAGTATCTTCTTTTGTTTTGGTTCTAAAGATAGGACCGACGGCTAAGTAGTCCGCTAAACTTTCCGATTCTTTAGCTTGTTCAAGTTCATGTGTTGAGAGGCCGATGAGCAAGTTTTCAGCAAATTTTCTCACTTCATCTAGTGGGAGATCGTTCTGCCCAAGATGTATACCGTCAGCATCTACTGCAAGGGCCAAATCGGCCCGATCATTCACTATCAGAAGTGCATTCTCCCCACATATATCTCTAATCTTTTTAAGTTCTTCATATTTTTCCCTATCACTCTTTGTTTTTTCCCTGTATTGTATGACCTTCACATCGTTTTCTACCGCTCTTTGAACCTGATCTACAATAGGTATTTCAGCCTCACCATCGGTTATGTAGTAATAATTTGCTTTACTTAGCAAGTTTCTCTTGTCCATAAAATAGATAATTTCAGAATCGATTAAAAGCATTTCGTTCTAAGCGAAGGACTTCAACTCAAAGACCTTATCACTTTGAATAATTCGTCTTCTTCTACAGACTCGATTTTTTCTCCATCAAAGATAACTCCTGGATCTCCTTCTTTAACTTCACCGATAACCTTTCCCATACCTAGCTCTCTCGACTCGGGAACGGTAGCTAATAGACAACCGGAGGAAATAAGCCTAAAGGGATCAATATTTAATTTCTCGCTAATCTCCAAGGTCATATCTTTCAATCTGGGTCGAGAATGTATAAGGAATTCATTTCCAGAGGCGTGCGCCATCTCATAGAGACCCTGAAATATACCCCCTTCAGTAGGATCATGCATAGAACTCACCTGGTCTTTGATGCTAAGGGCCGGTTCTACAACACTAATATTTTCTTTCAAGGATTTCGCTTCTCGTAGAGTTTTACTATCTACGCCTCTCTTTTCGAGTTCTACATCAAAATCGGAAGCGAGTATCCAGGTCCCCTCCAATCCTGCCTCATCTATCTGCACTATTTTGTCTCCGGGCTCAGAACCTCTAGTGTAGACCGGCTTCTCCGTAGTCCCCATCAATGCGGTTGTTACCAATGGATGATCTATCTGATCTATTATCTCAGAATGTCCACCTATTATTTCGATATCGAGGTCTTGAGAAGCGTTATAGAGATCGATCATCACTTCCTGTATCTCATCTTTCTTATAATCTGTTGGGAACTGCATTGTAAGAAGAGCCCAACTTGGAGAGGCACCTGAAACAGCTATATCATTAGCTGCGATATTGATAGCCAACCATCCTATATTTTCTATAGCCCCCGAAATCGGGTCAGAATGCAAGACCATATAAGTATCTCCAAGATCCACAACAGCGGCATCTTCACCGTAGGCTGGACCCATAACTACACTTTCATCTTGGATTTTTTTATCAAAAATCAGGTCATCCATCAGATCTCTATTCAGTTTAGCCATTTTTATCACTCGTTTCACATCGAGATAGGTATACTCTCCATCTCTTTTTCAACTCTTTCTGCCATCCAATTTGCACCGCTTCCTGAGAAGGAAAGGATAGCCTTTCTGTAATTTTCGGCTATGCCTTCTTTGTTATCCTTTTTTTCATGTAATTTTGCCATGGAGAAATATGCCAACCCAAGTTTGTATGAAGCTCCCAACTTCTGGTATATGGATATAGATTTATTGTAGTGTTCTTCAGCTTTTTTCAGTCGTTCGGAAATACTGTAAGCGTTTCCGAGGAGTGTATGTGCTAGAGCTTCTCCACTTTCATCTTCTAGGTCCTCAAGAAGTTCTAATCCCTCTTTTCCGGTCTGTACAGCTTCCTCGATCTTTCTTTTCTCAAGATAACATTCAGTGAGAGATATAAGGGCTGAAGCCTTTAAATCCCAATAACCAAACCGCTCAGAGGTATCGATAGCTTCTTTCAGATATTCTTCTGCACTGTTGAGTTCTCTAAGGATAGTGTAGAAAGATCCTATCTCTTTCAGACCACCTATCCTCTGGTAAGTTTCTTTTATCTGTTCCCAATGATTCAACCCATTTCCAAAATAATGGACCGATTCGTCCCATTCACCGTTGAGTTTCTTTATCCTAGCCATCACAAAATGGGCTGTAGCCAATAAGGAATGTTCGTTGTCCTCTAATGTGTTTATGGCTTTAGAAAGAAGTCCCTCCGCTTTTGAATATTCACCCATCTCACTCACTAAATTGCCCTGCCTAAACAAGATCTTGCCAGTTAATTTCTCCCTTTTGGAGTCAGTCTCGATTTTCGCAGCGGATTCCTTAGCGTTCTCATATTCAGAGAAAGCTTTATCGTAGTTATCTTGTGATTCCATCGTAGATGCCGAACCCATGTGTGCTTTGGTTGTCAATAAAGCCTCTTCATTTAACTCTGTTATCTTTTTGTATGATCCTAGAGCTTCTTCATGAAGATTTTTTCTCCGATAAGCTTCCCCTTTGATGAAGACGAGATAAGGCTCTTGATCCTTCTCTTCAAACTCATCTATCAGCTTTATGATGGTATCGTAATATCCTTTAGCAAGTATATCTTCTGCATCTTCAATCATTTTCTCTTTGAAGAAATCATGTCTATTTGCTTTGAGTAGGTGGTACAATTTTTCGATATTGTGTTTTTCTCCTCTCGATGGCTCCTCTATATAATATTCAGCCGCAATTTCATGATGCCAAATCATCTCTTCAGATGTCAGAGAACTCCAAATGTCTTTTCTTATTATAGAGTGGACATGTATCTTTTTTTCTTCCATGATTTCGATCAAGGGTGTTTCTATAAGACTTTTCATCATCCTAGGAGTGACCGGTTCTAATCGGAATAAAGCCTTTCTATTAACAGGCTCTCGGAAAACTGAAAGAAGTGCTAGAGCCCAATATTCTTCATCAGTTATATAATAATCTAAAGTCTCGCTTATAGAATTGATATTTTGAGCATTGTAGAAGTCTCTAATGACGTTCAAAAGAAAATCATCAGTAGAGTCTAGTATGATTTCATCTTGCTCTTCGAAGGAAAGATCAGTATCCTCTTTATCGTATGAGATAACAAATCGAGAATGATTGGTTTCTTCTTTGTGAGAGATTATGTCCTCAATTATTCCGGAGAGTTTTTCGTTAGTATGGATATCGTCGAAGATAAAAACAGTCTTTATTTCTTCAATATCCGTAAAAAAACGGTTGAGTCTTTCCTCCCTATCCAATTTATCGGCGGACTTCAAATACGAGGAAAGAGTATGCTGTCCACACTTCTCAAGGCATTCCGATAGTTCCGTCCAAAGGTGCATTGGACCCTGCCAGTTCCTGACATTAAAATAAAAAACATTGGTGTTTTCCTTTATTCTATCAATAAATTTACTTAACAGGGTGGTCTTACCTGTACCCTTGCCTCCGATCACCGATATAACTTCATTTTTCTTTTTCCACAATTCCATTAGTTCGTCTAATTTTGGATGAGATTTTTCAATCGATGAGAGTAGATCCTTAAGATGCGCTTCGAAGGATTGCTTAGTCCTTTCTTTTTCAGGTTCTAGAGCACCTTCTTTTTCAATTTTCTGGATTATTTCTAATAATGAAAGGTTCGTCTTAAAGTAAGCATTTATGTCTCCAAGTTTGATAGAGCTTTTTTCTCTATCGGGTATAGCATCGACTTCTGTCTCGGCCATTTTCTCTCTGGTTTTTTTTGCTCTCTTAAACCCTTTCTCTGTCAGAAAATAGGCCTTTCTCTTCTGTTTCTTGTTTTTTATTCTGCGTGTTTCTTCTCTCAATAGTTCTTCATCTACGAGTTTTCTCACAGCATACGATACAGTGTTCTGCTTAAGGTCCAAACGATCAGCTATCCCTTCTTGAGTCAATTCTATAGGGAGGGCGTATCCTTCTTCATTCCCATAGTGATCAAGTAGGTGGACGAGAACTTTTTCTTTCGCTGTAAAATTTGTATCCATATGCAATATTGTTTAGAGCTAGATACTATAAGAAATTTATTGATGTTCTGACGGTTGAGAGGAGGGTTAAGAAAGGAGATAAAATTTATTTACCCTTCAGGAGCTAGGCAAAAATCGTGAAAGAAAAAGCTAAACAGTTAGCGCAAAAAATAGACTCCTATGATAAGATCCATGTGGTCTCACATATAGATGCTGATGGGATCACTTCTGCAAGCATAGCTTACAAGGCTCTTGAAAGAGCCGATAAAGACGTAGAGGTGAAATTCGTCAAACAGCTAGATGAGAGAGAGATAGACGAGTTGGATTCTTATGAGAACGGATTGATATGGTT
>JAZKSP010000037.1:0-12291 GCA_036626005.1 Thermoplasmatota archaeon | reverse complement strand
CTGCGTCATAAGTGATCGGATATCCATCGAACTGTTCCAACTCAGGCTCCATAGTGCTGGCGTTATACTCGAATACGGCGTGTCTTCCAGCGAGATCTGGGTGTGCCATGTCGAAACCGGTGTCCATCAATGATACTTTCACGTTGTCTCCTTGGTATCCCATGTCATGTGCGGCAGTCACATTGTGGAGATCTCTAGTAAATGGATCGGTCATTATCTCATTTTCATTGTCAGAGGGTTCAGCATCTCCCCCTCTCACCATGTCCATCTCTTCTTCAGGCATCACATCTAGTTTCTTTTGATTTTCACCCTCTTTTTGGAATTCTTTTTTGAGTTTTTCTAAACTCGCTTTTGCTTCCTCTTGTGAGGGCATGTTTTCCGTATCAAAGTTCTCCTTCGGTTCCTCTTTATTGATCTCATTGTCCTCCTCTTCGATAGTTGGTGCTTCGGATTCTCCCGAAACGCCAGCCATCGCTACTGTGAGAACTGACATCACTAAAAGAGCCGCTATTCCAACAGTTATCAAAATCTCTTTATTCTTTCTTTTTTTCATACTTTTCCTCCTTTTAAAACAGGGCGAAAGCCCTGTTATAGTGTTAAAAACAACCTTAGTTCTAATATATATTATTTAGGGAAATAGGATGATTGATTATATGAACGTATTGAAAAACGTCCTGAGGAGTCCTAACATCTTTTATCATATTTTAAAGAAAAAATTATAAAATAATCTACGTATTAAGATTAGTTTGTTTAAGAAGCAAAAGATAGCGAACCTTTGAGCTATTGAAAAACGAATGATAATAACTTACAAACCATTTATAGTCAAAGACGTAACCTTTGTTGAATTTTTTTACGTCTTTGACATCTACTGGAATTCCTTCAGGAATTCCATCGATTCGAGGAATGTAATTCCTCGTAAAGCAGAGGATGACATAACGAATTAGTTATGAGTTATGTCTTCCTCTATAAACCATTGTTGAGCCGTCTCAACATCGGCATTATATAGATATCATTTATAATATTTAGGATTTCGTAGGATTTTAACTAGGTTTGATAGCATCTCTTCCATCTCCACCAATCCAAAAGATCAGATGTAAACTCTCTTTTTAATTCTTCAGCCAACAACCCAAATCCAACATAAGAAAAATCTTAAATACAGCTCATTTTTTGAACTGTAAGTAGACCAGGAAAGCTGGGGAACAACCTACATTTACCACTAAATTCGCGATAAATCCCCGGTTCCCCGCGTCAAATTCACATGATATTCATGATAAATCCAGAACTCGGAAACGGAAATATTACTGAAAAAGCAGATGAGATCGAGCTCAAGCTCCAGGACTTGAGAATATCGAAAGATAAGTTAGAAAGGATGATCGAGAGCAATGAACTTGGTTCGTTGGTGATCGAGGGTTATCGAGACTTACTTAATGGAGAGCTGGAAGACTCTTTAGAACTCTTCGACAAAGTTTTAGAAGAAAATAAGAATAAACCCGAGGTATGGTACGGAAAGGGGCTCATAACCCTTCTGATAGGTGATTTTGACGCCGCTATACAGTTTTTCGAAAAATCGATCACTCTTAAACCGGACTTTAAAGATGCTCTCTACGAAAAGGGAGTTGCTCTCCACGAAAAAGGGAGAACAAAAGAAGCATTAGAATATTGGCAGAAAGCTAGAGAAAAAGAAAGAAGTTATTGAACTCATTTCCTAAAGCTCAACAGACTGCGAAGTTTTCTCTTTTTATACAGCTGTGGACTGAAAAGAGCAATAGCTGTAAACACTTCCAATCTACCGATCCACATGAACATAGCCATTATCAGTTTTCCACTCTCCGGTACAGCTCTGAAATCGGTCGCAACAAGTCCAAGTCCTGGACCGACATTACCTAACGTTGTAGCTGAGGCAGCTATACCGGTGACTATATCTCCAGTCAATCCAACCATTATGAAAGCTCCAATAGCAAAGATTATAAGATATGCGCAAAAGAATATCACCACCGTTTCTAGAACTTTTTCATCTACTACTGTATCCCCCATCCTCACAACCTCAACTCTTCTAGGATTTATGAATTCCTTGAACTTCCTCTTGATCATCTTGAAAACCAACAATACCCTCATCACCTTCATACCTCCAGCAGTAGAGCCTGCAGAACCACCTATGAACATGAGCATAAGTAGGATGAGTCTGATCATTTCGGGCCAGGCATCGAAATTCGCTGTAGTATAACCAGTAGTGGTCACGATAGAGACACTCTGAAATAAGGCGTCACGAAGGGGTATATCCAGGGAAGCACCAACTAATGTGATAATTATTGTCGAGACAGCAATTACAGCTAAAAAGGCCTTAAATTCCGAGTTTTTCAATAATTTTTTAAAATTACCTTTAAAGACTTGATAATGAAGTGAGAAGTTGACACCAGCTATTATCATAAAAGGGATGAATATCCACTGGACTGTCGATGAGAAATAGGCTACACTGTTCTTATGAGGTGAGAACCCCCCGGTGGGCATGGTTGTAAAAGAATGATATACCGCATCATACAGACTGACTTTCGCTCCAAGAAGAAGTATTATCAACATCAAAGTGAAAAGACCGTAAATATACCATAGAATCTTCGCAGTTTCCTTAATCTTAGGTTTTAACCGGGTTATGGTGGGGCCCGGAGCTTCCGCCTCTAAGAGGCTCAACCCCCCACTGCTTAATTTAGTGAGTATTGCCACGGAGAGAACGATTATACCCATACCTCCTAACCATTGAAGAAATCCTCTCCATAACATCAAGCTCTTGGGATGCTGTTCAAGCGGGAAAGGCAGTACGGTCGCGCCAGTGGTCGTCATACCTGACATCGCCTCGAAAAAAGCGTCTATAGGGGAAGTGAGTGTTGAAGTCATCAAAAAGGGAAGAGATGAGATCGAGGCCAAAGCTATCCATGTTAGACTGACTATCACTATAGCTTCATTCTGATAGAAATCCTCCGGTCTACCAAAATTTTGAGCTGGATAGCCCAAAGTTATCGTGAAGGATGCTAAAAACAGGTAGATCAATGCGGTCCCGGGTAGAAAACCGAATAAAAGAGGAGTTTCCTGGTACCATAAAGCGGGTATAACTGGAACGAAAAAGGCCAATCCGAACAACTTTAGAATTGAACCTAAATTACCGATGATGATTTTCCATCTCATCCTAGAACCTATCCTCCACTGGACCTATTTCTTCCTCCTTAACGAAGAAAAGGACATGATCGTTTTCTTTGAATTTTTGATCCCCGTGTGGGATGATCGTTTTTTCTTCTCGCCTTATAGCTCCAACTATGCTCTCGCTCGGAAGTTTACTTTTAGCTAGTGTCTTCCCTTTTAGTGGCGAGTCTTTCTCAACTCTCATCTCTAGGATATACAGATCACCACCGTGGATAGGTGTTGCTCTTAGAGGATCTAAATCTCTCGAGAGCCTCAACATAGTTTTAGCAGTTTGCAGCTCTGGTGAAGCTGCAAGATCTATCCCGACGGTCTCTATCAGTGATTTTACACTCAATTCTCTCACTATAGCTACCGTTTTTTCGACATTATATACCTTAGCGAGTAGTGAGACAAGAACATTGTATTCTTCTGAGTTGGTTGTAGCTGCAAGTGCGTCGGTCCTCAAAATCCCTTCTTCTATCAATACGTTTTTATCTCTAGCGTCTGCGGTGAGAACCTCAACATTTTTCAATTTCTCTGCAGCCTGTCTTCCCCGTTTCTCCGATACATCTATTATCTTGACTCCTACACCTCTATCTCTGAGTTCTCTAGCAACGTTTATACCTACTGGCCTCGCTCCTACGATAATCACGTTTTCAACTGAGCTCTTTTTTCTGCCTAAAAGCTTCAACATCTTTCGTTCAGCCTTCCTACCCTCGACGATCACGATAAGGGTGTCATCCTCTTTTATCTTATCATCCCCGTGCGGTACAAGAACCTCATTCTCTCTGACTATAGCACCGAGGTTGACATTTTTCGGAAAATTGATCTTCCTTATCTTTTTGCCCTTTATCTTTGAATCTGACAGCACTTTGAATTCCACGATATCCAGTTTTCCTCCCATGGATAAATTTTTATCCATCGCAGACGGAACAGTGATGATGTTAGCTATCTTCTTAGCAATGAGAAGTTCAGGAGAAACAGCATAATCAACACCTATCCTCTTAAACTTCCTTGAAACCGGAGTAGAGATATATTCTAGGCCATTTATGCGTGCCATTGTTTTACAATCAGCGGATTTTGCCATCGAACAGGCAACGATGTTACTCTCATTGTCATCGGTAACCGCGAAAAAGTAATCCGAATCTTTTATATCAAGAGAGTTGAGCAGTTCTGGGTTGGCACCATTTCCCTGAACCACCTTGACATCGAGAGCTCTCGCTTTTCTGCAGGCCCTTTTCGATTTGTCCACTATGATAACATCATGGCCTTTCCTTCTGATAGATTCAGCCAATTCCCGACCAACTTCACCGGCACCTACTATTATAACTTTCATCTTTTCACCTTGTCATGCATTTAAAGCAATTTTGAAAGAAGCTTCTTGTGTTTCCTTATCGTTACCTCTTCTTTCTCTTCGACGCCAAGCTTCTCCACATCCCTAGAACGAAGTATTATTTTATTCTTTTCAACCATATCATCATCATATATCTTGACTAAGATATCCCTCTTATCAGAACTAACTACCACGTTATCGCCAGTCTCAACTTCCAGTTTTTCGAGTATATCAGTGTTGATCCTAGCTCGACCTCCGGCCTCTATAGGGCTTTTCTCTACTAGTAAAATTTCTGCTGAAATATCTGCTGTCGTCATCTGTTTACATACTAAATAATTTTACAGATATATATCTTCGGGCAGTAAAGAGGTAATAACTCTATCATCGAATTAAATCGAGCAGAGAAGGTCCTTGTCTCATCTCTTCTCCAAAGTCTTTTATCTTGAGATCAGTTCTACCTGTACGATCTTGGACCAACTTTATTGCTTCTTCCCTTCCGCCTAGGTGATCGATCAGTCCAACTTTTTTCGCTTCTTTGCCCAAGTAAACTTTCCCTTCAAAAACTTCTGATTCTTCCGATATGTTCCTTCTCTTTTTTATTTGCTCTTTAAAGAGATCGTTTATCTCGGATACCATCTCCTGGCGATGTTCTTTTCCATCTTCACTAATCTTTGAAAATGGCATACCTTCGTCCTTATACTTGCCTTCACTCTGTATGTCGAAATTTATACCGAGTCGGTCGAGAAAATCAGAGAAATCCGGTCTTATCGATATGGTCCCGACCCCGCCCACACTAGAAAGTTCGTCCGCGACTATTTCATCACAACTCGATGAGACCCAATATGCTCCGGACGTACCGTGTTCCTCTATAAGCGCAACCTTGTACATGTCTAGTCTTTCGATCATCCTAGCGAAATTTCTACTCTTGTAAGGCGATCCTCCTGGGGAGTTTATCTCTAGTATCAAACCCTTGTAGCGGGAACTGTCTTCGATCTTCTCAAGATAAGTTTCGGCCTGATCAACTGATGAAGCTCCGAAAGAACCTAAGAGCCCTCCTTGCCCTCCTATTATAGGTCCCTCTACTGGAATTATGGCGATCTTATCTTTGAACCAGTCGAATATCATATAATTGAAAAAGGAAATGCCATTTATTAAAGTTTGACATTTTTAGTTTCAGATATCACAGCATAAGTGGTCTCCAGGTTTTTCATAATGAAATATTTCACTTTGGGCATCGATTTCAGAGTCGATCAAATCGTTCAACCAACTCTCGTTCCCAAAAGTATGCATCGGGATGAAATAGCTCGGTTCTACCTTTTCCATGAAATCTATAGGACCAGCCCAACTTGGAAGCCTTTCGTCCATATTTGAGAAGGCTATTTCGATATCTTCTTCTTGAAGTTCTCTAACTACATCATCGAAAATCCTCACGTGTTCCTTTACCTTTTGTTCATCCCATTCAGGCCAGTTCCATTTCGCGAGATCTCCGGCATAATAGATCTTCTTATTGTTTTGATGAATCAGTAAAGCAATCCCCGCATCATTGCTCTTCCAAGTTCTTACTTTTAGATCAGCTACCTGGTAAACTTTATCGGGTTCCATGCTGGTGAGAGTTTCACTCTTAGACAGCTCAACTTCATTTGAAATGCCTCTCACGGGAACATCGCTCGAAATCATGAAATGTGTTCTTTCAGCATCCTCCGTGAAATTGGTCACCTCGGGAGAGAAATGATCACCGTGAGCGTGAGATATGAACACATAGAGTTCAGAATCATCGATTCTCTCTTTTATCTTATCATCTATAGAAGAGTCCATCCCTCTTTTAGGATAATCGAATAGCATCACTTTCCCACCTATTTCCAAAGTAAAACAGCTGTGATACCAGTAAGTTATACACACTTGCATATCATTTAACTAACCTATCTCTTATACTTAATAATTGTCGGTTTTATTCACTCGGATACCTGCTTCCCTAAATTTCTTTCTGATTCCTTTCACACGTTCTTTGGGAAAGTCCGCATCTTCCAACTGAGTGAAGTAGTTGATAAAAAAATTGCTATCGTTCTCTAAAAGAGCATCGCCAAGATCTTTCCAATACAATTTGTGTATTCTTTTCGGTACCTTTTTGATGAAATCTGCGAAGTGCTCTGGGTAACATCTCTCATTGATAGAATCACTGTATCTACTATTAAGAAGATCGTTGTATTTTCTCAAACTCTTACCTATTTCCTCCTGCTTCTTCGAGTATCTGGTCAAACCATAATCATCGAGCAATTTTGGACAGATCAAGACATACTCAAAGTTCCATTCACTATATGGACTTTCTTTTTTCTCAGTCAATAGATGTGCACCTTCCAATCCCTTCATCATCTGATCTAGATAATCATAGTTTTTAGAACTGTAAGATAAATCACTTTGAAGTTTAGACTCAAAGAAAATGATTTTCTTTTCACCAGGGGTGATCATGATCGCATCATATCTTACCCATTTATTGATATCTTCTAGTTCCAGAAAGGAGATATTTTCCTTGCTCTTTTCTGAGTTCAAATGGATTGCGTCATTGTAAAGTTCCAATTCGAAGAGTAAAATATTCTTTTCAAGCTTATGGTCGTCTATATTCAAAACATCCGGAAGTATCGTGTTTTTCCAACAATTATCACTACCTCTCAGTTTTTTATCCATTTCTTGTTCTTTGAGTGTCTGTTCAAAAAAGGAAGAATTCCATCTAGAGCTTTTATCTCTAGGCGGTTCTGTTTCCATAGAAAATTGTTTCCAACGATCCAAATTTCCAAGCATGAAGAGTGTAAGAGTACTCTCTGAGTTAGGATTGAAAAAACTATTCGGATGAGATGGCTTTTTTAGGAGCGAGTCCTTCCTTCTCTCAGTAACTCCATACCAGCGGAACCATTCCTCCTTCGCATCGGGCATATTGAGGATCTTCCTGATTTTTGCATGACTGTCCATCTTACTCTGCACAGTAGTGCTTATTGATAAAGTTTAGAGAGGGACCGTAGTGAAAGTATTCTACTTTCAGTTCTCCCCTGTCTCAATCTTTAAGTAATGGTTCCAAGATTTATCAACAGATGCTCAACGATCTCTATGAAATGATAGATGAGTTATCCGATTCGCCGGAGGAATGGGGACGACCTTACTTCAGCCAGGAGCAGTATTATGACCCGGTCGAATTGTCGAAGACTAACTTCAACCAGCTTGAAGATAAAAGATCGGGAAGAAAAATTTGCTGTGTAGACGGAGGTAATAACAAGATCTTCGAATCACCTTCAGACAGTGTTCACCTTATAAGGATCTATTTCAATCTCTTCGAGGGAGAACGAAGGGTAGAAAACATCGAACCGGTCACCGCTCTTCTCACCTCGAAATTTGAAGGAGAGAATGTTAGAGCTGAACTAAGGAGGATCAGCGGCTCGATACCCTTCAGCAGGACCGATTTCCTGCTTAAAAAGGACGAATTGGAAGAAAAAAGTCCAGTGAGTGCGGGTCATACCGTCAGAAAGTACCTGGAATGGGAAGCTCTCCGTTATGCGGTCGAAGAATATTTAGATCCTGGGGATATCGTTGTCAGAGACGGCGTCCTTCAGACCACTGTAGAAAGTGAGAGAGAGTTCGCTGAGGAGGCTTACAGTACAGTGGAGGAAAAAGGTGCGGGATTAGTGGGGATCGCTAAAACTAGTTCCCTCATGACCACCAACGATTATCCTTTGATAGCCTCGATCCAGGCTCTCGCGAGAGAAACCGATAAAGATCCTTGGTATTATCATCCTATCGCAGAAAACGAACACCCGGATCATAAAGGAGAGATGTACATAGTGAAATATCATCCTTCTTCTAGATATGCCTTCAGGACCGAATTCTATAGAGAAGTAGATGTGGATGTAGAGGAAGTACTCGGAGAACTCGCGTTTCAAGCTAAAGATCCTATATTTTTGGGCTATCCATATGGTCTTGTAGAGGCTGACAAGAAAGCTAGGGTCACCGACGAAGAGATCGATTATCTGAAGAATATGTGCGACAATAGGATGAATGACTCTTTCAGAGACAAGATAAACGCTTGTAATGCACACGACAAGCTGAGCAATATTTGAGTCGAGATGATAACATGTCTATAGGGCAGATAATAGGAGGAGAATATGGAGAAGTTAAGATCCGACAGAAGAGCGGCAGGACGATCGAGATAGGTGATCTTCTCTCCATAGACGATATGATAATGCAGGTTTTAGATCTACAATACGGCTCTCTTCTGGAACAGGACGATATCGAGAGGATCAGCGGCATGGCTCTCGAAGGTTACGAAGAGACCAATATAATGGAAGAGGAGATCAGGAATTACATATACGCGACGGCGAAGCCCGTGGTGAGAGTCAAAGACGCTGAACCTCGAAAGCCAAAGATTCTGCCGCCTTTCTTTGGAGATCTCGAAAGAGTCGATGAAAAAGATTTCGAGTTTTTAGAAGAGCCAGAGAACAGTCTTTACCTCGGTAGGGTCAGGAGCGGTAGTAGAGTTCTCGACGTACCTATACATATCAACGGTAAAGAGGCGCTATCACACCATATGTTGATACCCGCGACTACTGGAAGAGGTAAGAGCAACTTGGTAAAGGTCATGTTGTGGAAACTCATCCCGAAGGAATACGCGGGCATACTCGTGATAGATCCTCATGATGAGTACTATGGAAGAAACGAGCCCGGCGTCAAGGATCATCCCAAAGCTGATAAAAAAGTGGAATATTATTCTACAGATCCCCCCTCCGGAGGCTACCACTTAAGGATCAATATCTCCGTACTAAGACCATGGAATCTTCAGGGTATAATCGATCTTTCTGAAGCGCAGAAACAGGCGATGTATGTTTACTATAACCATCACGGCGAAGATTGGCTGGAAAAGATACTCACAGCCGAGCCTAACGAGAGATCAGGGATACAAGAAACGACTCTCGACGCTCTCAAGCGAAAGCTGAAACTCACCTTTGATCTAGCGGTCGAAAATAACAGTGTACGACCGCGCGGGAATGTATTCGTCAATCAAGGTTCTGAAAGTCTTATAGACGATATCGTCAAAGCTGTAGAGGACGGTAAGAAGGTGATACTCGATACGAGTTCACTCCCTGAAGACAAGGAACTCATGATAGGTGGTATCATCGCCGATACGATCTTCAAAAATTACAGGAATTATAAAGAAAGAGACGAGCTGAAAGATAAACCCTCGGTAGGTATAGTGATAGAAGAAGCTCCTAGAGTTTTAGGGGACCGTGCTGGCAGGAACGTATTTCACAGGATAGCGAGAGAAGGCAGGAAGTTCCGCATAGGGCTTATAGCTGTAACCCAATTATCGAGTATGATCCCGAGAGAGATACTCGCTAACATGAATACTAAGATCATCCTTGGCAATGAAATGAAAAGCGAAAGAGACGCGATAATAGGGAGTGCAGCCCAAGATCTATCTAAAGACAGCAAAAACATAGCTAGTCTCGATAAAGGGGAGGCCATAGTCAGCAGTATATTTACAAAGTTCGCTATCCCGATCAAGATAGACCTTTTTGAGGACCTCGTTAAGGAAGAGAAAGGAGAGGGAAAAACGCTGGAATTTTTCGGTTGAAAGTCCCGGTATCGAAAGTCTACAGTTCTTCTGTCTCTATCTCCTCTCCCTCTATGAATACCTTTTCGATTCTCGATTTGATTTCTAGAGGGGCACCATTTAATACCACTATATCGGCATCTTTTCCTTCTTCTAAAGACCCTACACGGTGGTCTATTCCGCAGATCTCGGCCGCATTTATAGTGATTGCTTTCAAAGCCTCTTCCTCACTCATCCCTTCTTTTACCGAATACGCGGCCATAAGATTCAGATACTTTATCGGTATGACTGGAGAGTCTGTCATCAGTGCAACCTTGACTCCTTTATCAGCTAGAACCTTTGGAGTTTCAAAAGTCCTAGCCGCGTTTTCTCTTTTTGATTTTGAAGAGAGACAAGGACCTACAACTGCTGGAACATCTTTCTCCGCAAGATAATCAGCTATTTCGTGCCCTTCGGTAGCATGTTCTATCACTAGGTCAAAATCGAATTCTTCAGCGATCCTTATAGCCGAAATGATATCATCGGCCCTGTGGGCGTGGACCCTCGCTACAAGTTCGTTTTTTAAAACAGGCTCTAAAGCCTGTAGTTCGAAGTCCTCCTCTTCATTATCGCGATCTTCCATATGAAGCTCAACTTCTGAGAAAGTTTTCCTCAAAAGACCCGCTGTTCCTATCCGAGTAGAAGGGATTTTGTCCTGTTCTTTATAGACTCGCTTGGGATTCTCCCCGAATGCCATCTTCATGCCAGTAGGTTCTTTAAGTACTAATTCGTCCACAACTTTCGAGCCAACAGTCTTCAAAGCCACCGATCGACCCCCTATGGGATTAGCGGAACCAGGGGCTACATTAACCGTGGTGATCCCCGCCTTAACAGCTTCCTTTAGACCTATATCATCTGGATTGACACCGTCTAAAGCTCGAAGATGTGGTGTGATGGGGTCATATCTTTCGTTCGTATCATTACCTTCCCAACCTTCACCCTCTTCATGTATTCCAGTATGACAGTGAGCTTCGACCAACCCGGGGATGACGGTTTTACCTTTAACATCGATGATTTCCGCTTCATCGGGGATGTCTATCTCTTTACCTATATCCACTATCTTACCATCCTCGATCAAAATAGAACCCTTGAAAGCTCCATTCGTAATGGTATTTATATCTCCGTCTACTAATGCTTTCATTATATCGGTACTGTGTTTCACTCGAAACTTATTAAAGTTTATTCACATTTTTCAAATTTGTTAGATTCTAAAAATTTATTTTTATATTTACATTAATTATTTAGGGTTTTCTTCCGTGATTTAGTGAGAGGGATAAGAGATGATTCTTTTAATATAAAGGTTGTTAGTAAAGCTTACTCACTTTAAACCGTATTATCAGCCTCCAAACGAGTCGCTACCTGATTCAAATAACCCTCTCCAAAATCCTTATTAAGTTTTAGATTTATATATTGATAGGTGATCGAGTATACCCTTCCTCCATGAAGAGTTTGATAGGATGGGATCGAATTCTCCTGACAGCGACAAAGGGGGAGTGGACTCGGCTTTAAAGATTTTTTACTTGATAGGAGTAGTAATAATCATTGTAGTTGCCTTTGGTCTTTCAACTTCTTTTTCTTTAGAGGAAAACGAGACAAACTCTCTGAAGGATGAATACGATTTCGGCCAATTCGATGGAAATGCAAGTGAAAACCTGATCGGGAAATGGAAAATCATTGAAAGGAACGGACATGAAGCCAATAATCAAATATATTACTTTTTCTCCGAGAACAACACGTACAGCTATGAAGTAGATCTTTACTCGAATTTTACATATATCAAAACTGGTACTTGGAAGCTCGAAGAAGAAAAAAATCTAATGAGACTTACCGAGGAAGATTCGGAAGATGAAAATCTTATCTATTATTCATTTTCTGAGAACGGGAACAAGATGTCCTGGAATGGTATAAGTTCTGAATGGAACATAATCTTTGAAAAAACAGAATAGGTTGTTTTTGTTCCTTTTGAGCTTGACTACTTTACTTCTCAATTTCTTCCACCAGTCAAGATATGTTAGATTTTTTGAAAGGTTAAAATCAGAATCTCCCAATTATGATGGATTCTGAAAATTTCGTACCAAATCAATCTCCTCCAGTGAGGGCAATGGGCCCGGCCGGATTTGAACCGACGACCGTCTGGTTATGAGCCAGATGCTCC
>JAZKSP010000036.1:0-12623 GCA_036626005.1 Thermoplasmatota archaeon | reverse complement strand
GGAGGTGGAGATGACGAACTCGTTTACGGAAAGAATGTGAATAAAACAGCTATAACTCCTTCCTTCAATCTAGACGGATACGAGCAGGCTCGTCTTACCATGCGCTCGAAATACAGGATGGTCTCTGGAACCAACGGTGGATTCATCATGGTCGGGTTCCAGGTTGAAGGAAAGGATGATTCTGTATTCGATAGCGATGGAGCGGAATGGTTGACTGAAGATAGTAATGGTAACAAATGGGCTTGGAAATATGCTATACCCTCTGGAAGTACCTATAACAGCAATCTAAAACTAGATGTTGAAAGGAGAGATAGCTTTGGTAACAATGTCACCTATGCATGGAGTGGTACCAGCGGAGGAGGTAGCTTTGAATGGGAAAGAGCTAGTCTGAATATAATGCGATACGTGCCCGAGGATTATAGAGATAATGTAAAGATACAATTCAATTATACTCAGTATGGGGGAGGTACAGGGTATGGATGGTATATCGACGACGTGCAAACTGTGGTTAGCAGAGGATTAACAGAGGTTGAAGGACATCATCAAGACGTATGGAGATTAGAAGAGAACGTCGAAGATAAAGACGGTTCTGATACGACTGCATGGTTTAACGCTCACCCGACTGATCCAGAGGGACAGTACTTCAAATCGGGGATCGATAACAGCTTGATAACAAGTTCAATCGATCTAACAAATGCAAGAAGTGTAGAGTTGAGTGCTTTCCTAAAATTCAACATAAATAATCAATCTGGTGCACCCCCGGATGGATTCCGTGTAGAGGTAACGACTGATGATGGTACAACTTGGATGCCGATAAATCTTGGTGCTCGGTCTTCGTGGGGAGTCTCGGGCCATGGTGGTAATGATTCGTATCAGGGTGTCCAGGCAGGTAACGACTGGACTACCGCAGATTCCCTTTCGAGACTACAAACCGATCTTTCAGACTTCCGAGGGGAAATAATAAGACTCAGGTTCAGGATGATCACCTCTACAGGCTCGTACGAGCATTACGAGGAGTCTACTGCAGATCCTGGATTCTATGTAGACGAGGTGGTACTTAGTGGCTCCTGATCTGTCTATAGAAAGGGTGATTTTACCATGTTGAAAAGAAAGTTCAACGTGGATGTGGATGAAGAAGGCGTTTCCGAAGTTTTAGGAACTATCCTGACCCTCTTGATAACGGTCGCGTTGTTCGGGAGTGTCTTTGCGACCGTGACGCAATTGGAAGGTCCTGAAGGAGAATTGAATGTTGAACTAGATGCCAATTATAAGTATCAGGACGGAGACGATCAGGTGGTAATCACCCATGAAGGGGGACAATCCTTGGATACCGACTCTTTGACTTTCCTTTTATTTGTGGACGGTCAATCAGCTCCTGTAACTCTAGAAGATGACGATTCTTCCTGGAATGTTGGTGAAGAAAGGACTTTGAAAGAAGAATCCACTGATGATTGGGGTATCGATAGCAATTCTACCGCTGAACTGATTATCCGGCAGGATGGTACTAATCGGATCATTTACCAGACTATGTTGCTTGATGACCGTGAAAATATCGTAGATCTTAGAAACACACATATCGAATACAAGTATGATTGGAGAGATTATGCGGAACCCAATGAGAACATAACCATTGAAACTGAAGTTGCAGCACCTATCTGGAAAAGTCAGGGGTCATTCGAACCAGAAAATATGACGGTAAAAGCTAGTATCTATGCAGATGATGTTCTGGTTAAGGAAGATGGAGGTTCCGGAATATCAGCGTATGAAACTGTAGAACTAAACCATTCTCACAATGGGAAATTTGAGGAGAAATTCCAGATCTATAAAGGTGCAGATGATGATAGATACAGGGTGAAGATAAATGCCACCCACAAAAACGCGGAGATAAATGATATTATTTCTCTAGATCCGGAGTACATTTCTCTTAATGTTGGCAAAGAACCCCTCCAGTACTATGAAGAAGAGTTGGTTATAGGAAAACTATGGTTCGTACCTGGTTCTCCGTCCCATGAAAACGACTTTACTATCTATGCGGAAGTATTCAACGAAGGCGAGATAGATCAAGATGCACATTGGAAAATTAATGATGATAACCAGGGCAATTTCAGTAGTAATGAGACCACTACTATCTCATACGGGGACGCACCTACTCTGGTAACCGCAAGCTATACGATAGAGGGACATGGACCCCATGAGATCACATTCGAGGTGATCCCTGATGACGATGAATGGGCCGGAGATGAGTGGCAAGAAACGGTTCATGTAGATCCAAATATCCTGCTGGTTAGAGACAATCTCCATGAAGGTCTTAGAGAAGGAAAATTGATGGATAACGCCTTAAAAGGTTTGAACATGGCCCATAATATGTATTCTGTTAAATCTAATGAGGAGATTCTCAACCTAGAGGAAACACTTTCACAGTACAGTATGACGATTTGGATGACTGGTAATGATACCGAAGAAACCCTTTATCTAGAAAATGAAGAAGTTTTATCAAGTATGACTAGATATATTGAAGGTGATTTAGAGAATTCCTTAACGAATGGTACTCTTTGGCTTATCGGTTCAAATCTTGATAGGATAAATTTCGGGAATAGCGACCTTGACAAGAAACTTGGTATCGATAGTTTTGGAGATCGTGAACCTTTCGAGGGAGGAAGTAAATTAATAAATCCAAAGTTGGATGAAAATGGGACTTACGGCGATTTCGAGTATGCGATAAACGAAGGTGAGTATCTAAATATCACATCTCTAAAAGAGGACGCTACTGAGAATAACACGTTAGTAGAGGATAGTACTTCAGCCCCATATTTTGGTGCGGGTTATGAAGGAATAAAAAGAGAGAGAACCGCTATGAACACATTCTTATTCGGAAATATCACTAATCCAGGTCAGCAAATCACGATGGCTGGAGAAGTCATCGAGTGGCTCACTAATATGACTACAAGAACAGGTGTAGATATTTCAGTTAGCTCTCAAACTATTGAGCCGACAGCTCCGATGTTCCAAGACGAGCTGAGGATAAATGCTACCTTGAGAAATAACGGTCCTAAGGACCTTCAAGTACCTGTTAGGGCGGTCAGGAATCAGGGTGAAGAGATCCTCACCCCAGAGGGTAATAATCAGGTCTACCTCCCTGCTAATGGGGGTACAAATACCACTACTTTCAGCTGGGTTGCTAATGAACTCGGCAGGCATGAATTCATAGTTAAGGCAGATTACTTCAATGAAATAGATGAAGTGACACGTGGGAACAACGATATAACCTATAAAGATCTGGAGGTTACCGATGACAATATAGAAGTGAATGTTCACTTCTCTACGCTTTTAGTCGATGCGCAGGAATATAATAATTATGACCCCGAAGAGAATGTTACTGCAGAAATACAGGACTCCTTCGATCGCTTAGGACATGAGGAAGGGATCGATTACGACTATTATTATGTTGATGGAGAAGGTCCCGGGGAGAGTTTGATGGAAAACTTCAATGCGATCTATTGGGTGACCGGTGAGAACGATAATGTTTTCACTGGGGAAATAGAAAACTATCTAGATGATCAAGAAAATGGCGCAAATGTGATGTTTATAGGCGAACATATTTTGGATGAAGTAAGCAGTGGTTTACTTGAAAAGATGGGCATCGCTTCTGTAAATACTAATCCCGCGGAAACCGATGTTTTGATGGGGCAAAAAGATAACAATCTAGGACACGGACTTAGGTATAAGGTCGAAGAGAAAGAATACACTACATTTGAGCCTACCGATGACGGAGAGATTCTTTTCAAGTCCGAAGATGGAGAACATAATTTTGCTTCCACCTATAACAACGCCTCAATAAAGACAGTTTACATGGGTGTCAATCCTACTCGCATCGACGAACCATTGATAGAAGATGGTGCTTTCGAGAATTGGCCTGCAGGAAAGGTAAATGTCTCTAGTGAGAGCGCCCGTGAAGAATTGATTTATACTTCACTTTGGCATTTCGGTAAAAGAGACGATAGGACGGAATTGAGAGTTACTGATTACGATATCGAGTCCTCTTCGGATCATCCTCTTACTGGAGGGTCATACCAGTTGAGCGCCGAGATAGAAAATATAGGTTATGACATTGGAACCGCTCTTGTGCGTTTCAAGGATGGAAGGAATCACGTGGCTAGTCAAACTGTACAGGTTGAAGGTTCCTCAAGAAACTCTGATGAAGGGAGTTCACATTTTGAAGTCTTCGTGGGTTCTACCACAGCTGAAGTCTCTTGGACACCAACTTACGGTGGGATCAGATCTTTAAAGGTGAGAGTCGATCCAATCGGTAGGACCGATGAAATAGAAGATGATGGCGGGGACAAAATGATGGAATTCAATAATCAAGCTATTCTCAAACATCCGGTTTATTACTTCTATGATGATATGCAGAATGGTACTGATAAATGGGATAGGGAGGCGACTATAGCTAACATCAATGGAGAAGCACCTATCGACTATCTGGGCGATTATGACGATATTGATACTAATGTGACAGGTGATTGGGGTGAAACTGAAGGTGTAGAAAAAGTGGATGATCACGCCAGGAGTGATCCGAACAGCTTCTTTATGGAAGAGCCGGTGGGGGATATCGCTAGAGAGGCTGATGTGATAGCGAGTATAGTTATAGACAATTCTAAATCTATGGTCGAGCAGGACGCCCCGGATGGTAGGGATTTTCTAACGGTGGCTAAAGAGGCAGCTAGAGACATGGTCAAGAACTTCTCCGAGGATTCGGTTGTGAGTGTGGTTAAATACGGGGGTACTAAGCCCACGCATGCTATTGAGATGACTGAATTGGCAAACGGCGGAAAAGAAGACGTAATAACGGCTATCAATAATACAGGTCCTAAATCGAGTTCGCCCGTCTGGGATGCAGCCGGTATGGCCTATACAGACGTTTACGACCACAAGTCTTCATATCCCGAGTTGAATCCAGCAGTGATCACTTTGACAGATGGAGCGGATTACCAATCAGATGATAGTTCAGCCTACAAAGACCATATGTTGGATGTTGGTAGTGATGTTTGGTGCCCGTGGGGAGACTTGAAAAGAGATAATAATGGTAATATAATCAAAGACACTTACAGTAACCATCTCGGGAAATATTGGCATTATAAAGACCCATTACCTGGGACCTGGGAAAATATCGATTTCAATCCAGATATAGAGAGGAAAGGTCTATTAAACCTTGATATCCCGGCCTATACTATAGGATTAAACCTAGAACATTATACACCGCCAAACGGTAATCCCACCTCTAGTGCTTCAGATGGCGATAGCGGAGACCATACACATATCTCCGATACTGAATCAGGAACAGTAGAATATAATATGTGGAGAATAGCTAATACATCCGATGGTAAATATTACTACTCTGAAGATGGCTCAAATTTAGAAGACATATTCGCACAGATAGGCGATTATCTCTCAGGCCCACAGAATATCAGTAGTGTCGGCGATCCAACTCCACTAGGTAACTCATCGGATGAACTCACAGCTGAGATAAAAGAGAACTTTGACAAGTACGCTGTAACTCCGGAGTTAGACCTTTCCAACACAAGTTCTGCCTGGCTCACTTTCTGGCAAAAATATAGACTGTTACAGGGTGTTAATGGAGGTTATCTCGAAATAGGATACGAGAACCAAACAACAGGAGAGACGGATTGGCGTTATATCAAGCCCTCTATCGGACCTTATACTGGCAATCTGCTTGAAGGAGAGCAAGTAACTGACAGCTTTGGTAATAACATCGAGTGGGCTTGGAACGGCCAAAGTGCCGGTGGTACAATGGATTGGGAACGTGTCAAAATCGATCTTTTGAGAGACGATTATAATATACCAGAAGACGCCTTAGATACTGTTCGTATAAGATTCTATTATAAGCAATTTGGAGGTAGCACTGTTCCGGGCGGATGGTGGATAGACGATGTAAAAGTCGAAGTGACACGAAGTGGAGATTGGTGGGACGAAGATATTGATGGAGATATGCATGACGTATGGCAACTGAGGAATACTACAGACATGGAAGGTGAAGAAACCACTGCATGGTGGAATGGTGACTATGGGGAAGAGAGGTTCAAACCTGGGATCGATAACAGTCTCATAACTGATCCTATAGATATGAGGAATGCTCAGTCAGTCACATTGAATGCTGAATTCAAATTCAATATAAATGGAGAACCTGGACTGCCTCCAGATGGATTCCGAGTAGAAGTTAGTGAAGACGAAGGTAAATCCTGGTCATCTATAAATCTCGGAGGCAGGGCAGCAACAGGTGTCTCTGGAGATGGAGATAGTAACTACTGGACCACCGCAGATGAATTAACGAGATTGAATATAGATCTGTCAGACTATTCTGGAGAAATCATACTGCTCCGTTTCCGCGTGGTGACCAACAATGATGATGGATACGATAACTATGAAGATAATACAGTAGGTTTCGGTGGTTTCTACATAAACGATGTCATGATTGTCAATGAAGAGCTTCGAAATTAATCAAACCAAAACTTTTTTCTCTTTTAAAGTCCACTTCATCCCAAAATTATATTTAGTAAATACATAGATAAAAATACGTATGAGTACCATAACTGAAGAAAAAACAGAGATCAGCGATGTCAAAGGAATCGGCCCTAAGTTAGCGGAAAGGATACAGCAAACTTTGAATGTTCAAACTGTAGAAGAGTTGACAGAACTGACAGAGGACCAACTGAAAGAAGTCAAAGGTATCGGAAGCAGTAAGGCTGAAAAGATTATCAGTAATATCAAGGAACTCACTGAAGAATGTGATAGATGTGGGAAAAGGTTTGTAGGTGAGGACACCTGCCCAAAATGTACTACGGAATTGGAAGAGAAATTTGAACCTATAAAGAAAGAAGTAGAATATTTTAAAAATGATAATTTCCAAGAAAAGAGATGGCATCTTGTAAAGACTCTAGAGGAAATAGATTCTGGGCTCTCTGAAGGCAGATTTGAAGAGACTGAAGAACTTATTGAGTCAGTGCACGGGGAACTCGAAGAGATTCGGGACATTTCCAATAAACTCTCTGAAATAGAAAATAAGTTACAAGAAGAAAAAGTGATAAATCTCTCTACTTATAAAGAGGAACTTGAATTAGCTTGGAAGTATTTAAGATATGGTGATTATGAAGAAAGTCACAATAGAGCTGAAAAGGTTTTAGATTATCTTGAAGAGGAAGAGATATATGAAGGTGTAGAGAAATCAAAGTTATTAGAAGAGAACATCGAAGACTTCAGCACTCATATGATGCGGGTGGGGCCTAGGGCCGGAGAAAAGATATACGGCAGTGGTTTTCGCACTCTTGAAGACGTCTATAAGGCCGGTCCAGAAGAACTTCAAAAGAAAACCGATATTGAAGAGTCTACTGCTAGAAGGCTGATGAACGCACTTGATTTGCTGTTTGAGGACATAGATATTGAAAGAGGCGGAAAAAAGGAACCTTTCACTATAAGAGAAGATCAGAAAACGGAAAAAGAAGAGGAGATATTCCGGGATACAAGAAAAGAAAAAGAGAAATTAAAAGAAGAAAAAGAGAAAAAGGAAGAGGAAATAGAAGTGAAAGAAGAAAAGGAAACGAAAGAAACTTCCGAGGTAAGTGAAACAGAAGAAAAAGAGAAAACAGAAAGACCAAAGGAAACCAAAAAGGATAAGAAAAAGAATGTCGTCAAAAGGAAACCCCAAAAGAAAGAAGAACCAATGAGTGTAGATGAACTCCTCTCAATGGAAGAAGAGCCTATACAAAAAAATGAGAGGGAATTAAAATATTGGATACCGGCCATCATCATTCCTATCGTACTTGCGATCGCCGCCTATGTGCTTTTTTTGATGTAAATCTTTCTTCAAAAGGAAGATTTTAATATCCCCTCCCATTGGGATAATCGTGGAAAAATGAATAAGACCTCTTCTGACAGGATACATGACGTGATGAAGAAGTATACTATCGGTGATGGTAAGGAAATCATTTATGATCACGAAGGTAGCCATGGTAGCTATCTTAGAGACTCTAAAACCGGAGAAGAGTTTCTAGATATGTTTACTTTCTATGCTACTCTTCCCGTAGGACACAACCATCCAAAATTACGCGAGAAAGATTTTCTACAGGAATTAGCTAGTGTAGCCGTAAATAAGCCTTCGAATTCAGATGTCTACACTCTAGAGTTGGCTGAATTCACTAAGACTTTCGCTGAAACCACGGCGCCTGATTGGGCGAAGCATTTTTTCTTTATCAGTGGGGGTGCCCTAGCCGTAGAAAATGCATTGAAGACTGCTATGGATTGGAAAGTCAGAAAGAACTTTGCTAGAGGAGAAGAGGATGAACTCGGGCATCAAGCTATACATTTCGAAGGTTCTTTTCATGGAAGATCTGGTTATACTCTTTCTTTGACAAATACGTTCGATCCTAGAAAGTATAAATATTTCTCTAAATTCGACTGGCCTAGGGTCAAAGCTCCGGCTCTTAGATTTCCGGTAACTCAAGAAGTGTTGGAAAGTGTGAAGGAAAAAGAAGAAGAAAGTATAGAACAGGTAAAAGATGCTATAGACCGTGAAGGAAAGGATATATCCTCTCTGATCATAGAACCGATCCAGGCCGAAGGTGGAGATAAACACTTCCGCTCTGAATTCTTCAAAGAGTTGAGGAAAATATGCGATGAGAACGACATAATGTTTATACTGGACGAAATACAGGCTGGAATGGGGATAACTGGAAAATGGTGGGCCTATCAGAATTATGATTTCGAACCAGATATCATAGCTTTTGGTAAAAAATCTCAAGTCTGCGGGATAATGGCAAGCGATAGAGTAGAAGAAGTCGATGACCACTGCTTTGAAGAGTCAAGCCGATTAAATTCTACATGGGGTGGAAATCTTGTCGACATGGTTAGGACAACAAAATATTTGGAAATAATCGAAGAAGAAAATTTGATCAAGAACGCTGAAAAAGTAGGCGACCATCTACTTGAATCTCTTGATTACCTGAGAGAGAATTTAGAAGCTGTCTCAAACGTACGAGGCAAAGGTCTGATGTGTGCTTTTGATCTTGAATCGACCGACATGAGGGACGAGGTTATGGACGAAGCTTTTGAGAACAACCTGTTGATCTTGAAGTCGGGTGAAAAATCCATCAGGTTTAGACCCTCTTTGAATCTAACTAAAAACGAGGTAGATAAAGCGATACAGATACTAGAAGAATCTATAAAGAATGTGAGTTAAAAAAATTCACAACTCTCTCTCTACTTTCCCTCTAGCCGCGTTGATCACAACGATGCCCTCCGTGCCTTCTACAGCCCACATAGGCACGTATACCATCCCTTTATTGTCCAGTTCTATATCTTCCTCAGAGGGCCCTTCGTGACTCTTCTCGACGATCGTAGCTCCGTTTTCTTCCCATTTCTTCTCCTTCTTCTCGGTGTGTCTCTCCTGTAAGGATTCTAAAGCCATTTCTTTGCTGTTCTCTTCAGGTATGTTTGGTTCTAATTTAACGTGAGACCTCTTCAATTCCGAGATCATCTTGAACGGTCTTTCCCAAAAGTTGATTTCACCGGAAACCGCGTTCAAATACATTTTTCCGCTCTCTTGGTCATCCTTTTTGATCTCGTACTCGAAAACGTAATGGGGTACCACCTCTAACCTATATTTGAAACCCCCCACAAGATTCTCTCCAAGTTCAGAGACCTCTTCAAAATCGATTATAGGTTCTAGAACTCCTTCTTTCGTCTCATGTTCGATATCGAATTTGAACTCTTTCTCCGGCCCTTTGAAGCCCTCTTCACCCTCTTCTATACCTTCTAGTGTCGATTTTTCGAGGACCATCTCACCTAGTTTTTCTATCAGTATATCTCGATCCCAGACTGAAGTATCTTCGGATATCGATTTTCTAGTTTCATAGGGAAGTTCTTCTGTAGTTATCAAGATACTCTTTTCAGAAGCTTCCTCCAATTTGAGAAGGTCATCTTCGTGAACTACTGGACCGGCAATAATGAGAGCTAATTTTTCCTCTCCTGTATCGACGATAGTCTTACCTTTTTCACTATCGACGATTTCATATCCTTCGTATTCGAGATATTCCTCAAGAAGCTGATAGAAGTCTTTCACGTTATCCCGTTCTATTATATGTATGAACTTTACTACTGTAAGTTCTAATTACTTCTTCCATTTAAACCTAATTATTAAAGCCCGGGGGATCTACTCTTCTATAGAGGCACGGGCCATCTCTCTATTGTTAGCTGAAAAACAACCGTTATCGTTCGCTGCGATCAACCCTAAAGTATGCTCTTCAGGAAAATCTTTTACAACCATCTGACATCCTTTTTTCAGCCCGTACTCTCCTATCACATCATGACAACTTTTAGACGAAAGTCTTTTAGTTATCTCTTCACCTTTACCAGTTGCGACCACAGCTCCATTTTTCCCCACATAAAAACCGCTACCTACTAAGGGGCTATCTCCCACTCTACCTCTTATCGAATAGCTGGTTCCACCGGTCGAGACTGCAGCGGCTGCTTCACCGTTCTCGTATGCCACACAGCCTACTGTTCCCCCTTGCATCTCGTCGTAGAACTTCTTGTAGTCTTCTAAATCTTCTTCATCCCCCAGCTTTGACCGCATCTTTTCCAATTCATCGATCCTATCTTCTGTTTTCAGGTCGGTAAATTCGAAACCTCTTTTTTTACCCAATTCTGTGGCGGAATCTCCGGCTAAAAGCAGATAAGGAGAGTCGTGAACTATTTCAGCCATACGTATAGGGTTCTTGACCTCTTCTATAGCCGCAACAGCTCCTATGTTATCTTCAGATTGAACGGCAGCATCCATCTGAACTGAACCATCTAATCTCAACCTTGAGCCTTTACCGGCATTGAAAAGTGGATCGTTTTCTAGCTCCTCGACGACGGCGATGACAGCTTCAAAGGCGCTCATCCCTTCTTCATAGCCCTTTTCCACTGCATTTCTCACTCTAGGATCGTTTTCACGAGGATTTCCCACTCCTCCATGGGCTATCAAAATCATAGTCCTGTATTTGCAGGTGTTTAATTATTGTTTTGCTTTTATCTGAGCTGTTAAACTCTTCTCGCCTGGTTGATCTCTGCAAAGGGTTTATATCATACCAAAATAGAATTAGGGTTCGATGCACGAATACTCTGTGATGAACCAACTGGTCTCCGCTTTGTTAGAAGAATTGGAGGAAAGAGACGTAAATAGAGTTAAAGAAGTTAGAATAAAGGTAGGAGAGCTGACTTTCCTTGGAGACGATCAGCTCAAATTCGCCTACGAAACCCTAAGTCAGGATACTATCCTAGAGGGTTCTGAGCTGGATATAGAAAACGTTGAATCGAAAATAAAATGTGAGGGATGCGGATATGAAGGAGGCGTTAATTACTCAGACAGGACTAGCGTTCATTATCAGGTCCCCGTGATATCTTGTCCAGAGTGTGATGCAAAACCAGATATCGTGCAGGGAAAAGAGACCAAGATAGTTGGAGTGACCGCTGTGGAGGAATAATATGAAACCAGATTTAGATCAGTTTAAATTTAGAGATGAAGAAAAGGCCGAACAGATAATAGAGGAGATAGAGAATAGCGATCGTAAGATCAAACTGATGCACGTTTGTGGAACCCATCAAGATACTTTGGTAAAACACGGCCTCGAACCGATGCTGGAAGAAGTTGGTGTAGAGATAGTTCAAGGACCCGGATGCCCTGTCTGCGTTACGACTCAAAGAGAGATAGAAGAGATGATAGAACTTGCTGAAGACGGTAAAACTATAGCTGTATTTGGAGATATGATAAATGTTCCTGGAGAGGATATGACGCTCTCCGAGGTCAGGAGTGAAGGAGCGAATGTAGAGATAGTTTACAGTGTAGACGATGCAGTAGAACTGGCTGAAAAAAGGGATGAGGAGGTCATCTTCATGTCTGTTGGATTCGAAACGACCGTCCCTTCGTCTGCAAACGTTATAGCTGAGGAACCGCCGGAAAATTTCAGCATACTTGCCTGTAATAGAGTGATACCTCCAGCATTAAAAGCGATTCTAGAGATGGGTGAAGTAGATTTAGACGGACTTATAGAGCCGGGTCATGTCAGCACTATAATAGGTACAAAACCTTACGAACCTCTATCAGATAAGTATTCTATACCGCAGGTTGTAGCTGGATTCGAACCTCTCGATCTTTTGATGACTGTCCTGATGCTTTTGAGACAGGTGGAAGAAGGTAGAAGTGAAGTTGAGAACGAGTACGGTAGAGTTGTGAGAGAAGAGGGAAACAGAAAAGCTCTAGATATAATCGAAGAGGTTTTCGAGCCTAAAGATATAGAATGGAGGGGTTTCCCCGAGATACCAGAATCCGGACTAAAACTGAGAGATAAATATAGTTCCTATTCCGCTAGAGATAAGTTCTCCGGAGTCTTAGAAGGATTAAAAGATAGGGAGTTTGAGGAACCCGAGGGATGTCTGTGTGGAGGGGTTCTTAGAGGAGTGATAGAGTCTAGAGAGTGCGAACTCTTCGGTGAAGAGTGTACTCCTTCTAATCCTGTTGGACCTTGTATGGTGAGTCGAGAGGGCGCCTGTAACATCGAATACAGATACGC
>JAZKSP010000164.1:0-2515 GCA_036626005.1 Thermoplasmatota archaeon | reverse complement strand
TAGGTACGGTCTCCACGGGTAACATGGCCGCCAGTGTTTCAGCCTACGGAGCCCGACATGAGTTGAAGACTTTCGTTCTCGTTCCTTCTGACATCCCGGATAAGAAGATCGAACAGATCAGGACTTATGAACCCATTATCATCAAAGTAGAAGGTGATTATGGCGACCTCTATTACGAAAGCTTTGAGTTTGGAAGCGATGAGATATACTTCACAAATTCGAATTCTCCTTTTAGAGTTGAAGGTTATAAGACCATCGCCTTCGAAGTTTATGAAAAGAATCTTCCTGATTATGTGATAATACCTACGAGTTCAGGTGGTCTGTTTAGAGGAATAACTAAAGGATTCACAGAGTTAAAGAAGAGCGGTATTATCGATGAAATGCCCAAATTTGTGAGTGTCCAAGCGGAGGGATGTTCTCCGATCTGTAAGGCTTTCGAATCTGATGAAAATGAGATAGAAAGATGGTCCAATCCGACCACTATAGCGAGCGCTATATCGAATCCTTTACCTCCAGGAGGTAACGATGTACTGAGGAAACTAGAAGAACATGAGGGTATCTGCGAGAGAGTTTCGGACGAAAATATCTCATCGGCCCAAAATGAGTTAGCTCGAGAGGGTGTCTTCTGTCAACCTTCCTCCGCTGTTGGTATAGCGGCTTTGAAGAAACTGAGGAAAGAGGATAGAATCGAAAAGGGAGCAGACGTTGTTTCCATCATCACGGGATCCGGTCTAAAAAGTGAAGTGGTGTTCGATACCGATCATGCGATATCTCATTGCGAACTTGAAGAGCTTGAAACGTGTCTCGGAAAATTTTTTTAAGATAGTAAAAATAATGTGAACAACTTTTTAAAACCCCATTTAAATGATTTACCGATATCATGGCAGAAGAAGAGAAAGAGCATGAAGAGATGGACGAGGAAGAAGAGAAAGACTTGAGAGAGAAGATCCGCGAACGTATGGAAGAGCGAAAAGAAGAGATGTCCGAGAGAGGCGCAGCTAGAGAACGCGAAGGCGGTAGAGGTCAGAACCCTATGGCCCAGATGATGCAGGGAATGATGGGTGGAAGAGGTAGAAGATCTCCTTCAAGAGGCAGCCCAGGTGGTCAAGAAGAACTGGTGAAAGAGATCAAAAACCTTCGAAATGAACTGAAAGGGATAAAAAAGGAACTCGAGGGTATAAAAGAAGAGCTGTAGTAACTTCTCCCTTACGAAATATTTTTAATATACGAGTCTAATAGTCTCCTGAGGTAAGAGGTCAGGTGATAATATGGCAAGTCTAGAATTGAGTTGTACTGAATTTTCCCACGGGGAGAGTATACCAAGAAGATATGGCTATACTGAAGATAACGTGAATCCACAATTGGAGATAAGTGGAGTACCAAGTGGAACCGAATCATTGGCTCTAGTAATGAACGATCCAGACGCGGTCGAACCCGCTGGAAAAGTGTGGGATCATTGGATCCTCTGGAATATCGAACCGAATACTAGTCAGATAGGTGAAAACCAGACTCCACCCGGAGCTGTAGAAGGAAAGAACGATTATGGTGAATGGGGGTACGGTGGGCCAAATCCTCCTGATAAAGAGCATACATACAAGTTCAAACTCTATGCACTTGATACCGTACTCGATTTAAGACGAAATGCGAAAAAAGAAGACCTTGAAGAAGCGATGAAAGGCCACGTTATAGAAAAGACAGTACTCGAAGGAACTTATGCGCCGTGACGTCCTCCTTCACCCTAAAGGGTGAGGCTTCCTACGGAGCCACTGACTCCTTGCACAAGCCCGGAGGTTGCATTCCGCTCGCCGACTTTTCGTTTTACCCAAACACAGAGGTCGGGTCGTCGCTTCCAGCTCAAAGGGCCGCGCCACAACACCATGTCAATTCATGATCGGCCCCTGCCTGCAAAAGCGGTCTTTTCAGACTTTCTGCAGGCCCGTGCTTGGAACCTCTACCTAGAACATATAGCTCCGAGTATTTAAGTATCCATTAGGTAGGGGTAAGTGAAAGTGGCATTCATCCCCACGGCAGAGCCGTGGGGTTTTCTGCTTTAACACTCTATAAAACCAAAAACCTTTCATTTTTTCTTATTTGATCCCTGTTTTTCTATACTTTCCACGAACTTCTTTACTTTAACTTCGAAGTTTTCCTCCTTCACTTCATCTTCTGATATTCCTAAGGTTTCTATCGGTTCCTTTTCAGATAGATTTTTCATCTCATCGAATGTTTTCTCACCACCGCTACCGCCGTAGGTGCAGAAAAAACTCACTTTTTGAAAGTGCTGTTTTCTTTTCTTGATATAGGTTCTTATCGCAGGAGTCGGTTTGCCAGCCCATACCGGCGTACCGATGATAGAATGGTCGTGATTTATGAGTCCGTTGTTATTATTGTAGATATCCGTCTTTTTTTCTCTATAGGCATCCCATCCTCCTCTGAAATATCCGAGTATACCTGATCTTTTTTTCTTGTCGAAAATTTCTTTCTCGTCACAATCCAACATCTCGGCTATTTTTTG
>JAZKSP010000163.1:0-2524 GCA_036626005.1 Thermoplasmatota archaeon | reverse complement strand
TCATATTGGCATTCGTCGCATATGTCAATCTTTTCTTAGGCGGTTTCAACTTACTTCCCCTAGGACCATTAGATGGTAGAAAGATATTTGGCTGGAGCCTTAGAAATTACATAATCCTTATCGTGCTGATCGGAGGAACCTTCGCAGCCGGATATTATCTAGGGCCGTTCTCGGGCTTTTTCTGAAAGGATTTTTTACCTTACTTTATCATCTAGCTCTAGCCCAGGCGTATATAAAGCCGTTATTGAATATCTCACCGGGATACTCTCTGCTGTCGATCACGTCAAAAAGATTCAGATCCTTCTTTAATTCTTCTAAAGTGTAATAAGATTGATATGTCTCGAATCCTTCTATTAAACTTTCCTCAAAACCTTCTCCCTCACCGACCTTGAAACTAAAACAGAAGATGCTGCCCTCCTCGACAATCCTGTAAATTTCTTTTTCAACTTTTGATAGTTCTGATTTTGGAACGTTCGAAAGAGAAGTACTCGCCCAAGCGCCTTGAAAAGTGTCATCCGGGAAGACTGTATCTCTCATATCAGATTGTAAGAAAGTGCATTCCGGATATTTCTTTCTAGCTAAATCTATCATGCTTTTAGAGAGGTCTATCCCTACGACATCAGCTCCTTTCTCTTGTAGATATTGAGTATCTCTACCGTCTCCACAACCAAGGTCGATAATTCTAGGATTGGAGGGTAAAAAACTTAATGTTCTATCCAACATCTTTTTTTGGAATTTCCTGTCACCCTCGCTTTCTGTTTTTTTACAGTACTCTTCTGCGATCTGATCATAAGTTCTCATCGTTCTCTCGATGGGATCCATTTAATCATCATCTCCGATGATCTCTTTTCTTATCTTTTCTATTTCCTCTGCCTTAGGTTTTCTTGGAAAGTTCCTATGTTCATCTCCAGGTGAAGATGTGTAATAAGGCCGGTTACATCTAGGGCAACCCTGGGTTTGGAAAACTTGTTCTTCATCTACCATAGCTAGAGCTTTGCGCGGTTTCTCAGAGATAAGCTTTATTGCAGTTTTCGTTCCCATCCTGTTATTTATAAGTGAGGTGACCAGTTGTGCTCTTCTATAATAAGGCAGTTCAGCCCCGTCTTTCCCATCGTTGTAAGGAAAAAGAGAAACCTCAGCTCCTACTTCGATAGATTTTTTTACAGCAGAGACCAATTCCCCAAAATCTTCCCCCAATCCAACTATGATATGGGCTGTAGCCTTTCCTTCCCCGTAGATATCTACTACATTACCCAGATAATCCCAAAAAACCATCGGTTGATAAGAGGGTTTAGCTTCGCTGCGGAGGGAATCGGTGGCCGCGTCTATCCCTATACCTACTCTTTCTACCGAACCTTTCATTGATTTGAGGGTTTCTTTCTCTAAAGGTGGTGCGGATAAAGAGATCGGCTTCCCCAAGCTATCCAACTCATTCACGACTTTTTTTAGTTTCTCTTCGTAATCAGGGATGTCTGGTGACTGAATACAGATCCGTTTTATGTCTGATCTACGAAGTTTCTCTTTAACTGACTCAAGATCGAAAAGGGGCCAAGAAACTCTTGACAACCATTTAGAATCTCCTTCAGATTGTGGACAGAAATTACATCCACCTCTACATTTCTCTTCTCCAGGGATCATAAGATAAGCCGTCGTCGGTTTCTCTTCAATTTCTCCACTCTTAAGACCCAGTTCCAAAGCACTTCCATAAGACACTCTGATATCCATATCTATCTCCATCTCCTTTCTTTCAACCATTTTTCCGATCTGTATTTCTCTTCTAATTCGTCTGCGAGTTCTATCTCTTCTTTTTTCAACTCCTCCCTTTTTATCTTTTTCCCAAAGTACTCTTCATATTTTTCTCTCATCACATCGATCAATTCGTTTGGCTCGGGTTTTGTTCCTGTCTTCTTTTCTATAGTAGTAACGAGATCTAAAAATGATTCAGCTCCTTTTTCTTCGAGTTTTTCATGATCGATCTTCAATATCTCAGCTAGTTTTTCCAGGTCCGTGGCAAACATCAGCGTTCCGTGTTGTAATAACCCTTTCTTCCCTCTCCTCTGGGCGCTACCGGATATCTTTTTCTGGTTTACCAATATATCGTTATAAGGTTTGAATTTCGGTTCGAGTCCGAATTCTTTGAGGGTCTCCATTATCGGCTCAAGAAGCTCTCTAAAGCTTTCCTCGATGTCCCCTTCTATCTTTTCTGTGACCACGGAGTACGTTATTTCGCCCCCATAATCATGGAAAACGGTCCCGCCTCCGGTTATCCTTCGCACATAGGGGATATCATAGTCTTCACAAGTCTGGACATCGATGGTTTCATCGATAGATTGAGAGTATCCTAGGGTGATAGCTGAAGGTTTGAATCTGAAAAAACGAAATGTAGGAATACAGTTCCCTCGATCGAAACTCCTCAATATCGCCTCGTCGATGGCCATCTGTCTCTCGGGACCTGTTTCGATAAGAGGGATATATCTAGCATCCATGGGATATGATAATTCTTGACAGTTATAATTATTTTCGT
>JAZKSP010000162.1:0-2582 GCA_036626005.1 Thermoplasmatota archaeon | reverse complement strand
AAGGAAAAATTTATAAGAAACATCTCTGTATGAACATTCCCAGAATTGAGTTTTGAGTTTCAAGTGCACAACAGCGGGGTAGGATAGCCAGGATATTCCGTCGGGCTCATAACCCGGAGACCAGTGGTTCAAATCCACTCCCCGCTATATTTTTTATCTGTTCTCTTCTTGGAGAAGATTTAACTAAGTGTATTCATCTTGGAGATTTAGATGAAAAAAGAAACTAAAGAAGAGTATTTGGAGACGCTCTATAAGTTATCTTTAGAAGATGATAGTCCGGTGAAGACTGGGGAGATAGCTAAGGATCTCAATGTGTCTTCTCCCTCAGTTACAGAGATATTGCCTAAGTTGGAAGAGGAAGGTTATGTTGTTTATCGCCCTTATCATGGAGTTGAATTGACAGAAAAAGGTCTGAAAGAGGGAAGAAGGATAGTCAGAACTCATAGAGTATTAGAAGTTTTTTTAGAAGAGTTTTTTGACATCTCTGATGACGAAATGCATGAAAAAGCCTGTGAACTCGAACACATCTTCGATCTCCAGATGATAGATGAGATATGTGAAAGGATGGGGGCACCTTCTGTATGCCCCCACGGGAATAAGATACCTCCTTGTACCGATAAGGATTGTCCTCTTGAAGAAAAATAGTAGATTAATGAATACATAAAAAAACACAAAATAAAAAAATATATTAAGCTCTTGGGCTATTAATAACCCAATAAAAGGGAGTGATCAATATGGATAAAACCGACGACTTATATGAAAGATATTTAGATGTGTATGATAAGGGAAAAGAAGACGACGAACTGATGGAAAATTTCAAAAATGAATTCTTGAGAGATGAGATGGAAGGGTTCTTGGAAAGCCTTGAGATAGAAATCAAGAGCGATTGGATCAAGGACGACATGGCCTACCAGATGCTCTCTATGGATCTTTACGAAGAAGTTAAAGAGATGGTTGAAGATAGCTCTGAAGAGGAAGAAGAAAAGGAGGAGATTAAAACGGGGTCAGAAGAGTCTTTTACACCTACCGATCTTTTCGGCGACTTTGAGATGGGTGCGCCGAAATATATAAAGAAATTCTGGAAAGAGATGCAGAAAGAAGTCGACAAGAATTTTAAAGATCTGAAGATCAGTCCAGAAAAATATTGGGGGGAGATCGAGGAGATGTGGGAAGAACAATCCGAAGTAGTTAAGAAAAACATCGAGAGGTTAGCAAAAACTGAACTCCCTGAGGAGGATATAGAAAATCTAAAGAATGAATGGGAGGCCTTTACTGAAGAGATGAATTTCCATCTTAAAGAGATACCTTTAGAGATCGAATTAAGAAGAGAGTCTATCGGTGATATAATCGAAGAACACACTGAAAAAAGTCGGGAGATAATGGCCAAGTCAGATAGAAAGTTGAGAGACCTTTACCCATTGTGGTTCGATATGGTCAAAGAGGTACGAGAAGAATTGGAAGAAGGACGAAACAGGCTCGAGGACAAAGAAGAAGATCTCAGTGACACCTGGGATGAATTCTCAGAGAGTATTTCTCAGGAATTGAAAGAACTTGCTGAGGAACACGAAGAAGCTAAAAAGTTAGTTGAAAAGTGGGACCTGATATCAGATAAACTAGACAAAAAGATGTCAAAGATACCAGAGAAACATGACGACATTTACAAGGAATTTTGGGAAAATATAGGCAGGGAAAGACCGAAGCTAGCGAAAAAGATAGAGGAGTTCACGGAACTAACTGAAATGGACTACATCGAAAGGATAGACAATGTTCTAGAGCCAATCAGATCTACCTATGAACAGATGATGAAACCCAAAGAGAAAGAAGAAAAAGAAGAGATAAAAGAGTTGAAGGAAAGGATCTCTGAATTAGAGAAGAAACTTGAAGAGAAGTAGACTATTGATCAAAAACTTTTCATAAAATCTCTTCTAATCTTTTTGCATTTTTAAACATCTCGTAGTTGTTGAACATGCAGTATACTTTATCGTGTTTTTCTGAGAGCTCTCTCAACCTTTCAGCTAGCGTTTCTAACTCCTCGTCAGAATAGTCGTAATCGTAGTCGTATCTCTCCTTGTTTAGGCCGTGGAGTCTTGTATAGGCCACCTCGTGGTTGGAAAGAGGTTCCTCTCTCAGCAGATCAACCACTTGAATCAAATTGAAATCATCACAGATCTCTTTAACTTTTTCTCTATTCTCTTTCCAATCACCTCTAGGTTCCCAGGCTATATCTAGATCGTTTCGATCGATATTACGCAAAAACTCCTTCATATTCTCCTCGTGTTCCTCACTACAGTCAAAACTGCCCGGCGTCTGTATCAAACAGACATCTGCGTCGAGAGCTTCACCGATCTTTCTAGTCTCTTCCCATGCCTCGATAACGTCCTCGTTAGGTCGCAGATAACCGAAGTTGTCCAGCTGTGAGTCTGAAAGACCGCTCTTATTCCCACGCCACGTCGGGCTAGAAGACGTGTGAGTGAGGGCCTGCCATGCTTTGAAGTTAAAAACGAAGTCATCCCGCGCGTTATCTCTCCATTTTTCCGCGGTTTTGACCATGGGAAGCTTGTAGAAAGTCTTGTTTATCTCGA
>JAZKSP010000035.1:0-14039 GCA_036626005.1 Thermoplasmatota archaeon | reverse complement strand
CTCGATCAGGTAACGCCACTGACGCTACTGGCTGTCTCAAGCCAAGATCGATGCCTAAAACTCCGTCGTAACGCCCCTGCAGGAACACATCCTTCTTGATCATGATGTGGAGATGAAAACGGCCGTTCCGTTTCAAGAGTTTGGTCATGCAAACCTCATGTTCATCTTTAATATCCATATGTGTTTTGATCGGGACTTTGATGCCGCCGTATCTCTGCTTGGTTGGAATCTTAAAGAAGTAGTCCGCAAGTTCAGATTCACAGTCTCTCAACTCGATCAAGTCTTTGCGAAGAAAGACAGGATACGCTTTACCGTTCTTCAAATCGTCTGTGTCAAGATTACGCTCGGCCTGTTGTTTGTGTGCACTGTACACCTTATCAGCTTCTTTACCTGTATGCACCCAACTCTGATAGTTCGACCACATCTGTTCAATCTGTTTCCGCTTTACATTGGTCAATTCAACAACGGCCGATTTGACTGTCTTTTCAGCTTCCATCTCCTTGTCTTCACAGCGTTTTTTGGCTATTTAAGTGTCAATCAGAGGGGTCAGTGAAAGTTAGTTTAAGCTGATTCATCACCTCCTTAAAAGGAGGAGCCTTCTCAGCTGGAAAGGTAAAGGCCCTCGTTGTCTTTCAGTTCCTCTGAAGATAGGGTCATATCTATAACTTCATCCACTTGCTTCTCTGGGTGAACTCTCTCTATCTCTTCTTCTAACGGAGGTTCCATCTTCTCTAAATCTTCATCATCCATTCTAACATAATCGTAATCCTGTTTGAGTTTGAATCCGATATCTTCTACAACTTTTTTCACAGGTGTATTATCATTCGACGTTAGAAATCTAGCAACTCGGTAATCAAGATGCTCATCGATATAGTTTACTTGGCCTTCGATCATCGCCCGTCCATATCCTTTCTCTCTGTGCTCGGGATGCACTCGCAGACCTTCAAGCCAAAGTATATCGTCTGAATGCCAAGTATGCTTGGCTAGCGCAACGATCTCATCATCTACCGTTCCACAGATGAATCCACCTTCTTCTGCCCACCGATCAAAATAATCCGGTATATAATCCCTTCCATCCCATATCTCAGATGTCATCTCTATAACTTCTTTCTTATCAGTCTTCTTTAGTTCACGTATCTCGAGTTCAGGTGTCATAGTCATGGATTAGAATACCAGTTAATTAAACCTACTCTTAAAATCAAAAATGGAAATCACATGATCTCTTCCAAAACTCTCTCGATAAATTTCGTTTTACCTTCCGTGTAAGCTTCCCGATCATCACTGTATTTTCTAGCTAACCTCCTTTTCAGATCACCATATCTCTTCAGGCAATCCTCGTTCTCCCGGAGGTGATCTCTGAAGGCGAGATGTCTCTTCAACTCTCTACTGTCTTGAGGACAAACGTATAGATTATGAGGATGTTCTCTAGAGTTGGAGCCATCCCAAGGGACTTTTTCGTCTTTTCTCCTGAAAGACTCCCTACCTTCGATACCAAAGTCGCTCTGATATTCGTATCCCAGTTCGGCAAGAGCATATATAATCTTCTGGAAAGAAGAATAATCCTCTATCACAAGGTCGATATCTAAATTAGGCTTAGCACAGAGACCCGGAACAGCGGTACTCCCAACATGCTCGACTCCGATCAGCAGGTCTCCAAGTGAATCCATATATGTTCCTTTCAACCGCTGGAAATCCTCGGCCCAGGTCGGATCGTACTCCACCAACTTTATCTTCACTTCACTCATAAGTTTCCTAACAAATCTCAAATTAGATATAGCCCTTATTTATAGGTGAGGATGGCATATAGAAATACTGTGCAAAAAAACTAAATCTATAGATATCTTTTAACTGAAATGAGATAAATATGAGGATCCGCTGGCATGGACAATCCTGTTTTGAGATCGGTGGCAAAGAAAATATTCTGATTACAGACCCACACGACGGTAGAAGTATCGGTATCAATCCGCCTGATGTTCAAGGAGATATTATACTGGTTTCACACGATCATTACGATCACAATGCTGTAAGGAAAGTCGAGAAAAAGAACAGTGAGATCGTTAGAGAACCAGGTGAAAGGACTTTCGAAAATATAGATGTGAAAGGTTTCAGATCTTATCATGACGAAAAAGAAGGAGAGAGAAGGGGCGAGAACATTATATTCAGGTTCAATATGAACGGTACTACATTCTGCCATCTAGGAGATATAGGGCATCTTTTAGAAGATGATCTCATCGAAGAGATAGGAGATGTCGATTTCTTATTCATACCTGTAGGAGGAAATTTCACTATTGGTCCGGAAGAAGCTAAGAAGACTATAGAGGCGATAGAGCCTAAAATCGCTGTGCCGATGCATTTCAAGATCGCGGGGCTCTCTTTAGATATACAAACTCTCGAGCCATTCTTATCGCAATATCCGGAAGATAAAAAATACAAACTAGGAGTTGAATTGGACTTCATAAAGGCCGATCTTCCAGATCAAACGGAGATATGGGCCTTCTCATTATAAAAAATAGACCTATACTCAATCTTCGAGATATCTTAAACCTTCTTCTATCCTACCCATCTCGATAGGGGTAGTTTCATTACCTATTACCGCACCCGCGGTATTTGCAACAAGGCAAGTACCGATCCACCCGGAACCATGGTTCGCTGTGCCCTTGCTCGCCGGCACTCCGAAAAGCTCCTCCAAATTTTCTATCTCTTCATCCGTCACATGAGGATGACAGATGACTCCTTTGTTTGTAGCCACGGCGACCGATCCGACCATCTTTATTCCGGCTATCGTACCCTTCCTAACTTCGATCTCAAGTTCAGACTCGATCGCTTCTTGGGCTTCATCTTCGATACCGGGATGTATTAAGGCTCCATGATCATTCAATAGAATATTGTTACCTAAGGCATTCTGGGCATCGGGTATGACTGTTACATCGACGTGTTCTAAAAGATTCTCTATCTCTCTATCCTCGATTATGTCTGAGACTACGGCTCCTCTAGAATTCATCCCCATAAGAGAGCCGTTAACTCTTGTTCCGCCTATCGTTGTTTTCACTACAGGGCAGTCAAGAGCTTCCTCGAAAACACCCCCATCAACCGGAGGTATAACCACAAGTTCTTCAGAACCGGCAGAAAAGACACCTATATATGGATGAGACTCGATAGCATATTTTTTCAGCATAGATCATTCACTCGGGATGGAGACTTCCACGATCCCGTCTTCGAATTTTATCGCTTTCACCTTGATCTTCGAAGGGGGTTTCTTAATTCCGCGATCCCAGATAGCCTCATTGGTACTCGAATCGATCCAAACATCTTCTTTAGGGACATTCATGTTGTTGGAAACGAACTCCCTGATGAGTTTCATCGCTCTAGACGCTCTTTTGCTGGAAGGGGTTTTCTTTGCTTCCGTGAGGGGGATATTCATGATTCTCTCTTCAGTGTCCACCATTATTTACACCAACTCGTTCTCTTTTTATTTATTCGTCTATATCGTCTCTACGCCAGTTCCTTCTCTTCGGATTTTCCGTGTGGTTTCTATTGGTTTTCTGCATCACCCATGCGGGAACTCTTTTGTTCTGTTTACCCTTCTTCAAGAGTCTGCGTTTTTTCGGACCTGATTTGTTGCTTGACATCTATTTTACCTCCTTTTGATATTGATTTCTTTCTTTTGACCGCTAAGCTTTTTTAATAATTTTTTGAGAGTATCATCATCGATCTTTTCTTGTGTTCCCCCTCTCTGAGCTAGAGCTATGATCTGAGACTCGATCTGTTCTGCGAGTTCTGGTCTAGCCATCTTGACTCTTCCCAACCTCTCTCTCGCATCCGGAGTCATGACTTTTCTGAGCATCGCCTTCTTTTGTGCTTCCATCTGCTGTTTAGCTTCCTCTTGAGCCTCTCCAGATTCCTTTTTCTCCTTCAACTCCTGCATCTTTTTCTTTTTTAGTTCATCCAGTTCGTCTTCATCAGTCATGGAAACACCCCTAAACGTTTTTAAATATATTTAGAGAGCTCAGGATTATCTTTTGCCATCTCTTCAATTATCTCATGAGCCTTGTTATCCAAAAAGGACTGACCCTCTGAAGTCACTACTCTCCCATCATCTGTTTTCTCCACTAACTCCGCTGCCTCCAGCTGTTGTAAGCCTTCTCGGACTATCGAGCCGGAGCCTTTTACGAATTTCTCCGGGGCAGGCCCTCTTCTCTGTTTCCCGCCGTACTTGGTCTTTAGTTTTGAAACGCCCACTGGCCCCTCTAAGTAAACGCTTCTAAATAAAGCGGATACCCTATTGAACCACCAATCGGGTTGGTCGGGAGCTTTCTCTTTATGAACGCCAGTCTTTACGAACTTTGACCATTCGGGCTCATGGATTCCGTCTATGCTCTTTATCTCCTTGCTCACTTCTTCTATCAGCTTGTTCGGAGGAACATCATATACTGTTGCCATAGGCTATTACACTCCAGATAATACATCAGTGTAAGGTATTTTCTGCATACTTAGGACTTATTATTAAATATTTCCCTTCCCGGTCTTATACTCATCGGTAGAGTTCGGACTTCAGCCGAGGTATCATGGCCATGAAACAGGCCGACTTTATACAATCTTCTCTGTCCACCTGTCCCTCGGTGAGCAGACCTACAGCGCCGATCTTTTCAGAACGGTTTTCAAATATCGCTTTCATCTTCTTCCCAAGAGCGACTCCACTTTTCAATTCGTTAATCCATCCCTCGGGTATGGGAAATCCGGGACCGTGACCCGTGGAAGTGAAGCCGAAGCGGTCCTTTATAGCCACATATTCAAGAGATATTGACTGATCTTCGGTCTGCACTATGCCGCTCTCCACTCCTACACCGTAATCGAAATCTTCCGGAACTTTAGCCCTTTTTTTTGCACCTTTGATGATATCTTCGTTGAAGGGCTGTTCTTCCACCCCCTCGATCTCCTCGCAGACCATCTCTAGGTCAAAATAATCAGATAGAGCCTCTCTAACCCCTCTCTTTTTAACGGGGTTCTCCGAGCCGAGATATACTCTTACAGGTCGCAGTCTATCACCTTCTTCGTTTATATCACCCTGTCTGATCCTCGTCGAACTTATAGGGAGTAGATCTTTGGCTAGAACCGGCTCGACCTCGATCAATTCCAAAGGTTCTTTGTTCCTTTCTTTCCTCATCTCGTTTATCTCCTCTCCCCTTTCCTTTGTCTCATAAGATACCCCTAGAACGTCAAAATCACCCTCTACCGCTTTCTTGAAGGGATCATTTATCTTCTTTATAGACCAACCGTCATAAGGGATCAAAAATTTCTCAAGTTTCTTTTTTCTCTCCTCGTAGGAGTTCTCCACCTCGGGTTTCCAATCTTCTAGCATCTCGTCTGAAACAAGGCCGATGGTAGTTTCACCCTCGGCCAAAGCGGTTCTCAAAAGTCTTTCATGTCCGAGATGGATGTGATCGAAAGTCCCACCGACTATAACTTTTTTAGTCATGAGGATCAGCTCTTTCAGTAAAATGAAAAGAACAAGACTATCAAGAATACCACGAGAAGTGCATAGAATATGTATTGCTTTTTCTTTCTACTGCTCACCATATCCTGATATTCCTCTTCGCACTTTTTAGAGCAGAACTCTTCATCTAAAGGTATAGGCTTGGCACATATCTTGCAGTGCTTATGTTGTTCCATGGTTGTCTAAACCTCGAAGGTGATAAATCATTTTTTCGTTATCTTCACCGATGACCGAAAGTCACCAAAAATGGATCGGTCTCCTGGATCTTCACGAAACCGTACCTTTCGAACTGGATTATCTCTCCAGCTTCAGTCTCCGACAGGTTCTTCTCGCCGAGCCCCTCTTCTAAGGAAGCATCGATCCTCTCTACTTTTACGTCAATACCATCTCGGAGCCACTGAATCTTCAATATGTCTTTGTTCTCGAAGCCGGTGATCTTACCCACTTTTCCGTCGAGTTCAACATTGCAGAAGTTCTTCAGACGTATTTCTTCTCCCTGATATTCCTCCAATTCTTTCCTCGGTATATAGACCTCTTTTCCCACATCCAGTTCTCTATAGCCGCGATCCGAATCGCTCGGATGTCTAGCGATCTTAGCTTTATCGGGTTCGATGTCCCCGATCAGTTCTATCTTGACAGGATCCGGGATGAAAAAGTACCTGTTCGCCTCCGGATCGATGATCTCGCGGTTTATCGAGTACAATTTGGAAGGCGCGACTTCGATATCGGTCTCTGACATGCCGAATTCGAGTATAAACTCTCTGACCGCCTCGGGTTGGATGCCTCTCCTCTTAAGAGACTGCATCGACCAGGTTCTCGGATCATTCCAACCTTCGAATTCACCCTCTCTTACCTTTCTTTGAAACTCGCTCTTACTCAGATTTATATCTTCTAAACGCAACATCCCGTAATGGAGGAATTCGGGCTTCTCCCAACCGAACAGATCCCAGATATATTCCTCCATCCTATCTTCGATCACGAGATCCTTTCCTCTAAGTATATGAGTCATTTCGACGAGGTGATCATCGATTGCCCAGGAAAATTCAAGTAGAGGCCAAACACAATACTCTTTTCCAACCTTCGGATGTTCATTTTTGGAAATTCTGAACAATACTCTATCTCTAAAAGCGGGATCGGGATGCTCCATATCAGTCTTGAGTCTTACAACAGCACCGCCCTCTTCGATCTCGCCCTCGAGCATTTTGTTCCAAAGTTCTAGATTCTCTTCTTTCGGACGATCTCTGTGCTCGCATTCTTTACCCGCTTCTCGTTTATCTCTCAGACTCTCCTGAGGGCACTCGCAAACGTAGGCTTCGCCCATATCCAGTATCTTTCTACCGTACTCGTAGTAAATGTCCATCCTTTGAGATTTGTAGTAAGTTTCGTGCCATTCGACATCCAACCATTCCAGCCCTTCTTTTATCATATCATAAGCTTCTGGCAGAAGCCTTTTCGTTTCCGATCCTATCGTGTCATCATAAAATAATACAAGAGTACCGTCGTTCCTTTTCACGTATTCGTCGTTCAATATAACCATCCTCGCATTACCTATATGAAGAGGTCCGGAAGGATAAGGGGCCATCCTCATCTTTACATCTTCAGCGTCGATCTCTGGAAGCTTATCTTCTTCCTCCTCTTCCTCCTCTTCAAAGAATTCCGGCATCAACCTTTCTAATTCTTCCTTCTGTTCCTGGAGAGAAAGCTGATTGATCTTTTCAACGACTTCGTTCACCAGTTCCTTCGTACCCTGTGGGTCTTCTTGGAACTCGTCTCTCTCACCCATCACTTTCCCCATGACAGGGCCTACAGTGGCTTCACCTTCGAATTTGACGGCATTCCTCAATGCGTATTTCCTTACTGTTTCCTTCTTCTCCTCTGACATGTAAAAAGGATAAAGGTGTTGGATATTTGATTTTTTGCCCTCTTAACGATCCTTCGTGATCGTTTTTATGGTTGTTATCAGCGCTCTTTTTATCGTCTCTTTTGACATGCTTGGCGGATTTGTTTTTTTATCTACGGCCTGTTCAGGAAGATAAGGAACGTGGATGAAACCATAATCTATCGGGAGATCGTTCTTATTCACATGATGGGCTGTAGTGTAGATGACATGATTGCATACGAAAGTGCCTGCGCTGTAGGAGAGGAAGGCCGGTATTCCTTCATCTTTCACCGCCTCGACGATCTCTTTAGTAGGAAGAGTGATGCTGTAAGCTAGGTGACCGTCTTTTACTATAGTTTCATCCTCGGGCTGGTTACCTGCATTGTCCTCGATCCTGGCATCGTCTATATTTACGGCGATCCTTTCTACCCTTATCCCGTGAGTTCCATTCGCTTGTCCGATATGGAGTACTGCGTCAGGTTCGATATCGTCTATCATGGCTTTAACTTTTTCCGAAGACTCACCGTAGATAGTTGGTATCTCTCTAGCTATTATCTGGCAATCGTTTATTTCCATATCGTCCATTTCTAAAACAACTTCCGAGGCTGGATTTATCGATTCACCGCCAAAGGCGTCGAAACCGGTTATAAGTAATCTGTCTAGTCCTTCAAAAACTCTACTTTTTTCCTGCATATTTCAGCATAGATTACTGCTTTTTAAAAACTTTTAGCTCCGATAGCCCCTAAAAAACTATTTACTTGATATATCTACCATTACCATATCATGTCAATATCCATTGATATCGGCGGTACCTTCACTGATTTTGTGGTAATAGAGGACAAGATCAAATATTTTAAGATGCCCTCTACTCCAGAACAGCCTGAAAAAGCGATAACTAAAGCGCTGGAAAGGGAAAATATAGAAGTCGATGAAAACGTATTTCACGGGACCACGGTTGCTACTAACGCCTTCATAGAGGGCAAAGGAGTAGAATCGGCTTTTCTGACCAATGAAGGTTTTGAAGATATACTGTTCATAGGTAGACAGACTAGACCCGATCTGTATGACCTAGAAACACAGAAACCAAAACCACCTCTAAAGAAGGAAAATACATTCGGGCTCTCCTGCCGAACCGGACCTAAAGGCCAGCTTATCGAAGAGGTGAAAAGAGAGGAAGTTGAGCGAATAGCGGAGGAACTCAGCGAAAAAGATCTTTCCGCGGCAGTGTGTCTGCTCCACTCCTACAAAGACCCAGAGCAGGAGAAAAAGATAGGCGAGGTCTTAGAGGAATATGACCTTAACTATTCTCTTTCTCATCTAGTGACCGGGGAATTTAGAGAGTACGAAAGAGGATTAACCACTTTACTGGATTCTTATTTGGGACCCCTAGTAGAAGATTACTTCGCTTCTCTTACCGATATATTTGGAAAGGAACCGTACATCATGAAGTCCGGTGGAGGGTTAGAAAAAAGTTCCAAGGTAGATGCAGTGGATTGTTTATATTCTGGACCAGCGGGAGGGGTAGCCGGAGGTGCTTTCATCGCCCAAGAATTGGATATGCCGAACATAGTGACTTTCGATATGGGAGGAACCAGTGCTGATATGGCTACCGTGATAGACAAAGAGATTTCGTGGAAAGACCATGGAGAGATCGAAGGATTTCCGATACAGTCTAAGATGGTCAATATCGTAACGGTAGGGTCAGGCGGAGGAAGCATCGCTAGATGTGACGAAGGTGGTGCTTTAAGAGTCGGTCCGGAAAGTGCAGGAGCTAGGCCCGGACCCGTTTGCTATGGTAGAGGAGGAAAGAGGCCGACGGTCACTGACGCACTTTTGCTCATGGGTTACATCGATCCAGATTACTTTCTGGGAGGAGAGATGAAATTAGGTCACGATAGAGCGAAGAGATCAATCAAAGAACTGTCTGAACAACTACAGATGGATTATGAAGAAACACTGAGAGGGATCTTCAGAGTGGCGAATTCAAAAATGGCTAGAACGATGAAAAAGATCACGGTTGAGAGAGGTGTAGATCCCGAAGATTTTGCGATACTAGCGTTTGGAGGTGCTGGACCACTCCATGCGGCATCTATAGCAGAAGAACTCGGTATGGAGAGGGTTCTCATTCCCCCTATGGCAGGCGTTTTTTCCGCACTTGGTATGCTCACAGGTGATATAGTTCATGACTACAGCAAGACTCTACTGACCTCTTTAGATGACCAAAAAAAGCTCGACAAAACTATCAAAGAGATGAGAGCGGAGATAGAAGAGAAAGGCGAAGAGAGGATACTCTTAGGGCTTCGATACAAGGGTCAAAGCTATCATATGAACATCCCTTATATAGGTCCAGAAGATGATATATCAGCAAGATTCCACGAAGAACACGAGAGAAAATACGGATATGCGAACCAGGAAGAGGAGATAGAGATCGTTAGAGTCCATATCGAGATCGTGAAGGAAAGGGAGATAGAAGAACTTCCATTTAGTTCGAATTCTGGGGATCATCCAGAGAACCGTAAATGTCTCTTTTCTGAAGGATGGGAAGAAACCTCGATATTCCTGAGAAAGTATCTTTCTAAAGGACAGGAAGGTAAAGGACCGAGCGTGATCGAAGGAGTTAACTCTACAATCCTTGTTCCGCCGGATTGGAGATGGACTAACCGGGATTCAGGCGTGATAGATATGGAGGTGAAAAGATGAAAAGATTGAAACCCACAGAACTGGAGGTGATGAAACACGCTTTTACCGCTATACCGGAACAGATGGGGGCCGCCCTTCAAAGGAGTGCTTACTCGCCGAACATCAAAGAAAGGAAGGACGAGTCCTGTGCGCTCTTCACTCCAAAGAAAGAGATGATAGCTCAGGCCGAACACATTCCGGTACACCTTGGGGCGATGCCAAATGCCTTGAAAAGCGCCGTCTCGAACTGCAGACCAGGTAAGGGAGACCAGGTGATATTGAACGATCCTTACTCAGGAGGCACACATCTCCCAGATATCACTGTGATAAAACCCGTTTTTCTTCAAGATGAATTGCTCGGTTACGTAGTGAATCGAGCCCATCACTCCGACATAGGAGGTGAAACACCGGGTTCAATGCCGGGAAACAGTGAGACATTGGAAGAAGAGGGTATCGTGATATCTCCAAGACTTTTGGTGGATGAAGGGACCATAGATCAGGAAGTTATCGAACTTCTTCGAAAAGCTCGATCACCGAGAGAAAGGATAGGAGATATAAGAGCGCAGATAGGAGCTAACGAGAAGGGGGCCACGGAGTTCAAGAAGACAGTAGAAAAATTCGGTCTTAAAGATTATCATTCTTTCAAAGATCAAGTGATGAGATACTCAGAGAAGAGGACTCGGAACATGATAAAAGATCTACCCAACACAATTGTAGGCTCAGAAGACTTCATGGAATGGAAAAATGACGTAAAGTTGAAGATCCAGATCAAAATAAAAGATGACAGGATGATGTTTAACTTTTCAGGAACTGACCCGCAAGTAAAGGGGAACATCAACGCTCCCAAACCAGTGACGTATTCCGCGGTATATTATGTCTTAAGATGTCTTTTACCAGCAGACGTGCCGGTAAACAACGGTTGTTACAGACCTCTCGATGTGCATATCCCTGAAGGAAGCGTTTTGAATCCAGAACCGCCAGCCGCGGTCTCGGCGGGAAACGTAGAGACATCACAGAGAGTCGTAGAACTAATCTTGAGAAGCCTATTTGAGATCCTTCCCGAAAAGATACCAGCGGAAAGCCAAGGGACGATGAACAACCTTATCATAGGAAGTGAGGATTTTACCTATTACGAAACAATCGGTGGAGGAGCGGGAGCCACTTCATCTAAAAAAGGGGAAAGCGGAGTACATGTCCACATGACTAACACCAAGAATACCCCTATCGAATCGATAGAAAATGAACATCCGTTGAGAGTTACAGCGTATAAGCTTAGAGAAGACTCCGGAGGAGAAGGTGAAAATTCAGGTGGGGATGGAATAATAAGAGAGATAAAATTGCTAGAAGATGCTGAAGTCTCTATACAATCTGAACGCCGTGAAAGTGCACCTAAAGGTGTAATGGGTGGAAAAGATGGCGCAGTAGGACATAATTTTAAGATCCAAAACGACAAAATAGAAAAGACTAGAGGTAAGATCACTTTTGAACTCCTTAAGGGAGAATCCATAAGGATAGAAACACCAGGTGGAGGAGGATGGGGAGAACCTTAGAAAAATTTAAGTTGATTAACTCATTAGGGTGATTGCGAGGAGTATATCTCTCCTCATATAAATGGAGAAGGATATCATGACAAAGAAGACCGATTATTTGATGGAAAAATACGAGGAAATGAAAGAAGAAGGATTGACATGGACGATAAGAAATCTCGAGGGACCGTCGCAACCTCACGTAAAGGTGGACGGGAAAGAATGCATAATGTTAGCTTCTAACAATTATCTTGATCTGGCTAACCATCCTAGACTCAAAGAGGCGGCGAAGCAGGCTATTGATGATTACGGTGCTGGCGCCGGTTCCGACTGGTCTATCGCCGGAACGATGGACATACACGAAGAACTATGGGATAAGATCGCCGAGTTCAAGGAATGCGAATCTGGTATGACCTACCAGACCGGTTTTGCGGTGGGCGCGGGTCTAATCCCTCAACTGGCTGGAAAGGGAGACGTCTTGATCTCTGACGAGTTGAACCACGGTTGTATAATTGATGGTATAATGATAGCCCAAAGGATGTTCAAAGCAGATAAGATGATATACAGCCATTCCGACATGGGCGAATTGGAAGAGTGTTTGAAGAAGGCTGAGGAAGAAGGCTATAACAGGAAGATAGTTTTGACTGACGGTGTTTTCAGCATGGACGGCGATATAGCCAAGATGGATGAAATCCAGGAGTTGGCGGACGAGTACAACGCTTTGACTTATGTCGATGACGCCCATGGAGAAGGTGTTCTCGGCGACGGCTACGGTATCGCTAAAGAATTTGGACTAGAGGACGATATCGATATGCAGATGGGAACTTTCTCCAAAGCCTTCGGTGGGTTCGGAGGTATGTTGGCAGGTACTGAAGGACTGATAAAATACGCTTACAACACATCTAGGACCTGGCTACTCAGCGCTGCTTTCCCACCACACGTGGCGGCTATAGACAAAGAGGCTCTCAATGTGGTTGAAGAAGAACAAGAAAGAGTTGAAAAACTGTGGGATATGACAGAATACTTTAAGAGCGAGATGGAAAGCATGGGATTCGATACCGGCAAATCTGAGACTCCGATTGTTCCGGCTATGGTAGGCGACAGTAAGAAGGGGCAAAAATTGGCCGATAGGTTGTACGAAGAAGGGATCTTTGGACTCGCAATAGTTTACCCAATGGTTCCAAAAGGTAAAGCGAGGATAAGAAACCAGATCAACGCAGGATTGACCAAGGACGATATTAACGAGGTCCTACGGATTTACGAAAAACTCGGTAAGGAACTAGACCTTATCTGAAACCAAAACCTTTTTCCTATTTTTCAATCTAGTTAAGTTATCTAATTCTTAAAAATTATAGGGGATAATTCGGGAGTCCTGGTTTAGATGCTTTGCCAGGACCCCCGATCCTCCCTCCCTTTTTTTGGCCTAGGAACTTAAATCTAGTGTAGATAAGTGTTTTCCGATATCCTGATTCGAATTACCTGCATTACTAGATATCAAAAGAGAAATTGATTAGGCCATATATAAAACATGCTCAGATAATTTTCGTTGTTTTGGGCTCTTTTAAATAAGGGGGTTCCGAGTTAAGTCCTATAAATTCCGGAGCGTTCTTAATCAAAATGTTTTTATCTGAATAATCGTATTGCAATTCTGTTATAATGAAAACCGGGTTCAAAAGATCTCATAATATTGAGTGATGATATGAACTGGAAAGGTCATGTAGGGTTGTCGCTTTTGATATTTTCGCTATTGATGATCCCGTTCGGATTGAACGTCATCACTCTAGCATTTATAACCATTGCTGTGTTGTCCTCTTCTTTACCTGACTCAGATCTGATCAGGTTTTTACCCATAGAACATAGAGTCTTGACCCATAACTTGACATTTGGGATAATCTTTGCAGCTATTTTTGGAAGCATAATCGGTTTTTTAACAGCCACATATTCTAGGAGTTCTCTTGGTATCCGGGTTGGCTTGGCGATATTTCTAGCTATCATTGGGGGTGTTCTCTCTCATCTGCTCGGTGACATTATAGCCGGCTTGAGATATGACGGTACTCCATGGAAGATAAAACCTGTAAAACCATTTTCGGATAAATCGATCGGTTATGGGGTTTTTCTAGCTACCGATAAAAAGGTTAATAGTATTTTTCTTAAGATAGGCGGTCTATCATTCCTTTTTTACATAACTTTCGGAATCTTTAGTCTTTATTCCAATATTCTGTGACATCCTCACCTCCCTAAAGGAAGGCGCTTCTGACCAAAGCTACTGAGGTTGCATTCCGCTCGCTAACTTCATGAGAGAATAGAACTCCCTCAGAGCGGTCAGGTCGTCGCTTCCAGCTCCGGGACTTGCCACAAAGCCCCCTGCATTAGAAAGCGGCTTCAAGAGCTTTCCTAATGCCCGCCGTCCGATATTGTGTGCACCGTTCTTGTCCGAATGTATTTCCAGTCCACAGTTGTT
>JAZKSP010000034.1:0-14096 GCA_036626005.1 Thermoplasmatota archaeon | reverse complement strand
ATAAAGATAGATACATGGAAAAAATATAGCGAAGTCCTTCAGGATTCTCTCCACCAAACTCGGTTGAGTGATTTTGGAATGGATCTAAAAGAAAAATCTGACACAGAAGAAAAGGATTTCGAGTTTGGAGATGATAGACATTGGAATTAGGGTCCGAAAAAGTCGAAATAGAAGGGGTAGAGATCAATCCGGTCAGTTGTAAAACCGCTCTCTCTAGATCACGATTAGAATCAGATTATGCATTGAATCCTTACAGAGGATGTTCCCACGGGTGCACTTACTGTTACGGCCCCTGTGTATTGAGGGAAGAACGCACCTGGGGAAAATTTTTAGATGTGAAGAGAAACATACCCAATGTTCTTTCAAAGGAATTGAAAAAGAAGGAAAAAGGGATGGTTAGGATAGGAAGTGTAACAGATCCCTATCAAGAAGCGGAAGAAAAATTTGAGTTGACTAGAAGGTGTTTGGAACAGCTCTCAAAACACGATTTTCCAGTCCTGATCCAGACCAAATCAGGCCTTGTCAATAGAGATATAGACCTGCTGAAAAAGATGGATTCTGATATAGGTTTTACTATCACCTCCTTGGATGAAAATTTCAGAAAGAAGTTTGAACCTAACGCTCCTCCGATCTCAGAAAGGTTATCCGCCATCAGAGAATTAAAAGAAGAAAACCTAGACGTATGGGTATTCATCGGACCTTTATTTCCATATCTCAATGATGGGAAAGAAGATTTGATAAGATTGAAGGAGACCATAGAATCCCTAAATATAGAGGAGGTATACTTGGACAAATTGAACATGAGGGAGAGGGTTTGGGATAACATAAAATCTCTGCTTGAGCCAAAAATGCAAGAAAAATATAAAAATATATATTTTGATAACGATGATTACTTCAAGAAAAAGAAAGAAATGTATGAGTCTATTGGAAAAACCGTATTCTGACCTCGGGCAAATTTCGTAAAAAATTTATATAATCCGATGATATAACCTTTGTGGGAGAGCATGTTCAAGAAAAAGGAATTGAGGGAGAAACTAGAGTCATATAAGGAGAAGGTACAAAAGCTCAAAAATCAAGTGAAAAAGTTGAAAGATAAAACTAAAAAACTTCAAAATGAGAAGAGAGAATTGCTGAAGGAGAAAAAAGAGATATTAGATAAACATGGAAATCAGCTAAAGAGTTTGATCGAAAAGATGGGTGAAAAAGAAAAAGAAGAGCTCTCTGAAGACACCGATGATCTGATCGAAACCCTAGAATATGAAATTTTCGATTTAAAAGACGAAGTCAAAGAGTTGAATAAAGAAAATGAAGAATTGATCAAAGAATTGAATGAATATGAAGCTAAGGATGATTATGCCCTCCGTACTGATAAAAGCACCGTTATCCCAGATAACTCTGAAATCAACGATGGGATAAAATGTAAGAGCGATATCGAAATAGGAGATTCGACGGTTGTACACGGACCGATAGAAGCTTCAGGATATATTAGGATGGGTAACGATGTTAAAATAGAGGAGCACGCAGAAGCAAAATCGGGTGAGATCGAGACAGGTCCTAGAACAGAAATTCAGGGTAAATTAAGAGGACCAAGTATCAACTTAGGTGAAAAAAGTAAGGCTAAAAATATCGAATCTTTCGGCGATGTCATCCTAGGAGAAAATACCGTCGTTTCTGATGTAATAGCCGTGGGTAATATCAAGATGATGAAAGGTGCAAAAGCAGAGGGAAAACTAAAGTACGGAGGGAATTTTGACGGGGCTGAGGGTATCTCAATAGCGGAATCGGTCATGCCGCTCTCTAAAGAAGATATCGAAAATGAGTTGAAGGAAAAAAGCCTTTCTCAGGACTAGAAGAAATCGCTCATCTTATCTCTTCTCAATATATCCATCTCACTTATAGTAGTGCTGCCTTCTTGGCCGACTGCAAAAAGGATAGCTTCCGCCACTTCTTTTGGATTTATAATTTCCTCTTCATCGAACTTCTCCTTATACTCTTCCCCTTCTTCATCCTTTATTTCTGTTCTGACCTCGGAAGGATTTATCAGTGTAACAGCAACCCCAGATTCACCTAGGATACTTTCTATACTATGAGCAAATCCTTTAGTCCACCATTTCGAAGCTGCATAAATAGGGTTGAAAGAGCGAGGATGATTCGCGTCGAAACTTCCCGTAAAAACCAGATTACCCTTGGAACTCCTCAGATGGGGTATCGCCTCTCTAGTGAAGAAAAACATACCGTCGCAGTTGGTCCCCATCACTTCTTTATAATCCTCTGTAGAAAAGTTCTCTATCTCCCCGTACCTTATTATGCCTGCATTATTTACCAGTATATCCAATTTACCAAATTTACCTACAGTCTCCTCTACAGCTTCTTTCACCTGTTTTTCTTTCCTCACGTCTGTAGGCAAGATCAAAGTTTCGATAGAATGCTTTTTCCTCAGATTTTCTGAAAGTTTCTCAAGTTTATTCTCATTTCTAGCGACCAGCCCAAGCTCTATATTCTTCCTTGCAAATTTTTTACAAACTGCTTTTCCTATTCCAGAACTTGCTCCAGTCACTATAGCCACTTTTCCATCTAATCTATCATAATCCATCTCATACTCACCTCTTTATTAATTTATATAACATCTATCTTTTTGAGCCCCTCTTCTAAACTCTTTAATTCGCTTTTATCTAAAGAATAAAGCGGTTTTCTTAAATCTCCATAATCTCGCCCCTTGACTTTCAAGGCACCTTTTACAGCCGACATCGTCGGATAGTGATCAAATATATTTTTTATCTCTAAAACCCTTCTTTGTTTCTTTTTCGCTTCTTCAAAATTTCCCGCCTTGAATTTCTCATAAATATCGACAACTAGACTCGGAAAGGCATTTCCTATAGCAGTAACGGCTCCATCCCCACCTAAAGTGAGATAGGTATATATAAGAGAATCATTACCACCAAAGAGAACGAAATCTTCTCGCTTTTTTCTGACCTTCTCTAATGTCTGATAGAACCACTCTACATCGCTAGAACTATCTTTTAACCCGATTAGATCTTTAATATCAACAAGTTTAGAGACAGTAGATGTCTTTATCTCATTACCGGTGAACTGAGGTATAGAATAGAGGAATATAGGTATATCGATCTCATCTGCGATTTGCTCAATATGCTCTTTAAGGGAACCCTCTGTTACAGGATAGTAATAAGGAACTATCGCATGAACAGCATCCGCTCCTTTCTTTTCGGCATATCTGCTCAATTCGAGGGTCTTTTTAGTGCTATTGCACATGGTACCAGCGATAACAGGGACTCTTCCGTTAACCTTTCTCATCGCAGCACCTATGATTCTTTTCTTCTCATTTAAAGTCAAAAGAGGGGCTTCACCGTTGGTACCGAGAAGATAGATACCATGAACTCCACCTTCTATCACATAATCTATAAAATCTCCCATCCTTTGTTCATCGATTTCACTACTATCATCGAAAGGAGTGATAACCGCCGGGAAAATCCCCTCAAATGATCTTTCTCTTTTCATGATCAATAATCACCAACCAAAGTATTTTAAATCTTTCAGAATTTACTAGAGCCTAAAAGTCTATAATAATCTATTTTATCCCGTTGCCCCTCATAGAAGCATATCCTCATCTTCCATAGGCTCTGAACTACCTATCGATTCACCACATTCTGGACATTCTTCGCCGGCATGCTCATCTCTACATTTAGAGCACAATGGAAGATCACCACAATCATGCTTGTAATCGGTGCTCTTGCCACAGAAATGACAGTTCTCGTATGTAGGGGTCACTTTTTGCCCCTCTTCTTTTTCCTCTTGGCTTTTCTTTTGTTCTGATGCGGCCCTACCTGCTTTTTTCGTAGAAGGACTCCCTTCACTTTTTGCTCCCTCACTTTTTGCTCTCTTTTGTTCTCTTTTGATCTCTTCACCGGTAAGGCTGGATATCTTAGTGCTCGGTGCCTGGTAGTCGGATCCTTCAAATTTCTGTAAAGCCTCTTGAACTTTTTTAGCCTGGAATATACCTACCTCCAAGTTTTTAACGAGACTCAAAAAGTCTCTGTTTTCAGGGGATAAATCTAGAGCTTCGTGTTTAAGGAGCCTCTCAGTCTTCTCGTCGATTTCATCGAATTGAACATCTATCTCATCGACCGCTCTGATATATTCAAGGACTTCTTTGCAATCCTTGATTTCTTTATCTGGGAAATTAGTGACGATATCACATAATTTTATACCTTCCTTAACAAGCTTGTCTCTTTTCTTCTCCGCAAGTTCGGAAATTATAACTTTAGAAGCGTTTTCCAAGTTATTCTTCCTTTCCTTCGACAATGAATTTAGGTCCATGCTTTCTTTCAACGTGATATATTCGAATACATCATCGATGTGATTGTAGGGAACATCACATTTCTGAAAAGCTTCTTCTTTACTGACCGGTTTACCTCTTTTACATTCGTATTCCAAAATATCCCTTGCATATTTCTCAAGTGTTTTGGATTTCTCCCTGTCTTCAGCCACATTTAAACCTTCATTGGCGGACCGGAATTCCGAATCTATCTCGATAGCTTTCTCAAAAGCCCTTTTGGATTTTTCCAATTTTTCCATTTCCAATAGAACTCTTCCTTTGTTATTCCATGCATATTTATCTCCTGGATCGAGACCTATAGCTTTATCGTATGCAGAAAGAGCCTCCTTCATTTCACCGACTTCTTCATAGGAACTGCCTAACTCGAACCAAGCTTCTTGATATTCTTTGTCTTTTTCCGTAGCTTTTTTGAAACTTTCCACCGCCTCTCGAGTCGGTATATCGCTAGCTTCCGATTCGACCTGACCCTTCTTGAACCAAATGTTTGCGTCCTCTCGGTCTTTATCAAGTGCTTCTTCATAAGCTTCTACCGAATCTTCTTTTCTACCGGCGAGGTCATAACTTTCCGCTAAAAGTCTCCAGGTGGATTTGTCCTCGACTCCTAGTTTGATCGCGGTATCTAAAGAATTGATCGCCTCTTCATACCTTCCCATCTCAAAGGCCAATTCACCTTTGCATCTCCAAGTCTCGCCGTTCTGATCATCAATCTTTAGTGACTTCTCGAAGTACTCTCGTGCGTCCTCATATTTTTCAGATTCGATAAGACATTCACCTTTGAGATTAAGGTATTCTGTGTTCTCCGGTTCAATTTCTAGAGCTTTATCATACCATTCTAAAGCTTCATCATATCTTTCCATCTTTTTCAGGGCTTCCGCCTTCCTGATAATCGGATGGACGTCATCCTCGTCGAGTTTATGAGCTTCGTTATAAGATCTCAAAGCATTTTCGTATCTTTCTAGATGCTCCAGAATCATACCTTTCTGCATCCAAGAGGTCTTGTCGTTTGGATTCAATTCCAAAGCTTTATCGAAGGCATCTATACTCTTTTCCCTTTCCTTTAAGAACTTGTGGGCCTTGGCTTTATCTTTCCAGGTTTCAAAGTCATTTTCATCTCTCTCCAGTATCTTTTCACAGTATTCCACAACTTCTTCCCATCTGTCTAATTCCTTCAAAATATCTTTTGTTCTTCTGAGATCATCTATAGTTTCCTTCAACTCGAGGACTCTTTCCATGGCTTCTAGAGCAGGTTCGGCTTCACCTAATTTTTTCAAAGCCTCGGCCTTATCCCTCCATGCTTCAACATTTTGTGAATTAATCTCTAATATCTTCTCGGCCGTGCTTCGGATCGCGCTCCAGCGACCGAGTTCTTTCAGCGAAGTTTTCTTGCGTTCAAGTAACTTTAGGTCGTATTCTTCCATATCGAGCGCCCTATCGAAAGATTTTACAGCTTCAGCATGTTCTCCGATCTCAGCTAAGCAGATGCCTTTACGGATGTGGGCGAATCTATTACTCGGGTCTAATTCCAAAGACCTATCGAAGGCCTCGATCGCTTCCTCAAATCTCTCAAGCCACTCCAGTGCTGCTCCCTTGCTGTACCAGATGTTTTTGTCTTCATCCTCTATCTCTAGTGCCTCTTCATATGACCTAACAGCTTCTTCGTAACGATCCACTCCTTCTTGAGCAAGAGCTTTGCTGTACCAGATCTTATGGTCTTCTAGATCAATTTCTAAGGCTTTATCATAAGCCTCGATCGCTTCTTCATATCTTTCTAATTTATTCAAGGCATGTCCTTTATTATTCCAATATCTTTTATCACTGGGATCCAACTCATGGGCTTTTTCAAAACTCTCCACAGCCTCTTCATATCTTCCTTTTTTATACTCTGAAAGGCCCTTAAAATTCCATTCTTCCTGTCTTGAGTCATCTATCGAGAGTCCCTCTTTAGAATCTTTAATAGCTTTTTCATATTTTCCTTTCTTCCGATAGGCTTTAGCTCTGTCAAAATAGGACTGGACGTCATCAGGATCTTTATTTAAAATCCTTTCACAGATCGTAATCACTTCATCGTATCTACCTAATTCTAGCAGAGCTTTCTTTTTACCTCTCATCGCTTCAGTATTTTCTTCTAAATTCAATGACCTTTCAAACTTTTCTAGAGAGGTAGAAGAGTCCCCCTTCTCTAAATACGCTTCACCCATATCGTTCAAAGCTTGGATATTTTCTTTATCGATTTCGATCATCCTTTCAGCTATGCGGATCACATCGCCCCATTCCTCTTTCTCCTTGTATATCTCTTTTTCATGTTTCAGTGCATCTATATCTCGAGGACTGAAAGATAGCGCTTCTTCGAAAGCCTCTATAGCTTTTTCATCTTCCCCTAACTTTTGAAGGGCAACACCCTTATCGTATAGAGCACTTGCATCCTCAGGGTTGCTTTCCAAGATACGGTCACATATCTTAACCAACTCCTCGTAGCGTTCTAGCTCTTTAAGAGACTCTTTTTTATTGTTCAATAGTCTATGATCGCTCATATCGAGGTTTATTCCTTCTTCGAAGGCACTGACTGCTTCTTCATAATCCTCCATCTCAAACAAGATCGTTCCTTTTTCGTTCCATAATTCCTTATCCTCTGAGTCTATCTCTAGAGCCTGATCGATCGCTTCTAAAGCTTCTTCACGTCTCTCTAATTGATGTAGAGCGGTACCTTTTTCCATCCAAAGTTCTTTTCGATCTGGATTTATGTCTACCCCATTATCAAAACACACTACAGCATCATTGAGCTTATCATTCTCTTTCAAAACCAAACCCTTTTTGAGCCAAATATCTTCATCATCGGGATTAATGTCGAGCGCCTGATTCAACGTTTCGATGGCAGAGCTAAAATCACCGTCTCTCTTCAAAGCCATGGCTTTTTCAGTCATTATCTCTGCATCCTTTGAAGCTATATCTAAGATTTTGTCATAAAAAGACAAGTCGTCGGGGTCTACATCTAATCCAGTTTTATATGCTTTCACAGCTTCGTCTTCCCGGCCCATGTCTGCTAAAATATCTCCTTTGTTGCCATAACTCATCTTATCTTCAGGGTCTACCTCTATCGCATCTTCTAAGAATGTTAAACCTTCATCTTTTCTTCCCTGTTTAGCGAGTAACAGAGCTTTATGATTAAGAGCTTCAACATTATTTTGATCAAAATCTAGTGATTTTTCTTCAGCTCTTATTCCTTCTTCTTCAAAACCTAGATTATAATAAAGCCATCCGAGATCATCATAAATCTCTGAAAGTTCTTCTTTCCTCCCATGCAGAACCTTTTCCTTTTTATTTATATAATCCCGAGCCTTATCACAATGCTCTTTAGCCTTTTCTAAGTCTCCCTCCTGCCGGCTATCTTCAGCCTTTGTTAGTAACTTACGTGATTTTTTCAAGGCTCTTTTTTCTTTATCCCATAATGAACTGATTGAATCTAAGAAACCCATCATTGATCCTCCTATTCCATTTAATCAATTATTTGTTTATATATAATGTTTTTTACTGGCAAATATTCCTCCTAGGGAAAGCTCTGGAAAAGATTTTCGGTGCCCGGTTTTCCTGAGTTATCTCTGTCTGACTTCCTCCTGATATTTTAATCGCTCAAGGACCTTTTTGAAATCGGACATTGAAAATAATAAATAGTCAGAATAGTGTAGTTAAACAAAGATAAAAATGAGTGTGAGCTTAAATGAGAAAAACCAAGATCGTAGCAACAGTAGGCCCGGCATCGGATAAAAGAGAAGATTTAGAAAACCTAATTTCCGCTGGAATAGACGTTGTTAGACAGAATTTTTCACATGGTACTCACAAAAAACACTCTGAAACCCTAAATAAAATCAGAGACATCTCTCCAGAGATCGGAGTGATGATGGATACCCAGGGACCCGAAATCAGATTGAATGAAATCGAAGAAGATACTGAGCTGCGTCAGGGAGAAAAAGTTAGAATAGTCACACAGGATGTAAAAGGGAACGAAGAAGTAATGCCAGTAGATCATCCCCAAATAGGAGATTTTTTGAAGAGCGGAGACACCCTCTTGATCGATGACGGACAGATCGAACTAGAAGTTTTAGATGTCAATGAAGATGTAAAATGTGAAGTGATATATGGTGGAAAAGTACTCTCTAGAAAATCTGTCAACGTACCTGGAAAGGATATGGGTCTTAACGCACCGACTGAAAAAGACATCAGAGATATCGAATTCAGCATAGATGAAGGATTCGATTTCGTATCTGCCTCCTTCGTTAAATGCGCCGAAGAAATCGAGAGGATCAGAGAAGTAATCGAAAAGAAAAATTCTGACATGAACATTATCGCAAAGATAGAGCATCTTAGAGCAGTGGAAAACATAGATGAGATAATCCAGGCCTCGGATGGTGTGATGATAGCGAGAGGTGATCTTGGAGTCGAGATCCCAGCCTCTGATGTCCCCGTATTACAGAAGCAGATAATAGAGAAGGCCAATATCGAGGAAAAACCAGTTATCACCGCTACCCAGATGCTAAAATCTATGACTGAAAGTCCTAGAGCGACCAGAGCAGAAGTGTCTGATGTTGCAAATGCGGTGATCGACGGATCTGCAGCGGTGATGCTTTCCGAAGAAACCGCCATCGGTAAATATCCTGTGAAATCGGTAAGATTCATGTCTGAAATCTTGGAAAAAATGGAAGAATATGTGAAAGGAAGAAAGTATTTCACCACCAACAAAAAGGGAGTGGACATCGCAGACATAATCGCTAAGAACGTAACCCAGGCCGCTCGAGACATAGATGCAAAGTATATAGTTGCCCACACGTCTTCTGGTTATACAGCCCACAAGATAGCGAGATTTAGACCTGATGTAGAGATAATTGCTTTCACGGATAAAAGATCAGTCCAACGAAGATTGAGTTTGATTTGGGGTGTTAAAGCATTCTACACTGAATTTCCAGAACATGTAGATGAGATGGTATATAGTACATCTAAAGAGCTTTTCCAAAAAGGTATGGTCGATAAGGATGATAAACTATTGATAACAGCCGGTGTGCCCGCTCCAGTGACCGGTATAACTAACATGATGCAGATCAGGACAGTTATGAGTCTTATGGAGGAAGGTAGCGAATCCTCTTGAGGGCTGAAATGGATATAGAGAAGTTCAAAATCATCGTTTAATCCGGAAAGAATCGAACTGGCTAGTAGGTTCTTCTTCCTCGACCTCGACATCGTCTACTCTAGCATGGGGCTGGTTATTCTTACAGAACTCTATTACCTCGTCTACTTTCTCCTCTGGACCTTCGAAAACAGCTTCAACTCGGCCGTCTCTGAGATTTTTGACCCAACCTTCAACCCCTTTTTCTTGAGCCTGGTCTCTAGTATTAGCTCTGAAGAAGACTCCCTGAACCTTCCCACTGAAGAAACAGTGTTTTCTTATCATCTCATCTCAACATAAAGAAGGATGGAAAAAAGATTTTCGATGACGATCGATTTTATTGTATCTGTTCCGCACTTCTGCATAGTCCGTTAACAGCTTGAACAGCATCTTCTGGAGTCTGATAAACAGGCAAACCTTTCTTCTCGATCTTATCTGCCATCTTATGGGTGAACTCACCACCGGAAGAGATAGTGATAATCGGCTTTCCTTTTTCCTGCATCATTTCGAGCTTTTCGACTATAGCATTATCTAATGCTGGGGACTGGAAAAGACAGACCACTATCAGAACGTCTACATCATCATCCTCGAGGGTTATCTCCATCGCTCTTTTGTACCTTTCGGACGTGGCATCACCCACGATATCCACCGGATTTTTTATAGTAGCGTGATCCGGTATTACGCCTCCCTCCACTTCTCTCCTAAATTTATTTTTTGTCTGATCTGAAAAGGTAGCCAATTTCAAACCTTTATCTATCAGGGAATCTGTAGACATAACTCCCGCGCCTCCTCCATTGGTAACTATGCCTACCTTATTTCCCTCGGGCAGTGGTTGAAAAGACAGGGCTTTAGCCACGTTGAACATCTCCCTTAAGGTCTTTAACCTGATAACCTTGGATTGTTTAAAAGCGCCGTCGTAAACACCGTCTTTCCCCGCTAATGAAGCTGTATGAGAGGTGGCGGCAGAGGAGCCCTTTTCGGTCCGTCCTGACTTGATAGCTAATATGGGTTTTTTGCTCTCTTTCGCAGCTTCAAAAAATCTCCTTCCGTCTTTAACCCCCTCTATATAAAAGATCAGATAGTCGGTTTTTTCGTCCTCCGAAATATATTCGATGAGGTCAGCTTCGTCAATATCGGCTCTGTTCCCGTAACTGACGAATTTGCTCAAACCTATATTAGATTCAGAAAACCAGTCCAAAATTGCTGCACCGAAAGCTCCACTCTGAGAGAGAAAAGCGGCGGATCCTGGATCGGGACGGGCTTGTCTTTCTGGAGGATTGAATATCGTATCAAGTTCTATCCACGGATTATAGACCCCCAAACAGTTAGGCCCTATCAAGTTCATATCATACTTATCTACTATCTCTTTAACTTCTTTTTCAAGGTCTTCTCTTCCCGCTTCACTGAAGCCTGCACTGACGACTATCACGTTTTTTATCCCCGATCTGCCACATTCTTCCATTATATCTGGGACGATCTTCGCAGGTAAAGAGATCAAAGCAAGGTCTACATCTTCTTTTATATCTGTTACGGATTCAACAGCTTTGAAACCTAGAATTTGGTCCTCTTTAATATTTACAGGAAATATGTCTCCTTCAAATTTTCTTTTCAATGATTTCATTATCGCGTTTCCTACCTTACCCTCCTGGTTCGAGGCACCTATTACAGCTACGTTATCTGGCCAAAACATACCATCTAGATCCATACTACCTAACAGTATTTTAGGGCACTGCTTATTTACTTTTTTCTATCCTCTTTTTGATTATTGCTTTTCTAGATGATCTCTTAAATCTTAGTAAATTATATATACGCCATCAAAAACTTTGGGCTTGTGAATATTAGATGGACGAGAAGGATTCAACATTGGTTAAAAATATAATAAAAGAAATGAAAAAGGTTGATGATCCAGGAAATATCCTTCTAGATACACCAACCACTCAGATCGCAAAAACCAATTTTTTTCTTCTCAAAGGTCTTTTGGATTTAGAGGGTAAAAAAGGTTATTACATTACCCTAGACAGACCTCATCAAAATATGGCTTATCTCTTGAATAATCATGATATAAATCAGGAAAATATATGGTACATAGACACTGTTACTAACATAGCGGGTGAGAAGAAAGCTAATAAAGAGAATGTTGAACTTTTAGATAATGCCTTCCAAATAGAGAAGTTGACCCAGTATCTCAAAGAAGATGGAGGAAAAAGGGATGATTTCGGAAGCCTTGGGGACATAAATTTTATACTAATTGACAATCTAGGCCCGATGTTGAATTATAACAAGATTGAAAAGATCCAAGAGTTCGTGAGTTCTTTCGAAGAACTTGTTATCTCTCAGGATGATCTAATCGGTTGTTTGGTTATGGATTCTGATATTAACAAAGATCTAGATAGGACCGTTAGGGATCATGTAAAAACCATTATAAACGTTCAAAAATTAAAGGAGGATATATGAATATGGCTGAATTCGAAAGGCTCTCGACCGGAATAAAAGGATTGGATGAAATGGTGGATGGCGGGTTTCCGTTCCCATCGGTTTCTCTTGTCGCCGGGGGTGCAGGTACAGGAAAAACTACTTTCGGCTTGAAATTTCTCACTAGAGGCGCTAGACAGGGAGAGCAGGGACTCTTCTTTACCACCCTCTCAGAACCTACTCAATGGATGCTGAGATATACGAACCAATTCGACTTTGTGGACAAGGATTTCTTCGGAAATGAAATAAAATATCAAGATATAGGAATGTTGGTACAAAATGAAGGGTATGAAGAACTTTTGGACTTTATAGACGATAAAATAGCCGAAGTCATGCCCCAGCGTATCGTTATAGACCCTATAACGGTCGTAGGACCTCTTTTCAAGCAGGAATATAGATCTTTTCTCTTTGAACTGATCAATCTTCTTAAGAACTGGCAGGCTGTTTCGGTATTGACCGGAGAAGTGGCGCCTGGGGAAGATTACCCACAGGAAGTCACTTACGCTGTCGACAGCGTGATTTTGCTGAGTATGCTGGAGGAAGAGGGCTCTAGAAGAAAGTACTTAGAAGTCTTGAAGATGAGAGGGACTGATCATACAACAGGAAAACAGCCCATCAGTATAACTACGGAAGACGGTATAGTGGTTCTCAAATCCAGATTCTAAAAAGTTTAGAGGTCTGATCATCAACCTTTGAAGGAATGAACTCCCCATTCCGCTCAGCAGATAAGCCTCTTGTTTTTCCCCTTTCTTTGACAATCTCAAATTTTAGTAAATTATATATATGTGTTCATTAATTTTTGTAATGGGAGTAGTAGATGAATAGGAAAGACTTGAAATTGGTCAAATATATAATAGAGGAATTAAATAAAATTAAGGGCTCAGGTACCGTTCTTTTAGACACTCCAACGACCTATATCGCGAAGACCAATTTTTTTCTTCTCAAAGGTCTTTTGGATCTAGAAGATAAAAAAGGCTGTTTAATGACCTTAGACAGACCTCATCAAAATATGGCTTATCTTTTAGATAATAATGATATAAATCAGGAAAATATATGGTATATAGATCCCGTAAATAACCTAGCTGGTGAGAAAAAGGTCTATAGAAGGAATGTCGATGCTGTAAATAATGCCTTTGAAATAGAGAAGTTGCCGAAAATTCTCGAAGAGAAGTGTAAAAAAAGGGATGATTTCGGAGGTCTTGAAAACATCGATTTTGTATTGATAGATAATCTCGGTCCGATGTTGAACTATAATAATATAGAAAAGATTCAGGAGTTTTTGAGGTCTTTCAAGGATCTTATTATTTCTCAAGATGACCTTATCGGTTGTTTGGTTATGGATTCTAATTGTAATAAAGAGCTAGATAGTATCGTTAGAGATCATGTAAAAACCATTATAAACGTTCAAAAATTAAAGGAGGATATATGAATATGGCTGAATTCGAAAGGCTCTCGACCGGAATAAAAGGATTGGATGAAATGGTGGATGGCGGGTTTCCGTTCCCATCGGTTTCTCTTGTCGCCGGGGGTGCAGGTACAGGAAAAACTACTTTCGGCTTGAAATTTCTCACTAGAGGCGCTAGACAGGGAGAGCAGGGACTCTTCTTTACCACCCTCTCAGAACCTACTCAATGGATGCTGAGATATACGAACCAATTCGACTTTGTGGACAAGGATTTCTTCGGAAATGAAATAAAATATCAAGATATAGGAATGTTGGTACAAAATGAAGGGTATGAAGAACTTTTGGACTTTATAGACGATAAAATAGCCGAAGTCATGCCCCAGCGTATCGTTATAGACCCTATAACGGTCGTAGGACCTCTTTTCAAGCAGGAATATAGATCTTTTCTCTTTGAACTGATCAATCTTCTTAAGAACTGGCAGGCTGTTTCGGTATTGACCGGAGAAGTGGCGCCTGGGGAAGATTACCCACAGGAAGTCACTTACGCTGTCGACAGCGTGATTTTGCTGAGTATGCTGGAGGAAGAGGGCTCTAGAAGAAAGTACTTAGAAGTCTTGAAGATGAGAGGGACTGATCATACAACAGGAAAACAGCCCATCAGTATAACTACGGAAGACGGTATAGTGGTTCTCAAATCCAGATTCTAAAAA
>JAZKSP010000033.1:0-14105 GCA_036626005.1 Thermoplasmatota archaeon | reverse complement strand
GTGTGAGGATCGACGAACCCAGGTATGACTGTCTTACCTGAAGCATCGATCTCCTTCTTCCCTTCATAGAAACTCTCGATCTCCCGTGAAGTTCCAACAGCAGCGATTTTGTCGCCGCTCACGGCTAGCCCACCGTCTTCGATTTTACCCGTGTCTCTCATCTCCTCCCCCTTTCTAGGTCTATCCGGTCCTTGAAGGGTGTGCAGCTCAGTTATGTTCTTAACCACAAGGTCTACTTCTGTCATATCATCACTCCCAATATACCTAGATTGTCTAATAAAAAATACACGAAGACGATAAAGCCTATAATTATCGCTATAGTTGCCCATATCTGGCCGATAGTGAGCAAAAGATAGAGCTTTGCTTTTTTCTCAGAAGTGTCGAAATATTTTTCTATCAAGTCTTTCAGCCTATCACCGGCTGTTCAAGATTCTTCTTCCATCATGGATTTTATTTTCTTTCTACGGAAGAAATCTTCCCTCTCTCTTTCTTCCAATTGTCTCTCGATATACTTTATAGTAGCTTCAAGCTTGGGGATGTAATTGTACTCTAAAGCGTTCACTCTCCTTTTCGCCTTCTCGATCTCCTCAGATAATCTGTTTAGCTTTCCTTCAACTTCAGCCAATTCAAGGGTTATTTCCAACGCTTCCCTGAATTTTTCGACCGTTTCATCCAATCTTACAGAAGTTTCCGTATAACCATAGAACTTTTCTTCAGGGACCTTCGTTTCAAATTTCGGGACCTTTACACCCATTATATTGTCCGACTCGATCTCCAACTCATCCATATCTTCAGCACCGTCTGCAATAGATTCTACATCACCACTACCCATCACCATCTGGGCCTCGATCAAGCTGTCAAAACTCTCTTCAAGGATTTCTTCTAATTTCTCTCTAAGCTCTCTTCTTCTATCAACTATCTTGAAAAATTCGTTTATCAGAGCATCTTTTTTCTCGCTGAGAAGATCATGCCCATTCTCAGCTAAAACTTTCCTCTTCCTGATGCGGAGGAGTTCCATCCGGGTCGGTTTCACGTCCTCAAGTCTTTCAGCCATCGTTCTAGATGAGGATAGAAAGATGTATTATATATTTTCCCAATTTTCCCTCAAAATCCTTAAAACCTGATCTGTTTCCGGTACCATGTCTTTATCTTCCCTCTCTTTTTCCAGTTCATCTAGATCGATAAACCTGGCTCTTTCAAATTCTGTTGGAATTAATTCTACTTTTTCCGGATCTACTTCCACTATGTATAACTTGACATTCTCTTTTTCTTCCTCAGTCTCTTTGGCGAACGAGCCTATCTCTTCGTAATAACCTACAAGACCTATCTCTTCTTCCATCTCTTTCTCTAAAGCTTCCTCGTAATCGAGACCTGAAGTCACATGGCCTCCCAGAACCACGCTCCAATGAGAAGGATAAAACCTTTTGTTCTCACTCCTCTGCGTCATCAAAAGTTTACCATCTAAGTTAAAAACGAAAAACATCACGCTCCTGTGCCTCAATCCTTTCGTATGAGTTTTGTCCCTAGAGGCAACATCGATTACTTCGTCATCTGCATCTACGATATCGAGTTTTTCTTCCATATAGTCTCTTAACAACTTCCTATATGAAAAATTTGTTTGTATCATTATGCAAATCTTTAAGTAATTTGTCAAAATCCCCTAATTTGATGAAGAAGGATCAAAAGCAGGAAAAATTCGGATTCAAATCCGTTATCACTGATCTTAAGATCGTACTCAAATACAGACAATTGTTGATTCTCTGCTTTGCAATATTTGTAAGTATGCTCGGATTCGGTTTGGTCATGCCTTTTTTGCCGGTCTATGCGGAGAGCTACGGAGCGACCGATACTCTCATAGGTTGGATGATGGCAGTTTTTGCTGTAGTCCGATTGTTCTTTTCCCCGATTGGAGGGTGGTTGGCTGATAAGATAGGGAGAAAACCTCTGATGGTTTTCGGGATGTTCGTTTATACCGTAGTTATGTTCATGTTCGGGCTAGCGAACTCATTGCCCGAGCTTTTTATATACAGAGGGGCACAAGGAGCCGCCTCCGGTCTAGTCTGGCCGGTCGCTATGGCCTATATAGGGGACGTTGTCAAAGAAGAGGATAGAGGGAAGGCGATGGGGCTTTACACATTAACCTTCGCTACAGGAAATGCCGTCGGGCCTATGCTCGGAGGGGTCATAGCTGGAAACTTCGGTCTGTCGATGCCTTTTTTCTTCACTTCTGGTCTCGCTTTGACTAGCGGTTTACTTCTCCTGTTCGGTTTAAAAGAATCCTTCGAAGGTGAAACTGAAACCATAGAAGAGAGGACAAGAAGGATCACCCGTGTAAAGAATATCATTACAAAACCTATGGGATACTTGAAAAGTATAACCCCACATCCCGTAACGTTCTTAGGTATCTCGGTAGGTTCTTTCACGGTATTTTTAGGACTCGCAGTGTTATATCCGATGCTCCCCATTTATGGAAAGAATCTGTTAGATCTAAATGTAACTCAGATCGGATACATCTTCACGATAATAGGAGCGGTTCAAGTTGTTTTCATGTTCCCATCCGGAACTTTGGCAGATAGGATCGGTAAAAAGAAGATGATAGTTTCTGGATCGCTCATGGCATCGATCTTCATAGGTTCTATAATATTTGCTATGGGATTTTATACTTTAGCTCTCATAGTAACATTTTATACGATCGGGCGGTCTTTGGCTAGACCATCTATCCCGGCACTCGTAACCTCTTTGACACCGAAAAAAAACCGGGGCAAGGGCATGGGGATCTACACTTTCTTCCAAAATATGGCATGGGCTGGAGGTTCTTTCGTCAGCGGGATGATATCCGACGCATTTGGAAGAAAGTATCCATTCATATTTGCCTTTATCGTCGGGATTTTAGGAACTATCATAATATATTACTTCGTTACAGAGCCAGAAGTTGAAAAATCAGAATAATTTACACTAATTGGGCTCTATCAAATCGGTACATAAGTTCCATAAAGCTTCATAAAGGACAAAAAATTTTATATGTAGTTCGTTTTAGAATATCATGTGGTTCAGATGGTTAAAGAAAGGTTATCTGTTGAAGAACTCCGTGATGAACTTGATTCAATCCTGAATGAACATGAGAATATTCTAGATAATATTGAAAGAAAAAAGATGATAGATAACACCGTGGAAAATGACGAAGCTTTCGTAAGTGAGAGCGGAGCTCTAGCGACTTGGACTCCTCCGGAATCTACCGGCAGAAGTCCTAAGGATACTACAATAGTAAGGAGGGACGAGATAGCCGACAAGATAGATTGGGATTCACCCAACAACATACCTTTAGATCCTAAGACCTTTGAAATGGCACTTAAAGATGCTATAGAAACATTAAGAGAGAAAGAAGAGATATATGTTACCGACAGAGTTATCGGAGCGGACTCGGACTGGTGTCTTCCTACAAAAACCATCACTGATCGAGCTTTGACCGCCCTTTTCACTGACAATATGTTCAGATCGGTTCCGGATGATATCGAAAAAAGTATCTTCAGCGATGAAGAATTTATTTTGCTAGCTCTTCCATATGACAAAATGGATAAAGAAAAGTATGAAGGGTTGTTGAGAGAGACTGAGGATGGCAAAACCTCAGATATGCTAGTTGCTATGGATTTTGAGAACAAAATCGGATTGGTCTATGGTTCCGCTTACTGCGGCACGGTAAAGAAATTGATGTTCACGGTTATGAATTATCTCTTACCGAAAAAAGACATACTTCCTTTACACTGTTCAGCCAATGAAGGCGAAAATGGCGATTCAGCTCTACTGCTCGGCCTGTCTGGAACAGGAAAGACTACTCTATCCGCTGATCCGTCTAGAGCGCTTTTAGGAGATGACGAACATGGTTGGAGTGAAAACGGGATAGCGAACTTCGAAAACGGCTGTTACGCAAAGATGATCGATATTGACGAGGAAAAAGAGCCAGAGATATACAATGCTGTCACGCATGAGGATGACTGGAAAGAACATGGCTCCATCGTCGAAAATGCGATGATGTATCCTGATAGGACTTTCGATTTCTACGATGATAGGTTGACACAGAATTCTAGAGCCTCTTATCCGTTAGAATACCTTTCAAATATTAAGCCCTCCTCAACTGCTGACCATCCAAAAACCATATTGTTTTTGACTGCAGATGCCAATGGTGTTATGCCCCCCGTTTCTAAATTGAATCAAGAACAGGCGATGTTTTGGTTCTTAATGGGGTATACTAGCAAATTGGCTGGTACTGAAACCGGAATAGATGAGCCCGTTTCTGTCTTTTCTAGATTCTTTGGAGAGCCATTCATGCCTAGAAATCCAGATATTTATGCCGAGATGCTTGGGGAGAAGATGGATGACCATGGAACGAACGTCTATCTAATCAATACTGGCTGGACTGGTGGACCTTACGGAGAAGGCCATCGTATAGATATAGACTACACTAGGGCGATGGTTGATGCCGCATTGAATGGTAAATTGGAGGAGGTTGAGTATAGAAAAGATCCTTACTTCAAGGTCTTGATCCCAGAGGAATGTCCCAACGTTCCAAACAGAGTACTCAGGCCTAAGCAAACATGGGATGACAAGGAGAGGTACGAGAAGAGAGCGAAAAAAGTAGTCCAGGATTTCAAGGAGCATTTCGAGGATGCCTATGGAGATAAAGATATAGATGAAAGTGTAGCCGAACAGTGTCCCGGAAAGTGAAACGGTTGATCTTAACTATATCTTTTTTCTTTTTTATCAGGTGATATAGTTTCTTTAAATCTCCACGGATTCGAAATTTAAACTTTATCACTTTCTCTTTTGGAATAATACTTTATATTTTTATCTTCGAAATCTAGATGTTCGAAAAAATCCATAGCATCTGGATTATCGGGTTCTATCAAAGCAGCCCATATCTTAAAGCCTTTCTTTTCGAAAACTTTCTCTAATTCTTCAACTAGCGTTTTACCTATACCTCGACCTCTATAGTCTTCCGTAACAGCTAACCTATTGATCCATCCTTTTCTTCCATCGTCCGTACCGAAAACTATACCGATCAACTTTCCGTCATCGTATGCACCGATCCAATATTCCGGCTGTTCTTTCAGTTCTCTTTCGATGTTCGCTCTTGTATCTCTGCCTTCTGGTTTATATGGGAGCCCCGCTTCTTCCCAGAGTTCTAGTATCCTCTCGTACTCATCTATCGACGGAGTACTTAATTCCACATCCATAAAGAGGTTTAGTTTACAGATCTTTAATATATCCTTTGTTAACCTTTTTTCATCATTTATATAATCATCCCATGAGTAGGCGAGTGCCTTATCTTAACTGGATCAGGCCTCTCCTCCATTTGTATGAAAGACAATCCGGGGAAAACCTTATTATTTAGAGCGAACTACTTTGATAAGATAGGCGATGGCTGAGAACGAAGACTTGGACCCACAGAAGATCGGAAAGGCAGAAGATAAGTTTAGAAATCTGGTGGAAAAAAGAGACGAGTTGAACAAGAAAGCGAACTTCTTTCGAGAAGAGAGAGACAGTTTGAATGAGGAAAGAGACAAACTGCAGGAAGAACTAAATGAACTGAAAGAGAAAAGAGATAATCTCACTAAAGAAGCAAAAAAACACAAAGAAAAAAGAAATGAACTCCAATCTAAGGCTAAAGAACTCATCCAGTTCAAGCGAGAAAAAAAAGACGAAATAGACAACAATCTATCCAAGAAGATAGAAGAACTCAAGGTAGAGATTGACCAGTTAGAGAGAAAACAACAAACTACAGCTCTCACCGTCGATGAAGAAAACGAATTGCTGGACGAAATAAAAGAAAAAAGAGAAGACTTGAAAAATAAAAAAGAACTAATTAAAGAGCAGAACCAGATAATGGAAGAGGTCGAAGAACTAGACGAGAAGATAGACGATCTTTTCAAAGAGGCCGACGAAGAACATGAATTGGTCGTCGAATATTCTGAAGCTTCTCAAGACTATCATGACCAGATCGAAGAGCTCTACGATGAGATCGACAGTCTCTCCAAAGAAGCGGATAATCTTCATGAAAAATTCATAGAGCAGAAAGAAAGAGCCGACCACTATCATGAAAGAGCTATGGAGATGAAAGACGAAGTCATAGAGATGAAGCGGAAGAAGAGACAAGAGGAACTCAAACGAAAGAAACAACTCATGGAACAGAACGAAAAAGTTAGAAAAAAACTAGAGGACGAGGAGAAACTAGAGAAAGAGAGAGAAAAGATGATGGAGATGCTCAAAAAGGAAGGAAAAGCAGAGATATAAACAGATCCGACTTTTCGAAAGAACTCAACATTTCTCATTAATGTATAAAGTCTACATTTTTCAATAAAATCTAAATATAAACGTACTTTCTGCTTAATAGAGCAGGTATGATGAAAGATGACTAGATTACTCGTTACTGGCGGATGTGGATTTGTAGGTACGAATCTTATTGAATTCATCCTCGATAGGTCCGACTGGGATATAACAGTTCTAGATAACCTTAGCCAGGGAAAACTGGAATACTTAAAAGCCGTAGATGGACACTCCGAAGAGAGGGTGGATTTCTACAAGGGAGACGTAAGAGACCTAGACGATGTTAAAGAAGCGATGGAAAACTGTGATTTCGTTATTCACTTAGCTGCTCAGACAAGTGTCATCGACTCGATAGAGAAACCAAAAGAGGATGCAGATATCAATATAATGGGAACGATAAATCTTTTAGAGGAAGCGGTAGAAAAAGGTATAGAGCGGTTCATCGTCGCTTCTTCTGCAGCACCTCTTGGTGAGCAGGAGATGCCCATACACGAAGAGAAGGTGCCCCAACCTCTAGCTCCCTATGGAGCGAGCAAATTAGCCTGTGAAGGGTACTGCAGCGCCTTTTCGGGTAGTCACTCTTTGACTACGGTCGCTCTGCGCTTTTCAAACGTGTACGGACCCAAATCCTGGCATAAAGGTAGCGTAGTGGCTAAATTCATAAAACAGATATTGGAAGGAGAAACCCCTATAATTTATGGGGACGGAGGTCAGACAAGAGATTTTATCCATACCAAAGATATCGCTCAGGCTCTTTATCTGTCCTGTATTGAGGAACTTGAAGATGATTTTGAGCTCTTCCAGATAGCAACTGGGGAGGAAACCTCAATAAATGATCTTTATTCTTTATTGAAAACCAAACTAGAAAAAAAAGGTGAGAATGTTCCTAAAGCTAAATACGGTGAAAAAAGAGAAGGTGAGATATATCGAAATTATGCAGATATAAGTAAGGCGGAGGAAAGATTAAATTACTCTCCAGAGGTCCCCCTCGAAGAAGGAATAGAGGAGACCATTGAGTGGTTCTTAAAAAATTATCAATGAAGATGATGAAGGTAACTCTGCTCGGAACATCCGGAGGTATACCTATACCCGGGAGAGCGCAGTCTGGCATATTGGTGGAGACTTCGGATAAAAAAATCCTGTTAGACTGCGGGATGGGCATACCTTTGAGATTGTCGGAAGCAGGTGTAAAAGCTGAAGATATCGATCTCATCTGTATTACTCACGGTCATCTAGACCACATCCAGGATCTAACTTCCCTGACCAAAGCCTCCTGGTTGAGATCAAAAGAAGCAGAGTACCAGATAATAATCCCCTCTAATCTAAAAGAGAGATTGATAGATTTCTGGAAAGTTTTAGATGAATATAGGAGAACTGAATTGACATTCGAAGTGTTAGGAAACGAACAAGACTATAAAGATAATGTCACTATAACACCCTTCAAAACCAAACATACCGATATAAGCCAAGGTTATGAAATCTTCAAAGGCGAAAAGAAAGTCGTTTACACGGGTGATACTGCTCCGTGTGAAAAAGTGGTAGAGAAAGCAAAAAATGCAGATATTTTGATCCATGAACTCTCTAATATAGAGGAAACGGATTTCCATACGAACCCGAAAGGTTTGATCTCAAAGCTGAATGGGGTAGATGTTGAAGAACTGGTAATAACCCATTTTTATCCTTCTGCAGCAGAACAAGCTGAAGAGTGGGCCACAAAGATAGAAAAGAAAACAGGTATACCGACAACAGCAGGAGAGGATCTTCAGACCTTTTTGATTTAGGTTGAGAACAAATGAATAGACTTGCCATCGATGTTTTTCATTTCAAAATATTCGATGAGAAAAAAAGAATACAGGATGCAATTTGATCAAAATTAAATATTTACAAAAAATAAAAAAGATTTTTGATTCTGAGGGAAGATCTATTATTCTTCAAATAAATCTTCATTTGCTTCTTCTCCCAGTGGTTCACCGCATTCTGGACATTCTTCAGCATCCTTAGGCACTTCAGCACCACAAATCGGGCAATTCTGTGTTCCTAGAATATCTTCTTCCATTATCTCTTCATCCATCTCTTCCTCAGGGGGTTCTAGCTCTTCACCACATTCGGGACATTCCTCAGCATCTATTGGTATCACTGCACCACAGGTCGGACAGATGCCCTCTTCTTCGATCTCTTCCTCAAGTGCCTCCAACTCTTCTTCTAGGTCTTCCTCTAACTCTTCTTCAGTTGGTTCTACTTTTTTCCTCCTAGACATCACTACACCGATTATCATGACAATTATACCTATTGCTATTGCTGAGAAGAAATGAGTTGAAAAGTAATTGTCAGGATTTATTTCTCCTACAGGATATTCACCTATTAATGGGAGTTGACCTGGCCCCGCAAACTTCAAAACCAATACGGCGATTATTATTAGCAGCCCAAGAATTGCTACCGCAGTTCCAGCAGAGGCACCTTCTCCTTCTTGATCATCCATATCTTTTGACCTCCATAATATCTTAAGTAACGCAAATCTATAATTAATATATAAAGTCTGTGGGTGAAAAATTAATTTCATTGATCTTCTATATCTGTCCGTATCTCACCCGCAGGTACTATGCATAGAAATTTTATGGTTTCTTCAAAGGGATTTTCATATGCATGAAAAAGTTCTGAAGGGATGTATAATGCATCGCCTTTTTCGACAACCTTAGTTTTGTTTCCAACTTTCACTTCCATCTTTCCGTGCAGAATATATTGTACATGATCCGTGTCTTCGTGTTTATGAAGAGGCATAGAGGCGCCTGGTTTTAAGGTGAACTTTCTCATGAAACAATTACCGGCTCCTTGATCGTCAGTTATCAATCTCTGTATCCAAATTTTCTCTCCTCTCTTAACCTTTTCAGATTCAACATCATCCGAGTTTAACACGACGCTTTCTTTTCCTGCCATCTTATCGTAAGTGAATGACTGCTTCTTTTATATTTAGTTTCGGTATTTCATCGGAATATCTCTAGAGTACACTCAAGATGCAAAAATTGATTTCCTCTTCCCTTAACTAACTTCGAAAGTCTACTCTCTAGTCATTATTCAAACGTAGTAAAGATTCAATTGGATCTTTAGAAGAAAACTTAATACTATAGAATTCCTACTTTGCCCTAAGATATTTAAAGAAATTTATTTATGATGGTTTCAATTCAAAAAAAGGGGTTATGATGAAGAAGAAATTATTTGCTATCTCTTTATGTCTCCTTTTGCTCATCAGCGGAACACTCGTAGCAGCAGGAGACGAGGCGACGAATAGAGAAAAAATTAACGAAAACGATATAAGTGAAGATCAAGAGGCCGAAGAACATCTAAAGGAGAGAACAAAGGAAAGGGTGGATGAAAAAGAGGACCCACTATATGAAAATAAAAGAGAATTCGTAAGCGATGCCTATGATCATACTGATGGAGATATGTTGATAGATGAAGAAGTATATCCAAGGGAAAAATCTGTAAAAAGCTCCTCAAGAGAATATAGTGGAAACATTTCGTTTGAATCAATAAAAGATGATTATGAAACTCATGACCCGATCCGAATAGATAGTGATGAGGATTTTGCCCAAAAGGCCGATGATGAAAATTGGTCTGGAAATGGGAGCGAAAGCAATCCTTACATCATAGAGGGATACGAAATAGACGGAGTTGGGCATGGTTACTCACTCTATATAGGGAATGTGACAGATCACTTTGAAGTAAATGGATGCTATCTGCACAACGCTAGTGGGGGAGAGGGAGAATACTTCTCTAACAGCGGTTTATATCTGGATAACACCTCTAACGGCGATATCCAGGATAATCTTGTCTCAAACAATTCCCAGGAAGGTATCCTTCTCGATCATACTACCGATGATACGCTCTTCAACAATACTGTGTATTCAAATGATGGACATGAGATACTCCTTCAAGGATCAGACGATAATGAAGTAGTGAACAACCAAGTCTACGGAAACATATCCTCTTCAGAAGAATCGAACTCACAAGATGGTGTAGAATATCGTAGTGACAGTATTCTAGTCCAATTAAAATCACCAGAGGAGGAGATGGTTAAAAGATGGGGTGAAGAGAGTGCTTTAAAGCTAAAGACTGATGAGATAGCTAATACAGTGGACGGACTAACCTCACGTACATATCCCTCGTTCAACATGGCTGAAATTAGCCTTGATAAAGAAATTGAGATAAAGAGGGCAGTAGAGTCTTTGAGTAGGATGGAAGAAGTGATCACTGCAGAACCCAACTACTTGATGAACTTTCAAGGCGTCCCCAATGATCCCGGTTATGATTCTCTTTGGGGTATGCCAACGATAGATGCGCCTGAGGCGTGGGATACAACCACGGGAAGTGAAGAAGTCGTTGTAGCCGTGGTAGATTCTGGAGTAGACTATAACCATCCAGATTTGGAGGACAACATGTGGACTAGTGAGGATGGTCACCACGGATACAATGCTGTCAACAATTCATATTATCCAAAGGATGATGTAGGTCACGGAACTCATGTGGCTGGAACTATAGGTGCCGTTGGAGATAACGATCAGGGGGTAGTTGGAGTGAACTGGAATGTTAGCGTGATGGGAATTAAGGTAGGAGATTCCACTGGTATCACTATGGCAAATGCTATCGCTGGCTTAGAGTACGTTTTAGAAAGAAAAAGAGAAGGCGAGAATATCATTGCTACTTCCAACAGCTGGGGTGGAGTAGGATACAGCGAACTGTTATACGAAGCTATAGAACAACATCAAGAAGAAGGAATATCATTTGTTGCGGCTGCAGGAAATGCCGGAACAGATGCGGATGAAACTTCATTTTATCCCGCCACCTATGACCTCACCAATATCGTCTCCGTAGCTGCAACAGATGGAGATGACGAGCTAGCAAGGTTCTCTAATTATGGTGAGCGCAGCGTCCATGTCGGAGCACCTGGTGTAGACATAAACAGCACGCTTCGGAATGGAGAATATGGTCCAGCAAGTGGTACATCTATGGCCGCACCTCACGTATCCGGATTGATGGCCTTATTGGCATCACACAATACCTCCTATGATCATAACCAACTTAAAAACGTGATACTATCATCTGCTGATCGTCTCCAGTCCCTTGAAAATTTAACCTTGACAGAAGGACGCATCAATGCACATCGAGCATTAGAACTATCTCCTGATCCGGACAATATAAGGTTTTGGACCCATCGTCCGACCTCGAAAGCTAGTTGGGGAGAATCCTCACCTATTTCTATCTCTCTCAATGACGGTGTAAATCCAATCCTAGGAGCGAACGTGAGTGTTGAATTCAGTACAGGCATAAATCCTGTTTATCTTGAAGACGACGGTTCTAGGGGAGATCAAGCAGGAGACGGTTATTATACCGGCGAATGGACACCTCGAACCTTGGGTGAAGTAAATCTGACTATCACTGCAAAACTGGAGGATGACCTAAATATAACGAAAAACTTAACAGTAGATATAAGTGGTGACTCCGACATCACTCTCGTAGGATCTGACTCCAATGTTCTGAGCGGCAATAACCTAACCGCCAACTACTATGGTATCTCCCTTTATACCTCAGAATATAACGAGCTGACCGAAAATCTTGTGAGGAATAACACCTATGCAGGTATCAGCCTTCATGAGTCAAATAACAATGAACTGGTAGGCCTAAATGTCTCAAATAGTGAATATGGGCTATTATTGGAAGGATGCGATGAGAATTCGATTTTCAATAACATCATCTCGAATACATATATGGGAATAATGATAAGACATTCTAGAGGTAATAGGTTGAGTAATAACAATGTATCTAATAACGTCCTCGGGGTGATATTCGAAAACTCTAGAGAGAACAAGATTATCGAGAACGATGTCTTTGACAACGGCTTTTATGGGATGATTTACTATCAATCTAGCAACAATACAATCGAGAATAACTTCATAGAGAAGAATTCTTTCTATGGGATTTCACTATTAGGTACAAAGGACCACTCGCTGAGTGAGAACAGTATATCTAATAGCATTTACGGCATTTACCTTTCAGATGTTGATAGTGCCAATATAGACAACAACCAGTTAGAGAAAAATAGAATCGGGATATCTCTTACGGATTCTAAAAAAGTTACATTGAGCGAAAATAAAATGATTGATTGTGGTATCTACATAGATGGACTCTCTAAAGAGTATTGGAATACGCACTCAATAGATCCTTCAAACACTGTGAATGGTGACCCAGTGTACTACTGGAAGAACAAAAATGGTGGTACGGTTCCCACAGATGCTGGACAGGTAATACTGTCTAATTGCGAAGAAGTGAGAGTGAAAGATCAAGATATCAGTGATGGTAGTGTGGGTATCCTAGCGGGTTTTTCTTCAAACAGCACATTTAAAGAGAACAGGGTGATAAACACAAGTTGGGAAGGCATAACTCTAGTCAAATCTGACGGAAATATATTGGAAAACAATCTTGCCTCTGAGACCGAATACCCTGGATTTTTCTTGTTTGAATCTAGTGATAATAAAATAATCGGAAACACAGCAGAGCAAAACGGATTCGGTCTGTTTATAGCTTTGTCCACCAACAATACCTTAACAGATAATAAATTAGTGGATAATTCAGGAGGTCTCATTCTAGTTTTATCTCATAGAAATATTTTGAGAGAAAACAACATAAGGGATAATCAGCTTGGCATCGGTCTTTCTGAATCTGACGAGAATACTTTGATGGAGAATATGATTTCAAATCATGATGATGTTGGGATTGACATCATTGACTCTAGTGAAAATTTGGTCTATCGAAACCGGTTCATCGAAAATGAAGAGCAAGCATTGGATAATGGGGACAACAAATGGGATGCTGGTGATCCCACAGAGGATGGTGATGGAGGGAATTACTGGTCAGACTATGAAGGAGAAGATAGAGGTGACGGGATAGGTCGTGAACCCTATCAGATTAATAATCATAGTCAAGACAACTACCCATGGATGACTGAGGAGATGGCCCTTGGAGAAGAAGATGAAAATATTTTAGACACCATACTAAATATAATAGATATACGCCCCTATCTACCCGACCTGTCTAACCTACCAGATTTACCCGAGATCCCCAATCAACCAGACACACCAGAGAGACGAGATATACCTGGATTCTCATTCCTCTTGCTAGTATTTGGCTTAGTCTTTGCTGTAACCATCCATCATAAGAAGGAACGTTGAGTTTCCGATAAGAAAAGCGCCAAACAGAAGCGTGAAAGCTCTGTCCCTGGTACTCAACGGACAGGTGGACCTGCTCTCCAGGAAGGGAGCGAAAGTGTACTCCCAGAACGGTGGAGGCACATATCACGTTACAGGGAACTTCTGCACGTGCCCTGACTTTCAGTACAGGGAAGGTAACGTCTGTAAGCACATGAGGGCCTACAGGATCATGAAGTCCCTGCAGAAGGCTGACAAGGCCAGCAACCTCGACGGGTGAAACCGTCGGGTTTTTTGTCTCGGTTTGAAAAAAGTGAGAGTAGGGATCTATTATTTCTGATTTTAAAGGGGTAAACTAAAGTATCATACCCTATTATTATTGTCACCTAGAGGGACACATATGAACGGGTCGATAAAGGTACTGCATGTGGACGACGAACCTCCTCTCTTGGATCAGGCTAAGATATTTTTGGAGAAAGAGGAAGAAAGACTAGATTTGACCACCGCTCAATCTCCAAAAAAGGCGTTGGAGCTGTTGGAGAAAGAAGATTTCGATGTTGTGGTTTCTGACTACCAGATGCCGGA
>JAZKSP010000161.1:0-2726 GCA_036626005.1 Thermoplasmatota archaeon | reverse complement strand
TTATAGTTAAGGGATAAGATATGCACTATATAAGATAAAAACAGGGGAGATCCATACGATGAAAATGAAAGGGCAAGACCCTGAAGAGTTCGTTGAAAAGCAGGAGATAGGAGATTTTACTTCAGTGATGGTCAATTTCTACAGAGGGGAGATGCAGAGAGCTTACACCTGGAGAAGGAGATTGGATAGAACGACTGAATGGTCTATTGTCATACTATCAGCCCTAACGACTTGGACATTCAGTAGTCCAGGAAGAAGGGACGAATTACTGCTCAGTGTTTTGATCTTTATGGGGACATTGCTCTGGATAGAAGCTAGAAGGTACAGGCATTATAACGTTCTGTTGGGTCGTATAAAAACTTTAGAAGAAAACTTCATAGCAAAAACCCTAGATCCAGGTGAAGGAGTGAGTACTCGAGAATGGATGAAAACCTTAGCTGAGGATTTGAAACATCCTCAATTCAAAATCCCCATCTGGATAGCGATAGGTCATAGGTTAAGAAGGGTGTATATATGGTTGATTTCACTAACCTTGATGTTATGGTTGACAAAAGTCGTACTCCATCCCATACCCGCATCAAACCTAGGGGTTGTTTTTAACAGAGCTAGTATAATAGGAATCCCAGGATACGTCATCTTCTCTCTGATAGGGGCGGTTCTAGTACTGTTGATACTGATAGCCGTACTGAGCACTCGCCATGAAAGGAAAGGAGTCAAAATAGTAGAAAAAAAAGGGACTGATGGGGAGTGGGACAAGATGACCTGATCTCTCTTCAATGTCATCACAAGATTATTATCCTTTTTATCTATTGGTTAGTCAAATGAAGGTCGAGAGAAAAGAGCTAATCACTAGGGGTGCAGAAGCCGAAGTATGGAAAGGCGAGTGGAGAGGAAGAGAGATCGTTGTCAAAAAGAGGGTCAAAAAGGGATACAGGGACCCAAGTCTCGATGAAAAGGTAAGGAAGATGAGGATAAGAAAAGAGGCTCGCCTTTTTAGAGAGGCTAGAAAAATGGGAGTGCCTGTCCCAATAATCTATGATCTCAACATAGAAGAAACCCAGCTTGTAATTCAATACTTTAAAGGAAAAAGAGTCATGGATTGTATAGAAGAGGGGATAGATGTGGACCTTGAGAAGATAGGGGAATACATCGGAAAGCTCCACAACGCCAAAATCTCTCACGGTGACCTGACCACCTCGAACATACTTTACGATGTTGAAAAAGACGATTACTGCTTCATCGATTTCAGTCTGGGAGAGAAAGAATCTTCCTATGAATATTTGGGAGTGGATTTACACCTGCTCAGAGAGGCGCTTGTTAGTGTTCATGACGAACCTCTCGATCTTTTTGAAAAAGTCCTTTCTGGGCATGAGAAAACCTGCGATGAACATGAAAAGATAGAAGATTGTGTGGATAAGCTCGAAGGTAGAGGTAGATATCAATGATCGAGAAGACTTTAACCATAGTCACTTCGAACGAAGGGAAATATAAAGAATACCGTGAAAAACTCGGAAACCACTACAGTGAAGTAGAGATGGCAGATGTCGGTTATCCCGAGATCCAAACTGATCAGCTCGAAGATGTTGTCGAATTCGCTATAGAAGTCTTATCTGAGCGGTCTCCATTGATAATCGACGACAGCGGTCTTTTCGTGGATTCTTTGAGCGGTTTTCCGGGTGTATATTCTTCTTATGTGATGAAGACTCTGGGATGCGATGGTATACTTTCCCTGATGGAAAATAGAGAAGATAGAAGTTCTAGATTTGAATGCGTGATCGGCTATTTGGGTGAAAGAAAAAGAACATTCAAAGGAGTCTCTAAAGGAAAAATTACCAAGGAGAAAAGAGGAACAGGGGGTTTCGGATATGATCCTATCTTCTTACCGGAAGAGTCAGAGAAAAGTTACGCGGAGATGAGTAGTAGTGAAAAAAATCGTATCAGCCATCGAGGAAGAGCGATGGAAAAACTGTTAGATTTCGTTTCTTACAAATGAAAATATTAACTCAACACTATCGAGAGAAGCTCTTCGGGTTCTTCTATCACGAAATCAGCTTTTTTGGCTTCTTCACCGCCGTAACCATATAGAGCTCCCACGCTCTTCACACCCGCTTTCTCCGCTGCTTCGATATCGTGATACCTATCACCTACCACTATTGCGTCCTCAACAGCAAATTCAGAAAGAAGCCCTTTTATCCGATCAGCTTTAGAGTTATTTTCGCTATAGCTTTTTATGGATGAAAAATATTTCATTATAGAGGTCGTCTCCAATACCTTCTCTATATAATCGTATCTTCCGTTGGAACATATGGCAAGTTTGTAATCTCTTTCTTTTAACGTACTCAATATTTCTTTAACTTCATCATAAAGCGTAGCTTTCATCGGTATGAATTCGCTCTCTTTTTCTATTATAGCTTTTTTGATCTCATCTTTCATACCGCTCTTTTCCTCAGGAACTAGATTATCTATTATCTGGTCCGTAGGTTCTCCGAACTGGTTCAATATCGTATCTTCAGAGACCATTATGTTGAACCGTGAAAAAGCTTCTTTGAGAGCGGGAACGCTCACCTCTTCAGTCTTATAGAGCGTTCCATCTAGGTCGAATATTATCAGTTCCTTCTTCATGGCGTATCACATCTTCTGTTCGATTTCCGACAATATCCGACAGGCTTTACATCTTTCGTTCATACAGGGTTCTCCACAATTCTCACATCTAGCTAATTCTCCCT
>JAZKSP010000160.1:0-2730 GCA_036626005.1 Thermoplasmatota archaeon | reverse complement strand
GTTTGGTCATCGTTTAGATAGTAGTTTTCCCGGGTAAAAAGCAGGTCTCAAATCCGAACTCGCTTTCGACTAAATCCATCATCTTTTTAACTCCTAGTGTCTCTGTGGCGTAGTGTCCAGCAAAGATAAGGGGCATGTCGAGATCTATAGCTTCGTTGTAGGTCTTGTAAGCCCGCTCTCCTGTGATGAAGAGATCAGCTCCATTTCTTTTAGCTGCCTTGAGAGCCTGCCCACCTTTACCGGTTAGGATTCCTATGTTTTTGACTCGCTCTTCCTCTTTCAATATGAAGGTCTCAGTATCCAATTCTTCTTCTAGATCTCTAGCTATATTTTCGACTTTTTTTTCCTCTTTCAGCTCTGCCATCCTAGCTATTCTCGTATCGTGGTACTCCATGAAAGGCTCCGCGATCTCTGCTTCAATGATCTTCGCCAGCTCTACGTTATTGCCGACTTTGGGATGCACATCTAAAGGGAGATGAGCCCCGTAAAGTCCGATATTGTTTTGAATTAGGTCTCGAACTATTTCATAATCTTTGCCGGTTAGAGGTCCGAGACCTCCACTCCATATAAGACCATGATGAACGAACAAAAGATCGACTTCATTTCCAATCGCTTTTTTCACGATATCTTTTCTTACGTCTACTGCGAAAGCGATCTTTTCTACTTCGGTAGGGGCATCGATCTGAACGCCGTTCTCGCTCTCGTCTTTGATTTCATCTATTTTGAGAAAGCCATCTAAGAACCTGACAAGATCTGAATCGCTGATCATCTTTGATATCAATAGGAACAAAGACAGCAAACTACATATCCCTTTTGGTCAACTCTTTTGTTTGTCTTGGTTAATTTTTTATATACCCAATCAGGTCTTGTTTTCCAGAAAGATCATGATTAAAAGAAAGAAAACGATAGCCATAGTAATCATCATTATTCTGACCTTAGCCTTTGGTATAAGTGTGGGTGATAACGACCCTGTGATCCGCTGCCAATTCGATGTAGTAGAAGATGCACAATTGGAAGTTAATATCGAGGGCGTTGAGGAGGGACATCAGGTCAATTTATTCAATCCTAACGGTACGAGGATTGGAACTGCCAATATTTCCTCCGACGATATACCTGACCGTTTAATCGGAGTAGTTCAGGCTACGGTTGAAGTCTCGATGTCTGATGAAGAGGATTCTAATCCTATGCCAGGTAATTACAGTTTTGTCGTAAATGACCCTTCAAGCGATGATCCGATTTATGAGAAGGAACTCACTTTTGATGGTCCAGATATTGAAATAATAGATACTGAGCTCGAAACTGAACAGGACGATGAAAGCGATGAGCGGAAGATCATAGGGATCAAAGTAGAGGTAGAGAATGACGGAGACTTACCGGTCTTCGCTGATGAGATGAATCTGACCGTAGAGAATGAAACGGAAAATATAAGGTTTGACGAGGAACAGGAACTGATACCAGGTGAAACTATTGAACTTGATGAGAACATTACTGATAGTGATCTCAGTATAGCAATGGAGGATCCACAATTAGTACGTCTAGAACTCTATTCGTTTGAAGACGAACTCGCCTCCTATGAAAAGAAGTGACGATTGGTGAGTGATCAGCAAACATTGGATTTAATCGAGAGCATTGGCAGAAAAACAGTATCAAACCTAGCAAAATATTATAAATCATCAAGCAGTTCTTCATTCGGTGGAAACATGACTTATCTATTCTCGGTCGATATCGAAGGTATTTCGGGTGTAGTTTCGGGACCGCAGTGCAAGATGGACTCCAAAGAATACGATAGAGCCCAAGAGTTGATGACGAAGGAATCCAACGCCGCGGCGAAAGGAGCTTTTGAGGCAGGTGCGGAGGACGTGTATGTGACCGACGGTCATGGAAAGATGAGGAACATAGTTATCGAAGACCTAGATGAGCGAGTTGAATTGTTCAGCGGAAGACCTAAACTGCTCTCACAGATGCAGGGTTTGAGCGAAGAGCTCAACGGAGTCGGTTATGTGGGTTATCACAGTTCAGCTCACAGTCAAGGTACACTGTCTCACACTTATTCTGGCGCGGTAGTGGATAAGCTGATGATTGGAGATGTGATGGCCAGCGAATTTACCATGAACTCCTTCCTTGCTGCCCAGTACGACGTGCCTGTTTTCTTTTTAGCTGGAGATGATGAGATCATCCGAGAAGCTAAGAAACTCTATCCGGACATACCTAACGTCCAGACGAAAAAAGCCACGGGTAGATACAGCGCAAAGTGCAGACATCCTAAGATGGTTAGAGAAGAGATAGAAGAGAAGGTGGAAGAAGCTATCGAGAACAACAGAGGCAAGATAATAGAGCCGGAAGAGACCCGCTATCATGTCTGGTTCAAAGATGCAGGAAAGCTGGATAATCTGGAACTTCTTCCAACAGTGGAAAGAAGGGGACCAAAAGAGTTCGTCATAGATACCGGTGATATGGAGACCAACTATAAAGTCTTCAGAGCCTGTACGATGCTCGCCACGGTCGATTCGCAGTGACTCTTCTAAACATGAAAATGAAGCAATCAAAACAAAAACCTCATATATTTTTACAATTATTTTTAAATAATTGATGATATGAAAAACGAGAAATGGGATGAGAAAGGAAAGCAAGAGGCTGAAATTGTAGAAGAAGTTAGAAAAGAAACGGCTTCCATTTTAAAGAGAGTAGGAGCATATATCCTCGATATCATCATAATATCGATTCTCTTCG
>JAZKSP010000032.1:0-14611 GCA_036626005.1 Thermoplasmatota archaeon | reverse complement strand
ATTTACCCGCTGACACATGATGGATTATACATGGAGAGGACTTTTATGTATTCTCTAATTCCGGCGTCCATACTCGCTATACCGTTCTTAAAACACTTCTCCCCCGACAACTTCGACCTCAAGAACTTCTCTCAGGTCTCCATCATAGTGATAATAGCGGCTCTTCTTCTCACAGTACCTATCACCAAGAACAGCATCGATACTATAGAAACCCCCTCTAGATCTTCTTATAGAGCAGGAAGATTCGCGGAAGAGAAGTTTGACAAGAGAGTGTACATAACGGACACGCACCAGGGCATGTTCAAGTACATAGAATCCATGACCAGCAATGATAGTTCCACCACCAACCAATTCCGAGCACGAAAGAAATTCCCACAGAACCAACCTTACGGTTATCCATTACCAAGAACCGACAGAACGGATCTCTACCCTTTCCTCTTCACGGACTACTTCAACAATTACATCGAGATACGCTACGGAAACACCACCGCGGTAAGAGAGATCCAAAGCCATGAAAACACCATCTCCAACCGCTCAAACAGGATATACGATTCCGGAGGATCGCGCCTCTACATAGACACCTAATCCAAAATATCCAACAGAGCTTTTTCGTACTTCCTAGCGATCAGATCCCAGTCATACTTCCGCACGACGTCACGATGAACTCTCTCACTCAGACATCTCGCCAACTTACCGAAGAACTCATCTTCACCAGAATAGCTGTAAACACCTTTCCCGGAAAACCTCTCTTCCGCTTCCGGCATGTTCTTGCTCAACACTGGAACACCGCAGCCGAGATAAGTCAAAACTTTACTCCCGAGAGTTAAAGAATTCATCTTCAGGTCCTTCCTCGGATTCAGACCAACGTCCATCGCGGACAGATAGGGAGAGAGTTCTTCGTAGTCCACTCTGCCCGTGAACACCACGTCCTCTCTAACGCCCATTCTCTCACTCAACTCTTCTAAATAATCTAGATAGTCCGTATGCAGATCCGGACCGACCACCAATAAACTCGCTCCGGGATACCTCTCTTTCACGGAAGACATCTTCTTTATCACGCTCTCCAGGTCGATCCACCTCTCGACCGACCCCACGTATCCCAACACCGGTCTGCTCAGACCGTATCTTTCACACACCTCCGCAGGATCCTCGGGACGTATCTTTTCCATATCCAACCCGTTGGGCACCACCTTCACCACTTCCACTCCCATCCCTTCCAGGTACTCTTTGAACCTCTCGGTCGGAGTTATTATCCCTTCAGCTTTCAACAGGTTGAAAGAAGTGAACCAACCCGCACCTTTCTCGGCCAATCTATCCAAAGGTGCGTCGTAATAAGAAGACGCGCTCTGAGGAAGATGATCTAGATAATCCACAACGACGGGAACGTCCTGAAGATTCGCCACGAACCCGGGTATTATGTTGGATGATACGATAACATCATAACCCTCACTTATATCTCTCAGTTTCTGAGAGTACTTTCTAAAATTGGACAGGTAGTAAGTTCCCACCTCACCACTTTCACATCCCATATCGATCAACTCGCATCGAGTCTCTCTCCTCTCCTCATCGAACATCTTGAAGTGGCATACCCCCACTTCGTGCCTTTCCGCTAACCTGTCGAATATGAAATTCAATCTGTTCGGAACGGGATGTCCGGTCCAATCCGTGGTAGGGATAACTAGGATCTTTAATTCATACATCTTTTACCCGAATCTACAACTATAAACATATCAGTTTCCCCCTATCATTCCACATCTCCGCTAGACCAAAACTTTCCTTGTGAGTGTTTCATCGTCTTATGTATTAGCATAAGGTCTTAAAAGCTTTCACTCTTCAAATTTTTAAAAAAACCACAAATATTTAATCCTGCCATACTATAGGTAGGGATGCAGCACTATCCAAGGATAAGTATTTTGGATTATCCCACCTCAGAGGAGAGAGCATGGACATCGTAAGCGTGATCATACCGACATTGAATGAAAAAAAAGGGATCAAGGAAGTGATAAACGACCTGCCCAGGGAAGAACTCCGAAACATGGGTTATGAGGTCGAAGTGTTAGCTGTCGATGGAGGATCCTCTGATGGTACGGTTGAGATCCTAAAAAATCTTGAAGTCAAGATCATACATTCTAAAGGCGGGAAGGCCGAAGGGGTTAGAGAAGGCCTGAAAAATGTACGAGGCAGCCTGATTTTCCTGATAGATGGTGACGGAACTTATCCCGCCCAAAAGATTCCAGATATGGTTAAAGAATTCGAAGAGGGTCATCAGATGGTTTTAGGTAGTAGATTCAGAGGCGAGATATGTGACGGGGCGATGACCACCAAAAATAAGATAGGTAATAAAGTCCTGACCTGGCTTGCGAACGGACTCTACGGGACTGATACCTCCGATTTGTGTACCGGCTTGAGAGGTTTCAGCACCTATGACTTGGATCCCGATGAGATATCCTCCAGCGGCTTCGAGATCGAAGCCGAACTCCATACCCTGTTTTCAGAAAAAAATATCTCCGAGATCCCTATAGAATACAGAGATAGAAAAGGAGAGTCCAAATTGGTAACTTTCGATGGTGTGAAGATAGCTCTCAGGTTGTTGAGAGAAAAGTTTTAAAGCCTTTAACTGACTCGATGGAAACCCCTCGCAGATAGTATAAATGTTCTCCCCCCTCAAAGTTTTATATAATTGAACAGAAGTGATGAATTCAGATGGACACCTTCGCCCATATTACAATACCTCTGCTGATCCTTTTGGCTCTGGGGATCAAAACCAGGAAGATACTCCTCCTACTTCCATTAGCGTTGGTCATGGACTTGGACTATTTTTTCACCCTCGGCAGACAATTGTTCCACAATATTTTTGTCGTTATCTTGATCCCCTTGCTGATCATAATCTACCTTGAGAAACAACATCCTGAATACCGCGAATACGGATTGATAGCCTTCTTCTTCCTTCTGAGCCATTTTATCTTTGATCTGGGAGACGGTGTAGCGTTCCTCTATCCTCTAGCCACGGATTTCTATTACTTCGAGATGCAGGTATTCCTCCAATTTTTAGGTCCGATACCCCTACCGGATATCTCCATCGATATGGGGATGATCTTGGCAGAAGATACAGTTGCGGGAGGAGGGGGCCAAGGAGCTACTGAAACCGCGCAGAGTTATCCCTCGATGTCCAATATCTCATCAGGTCTTTTCCTCACCCTGATCGTCGCTGCCCTGATGTACTATCGAAAGAGCTTTACTTTCTTGAAAGAGGTATGGGATCTATTGGTAGATATCAAGTCATATATCTTTGAAAAGCTGGATGAGATAAAGAGTAAATTGATAGACTAAAGCTTATTTATCTTAATAATATCTATCATCGAAACCTTCTCTGAACAATCAAAACAACGACCAAGATCAACTCACTCGTCGCCGATACCGTCGGGAGATCTGTGCCTGCTCAATACATATCCATATTTGCCGATCAACCCACCGATGACCCCCATACAGAACAATAGAGCCAATGGGATAAAGGATGACAGTGCCATGATCATATCACCCATAGGTATTTTCCCTTGAATGAGGTTCGAGAAACCCGCTATCGCTTCGGGAGCAAAATAGAGCCTTACAGCGAGGATAAAAGCTAACAACTGAAGTCCTACACCGATGGTCATGATGATATATCCCATTTTCTGGTTCTTATGGTGATTTCTTGTAGGGACCTCATCTGCAGTCGTAATTATCACTCACTTGAGGTATGCTATCTACATATTTACTTTTTTTGGAACAACCATCCAGACCTATGTACTAATCACTCTCGAGTTCCTCGAAAACTCCTTCAACGATCTCTCCAGTCTTATCCACAATACTCTCCCATTCCTCGTTATCCGGGGCGATACCTATCAATCTCGCGGCTCTCATGATCGAGAGGTGATAGACCCTTTGCACACCCGGCTCTTCCTCCCAGATGACCATATTGCATGGAAAGAGACCGCCGAGCTTCATCGACTCCTCTAAAGCTCGATCCGCTACTTCCGGATTACAGGCGCCTAAAACGTAATAAGGATCTCTATCAGCATCTACCTTCTTGTTCAAAAGCTTCGAAGGTGAGAACTCTACCGGTATCCCGAACCCGTGCTTCTTACATACCTCCCTAACGTGCTCAACAGCTTCTTCGTGTTCCATATTCAATGTGATACTCTTCTCCCCTAGATCTTCCGACTCAAATATAGACGGATCTATTTTCAAACCCATGTTCTCTTATATCGGAAAAGTGAGTTAAAAATCCTCGGACAAAATCGAGAAGGGAAAAATACCCTCTATCTATTTTAAAATACAATAGACTAAACTATAGGAGCGCAGATCCTAATACCTTCGAGCAGATTTATCACCCAATTCAATTCTCGGGTAGTTCGAATTCGATGTTTGAAAGTTCTTCGGTAGAAAGTGGACTACCGTTATTGCTGATCTCTATGCCGACAACGTTCTCCTGCTCATCATAGTCCAATATGATACCTTCAGCGATCTCTTCACACTCTACGACGCTCTCTTCAGACAATTTGAAGTACAGAGCTTCGTTCTTATCATCCATCTTCACTCTCATATATATCCTCAACCCGGTATGCGGGTCCTCACTCCGCAGGGACATCCACTAAATTCTTCCCATAAAAACTTTTCGTTTTATAAGGGTGTTATAGTAAATATTTCCTATCCCTACTCTTAGATTCGCTTCCTACCAAAACTATATAAGCAACGGGGGTCCATGGCACTAGTGATAAACATGAAGGAGGTGAACTAAACATGAAAGGAACAGTAAAATTCTTCAACGATATGAAGAACTTCGGTTTCATCGAGCCAGAAGAAGGCGATGAAGATCTATTCGTGCATCGTAGCGATCTAGAAGATGCTAATTTCCTGCAAGAAGACGACGAAGTCGAATTCGAAGTGGGCGAAGGAGATAGAGGACCGAGAGCTGAACAAGTCAAGAAGGTAGAGTGATCTTTTTTCCGGTCTGATCCGGGATCAAGAACATTTTTGTGACTTGATAAAGTTTTATAGTGTTTTTGTCGGTATCATAGGATTCACATCTTACCGTTCCGATCACTAGACACTCAAAATTACTTTTTCTTTTTTTATTCTTTTCAAAACCAAAAAATAAAAGATGTTCTGGTAAGGAATTTTCAACTCTCTCTATGACAGAGCCACCAATCGTAGCACTCGACCTCGCCTTTCTCTTCCTGCTTCTTTCTCTTCTCGATCTCGTCGTCACTGGAAGCCGGAGGCATTATCACGTCGTCCTTCACAAGTTCATTATCGGGCCAGTTCGCCGGTATCGCAACTCCTTCTTCTTCCGCTTTCTGGAACCCTTTTATCATCCTGATTATCTCGTCCATGTTCCTACCTAACTCAGCAGGATAATACAGGATAGCTCTTATCGTAGATTTTGGATCGACTATAAATACAGCTCTCACGGTTGCGGTCCCACCGGTACTGTGTATCAATCCCAATTTATTCGCTACCTTACCGGTTCCATCGGCAATTATAGGGAATTCGATCTTTTCCCCCATCTTATCCTCTATCCACTCCGTCCATTTCAGATGACTGTACACCTGGTCTATACTCAGACCTATAAGCTCAGTATTTAGCTCCCTGAATTCATCGTACTTCGTCTGGAAAGAATAGAATTCCGTCGTGCATACCGGGGTGAAGTCACCAGGATGAGAAAATAATATGAACCACTTTCCGTCAAATTCATCCGGTAATTCCAACTCTCCATGTGTTGTATCTACGGTCATTTCTGGAAACTTGTCTCCTATCAAAGGCATTCCTTCTTTTTCTTCTTCCATATTTCACACCTCGGTCCTACATACTTGCGTATCTTATAAATCTTTCTTTAGCCCTCCCTAATCCTTCTCCCAGACCTGCTTGTCTTTCTTATCACTCTTCAACAGTTCATTACCCAACCAAATCATACTGATAAAAGAAACCAGGACGAAAGGTGCAAAACAGCAGGGACTCATCAAAAAAGCTATCAAACCACCGAACACCAGCATAAAGATAGCCAATATGATGATAAACACACCAAAGCCCAACCCGGAGTATCGAAGCATTTTCTCTTTTAAACCGGTCTCGAATTCCGGCCCCTTCGTCTTTTTCAATTCCGAGTGCTCGGCTAGAGCTTCCATAACACCGTCGAAATCATCCAATATCCACTCGGGAAGGGAAAATTCACTATTATCCTCAAGGATCAGCCGGAGTTTATCAGGATTCGGCTGCTTCCCGTGATGCATCTTTTTTATCGAATCTAGATCGATCTTCTTCAGTTCCCCTTTATCCCTGAATTTCAAATACTCTGAAGTCATCGCAAATAACAATTTTTCCTTTTCACGGGACTCTCCTCCTTCTGTCTTCACTTCTGTTTCGACCTTTTTGAATATGTATCCTTCATCCATCCCTAAACACTTCCGATCCTGAAGGGCCTCTGTTCATGGATTAAATTTCAAATATAAATAATTTGACCTCTATCAACCACATATGCTTCAAAGACCTTTTTCTAAGCATAAAACATTTTATAAAAACCGATCGCATCCCAAATAACATGCAGCAAAACACTATAAAAAAAGAGGAAGCAGCCAAGCAGATAGAAACTTTGAGCGAAAGGATAGCTCTCCTCCATCTCTCTTACGCCAAGACCCTCACGGAAGAACTCGGAGAGGAAAAAGGAAAACAGCTCATCCTCCAAGCCATAAAACGCTACGGAAAACACATCGGAGAAGAGCGGAGAAAAGAGATAGAACAACAAGGCTTGGAACCGACGCCGGAAAACTTCAGCAAGGGAGAAGCTTTAAGCATACCTCCCTTCGGCATGCACTCGGAGATAGAAAAAGAAGGAGAAAAGATGAGAGCGTACGGATGCGCCCTAGGAAAATTTTGGAGAAAATACGGAGAAGAAGAATTGGGTAAGCTTTACTGCTATGTAGATGCGGCAAAATACCTGGCTTATAATAAAGACTTGATCCAAGTCCACGATAAGGCCATCCCTGCTGGAGATGCTCACTGTGAATTTACAATAAGACCTTCTAGTGAAGAAGAAAGAGAGTTGTTCAAAGAAGGAAAAAAAGATCTTGAAAAACTTGATGAATATCTCGACGAGAGCTGAATCACGGAGCTTTCTATATCGACCAATTAAAGAATTATTTCATCCTTCATCCTCTCTAGTTCTATACTGAAGCTTATTTCAATTGTAACCTTCCCCTTCCTCCACGGAAGTAAAGTTACCTTTGTGGACTCCGGAAGCAACTACCGTGTCTGCCAACATATCACCCGTCCTAGTAGAATAGATGAAAAGAAGGATTATTTCGAACAAACCAAACGGTATGCCTATCACCGGCATCCTGAGTAAATACTTGGTTGAGTTCCTTAAAAACGAATCCTTTAGCGAAGGAGCGTCTCCATCTTTTCCAACTACTTCCAATCTACAGATCATCTTACCGAATGTTTTACCCAAACCGACCCTCGATTCCAAGATAGTGAAATATGCGAGGAAGAATAGACTGATCACTATATGAATCCAAAGATCTTGGACAGATGTAAAATATGATAATTCTTCGTAGAGATTTGCCCTGACCTGCAAGATATAAAATGTTTCTTGGAGAGGAACTACTTCCAACAAACTCAGGATTATCAGGGATAGCAAAACAAACAGTTTGAATATCACGGTATCGATCGCAAAAGCTAAAACTCTAAAAAACACAGAGCCAGTAACGATAGAGACGTTCTCATTTTTATCCTCTGATCGAGTCATCTATACCGGATAAACATCCTCAGATATCTATCATATTTAATAGTTATGAAAAAAAGATTGTTTATCTTCCTTGTACTCTTTTCAGACTCTTCTGCAGGCTTCTATGATCGGATCCTCCCATCTAGACGGCTCTGAAAACACTAGAGAGAGGCAAGAAAAGAGGCGATCGAAGAGAATAGTGAAGGTGTTTAAGGGGAAAGTTGGAGAAAGAGATTTGTGAAGACTAAATATCAAGCATCTAGCCACTCTCTATCTATCTCTTCAAGATCATCGAAATCATCGTCTTCTGACACCATAGTATATATCCCATGGATGATAGCAGTACTCGCGTGGATAGCATCTCTCGGATCGACTCCTTTTTCTGAGATAAGCTGATGTGCCTTCCAGATAATCTCATCATCCACTTCAAAAAATCTCAAATTCGGCATCGTCAATATCGTTTCAGTTGCTTCAATAGCATCCTCCTTTGAAGAGGAATTATCGATCTTCCAGAATATCTCATCATAAGTAAGGTAGGAGGAACCCCCTTTCTCTTCACCCTCCTCGATTTTTCCCAACAGATCTCTGCACCACTCCCCTCTTTCTCCTTCATCTAACGTAGCGTATATCAGAACGTTAGAATCTATATATTTCATCCCGATCGCTCCTTCATCCTTTTATCGTAATCTTTGTCCGAATCAACCTCGACTTCACCGACACTTTCTGCTATCTCCTTTAATTTATCTACACCGCCTCTTTCAGCTCGTTTTATGATCAACCGATCGCCGTCTGATTCGAATATGACTTTATCTCCAGATCTTATATTGAAGTTCTTTCTGAATACAGAAGGGATTACAACTTGTCCTTTAGGACCGACCTTCATCTCTACTTCTATCATATATAATACATTAGTATAAATCATATTTATACTTTAACATCATACAAGGTTATACTAAAAGCACAAGACATCCATAAACATCAAATCCTTCTCAAGAACTTCACGGTCTCTTCCACGACTATACTCTGCTGAACCTCTCTAGTTATCTCCGCCTCGTTATCTCCTCTCTGGCTTCCGTACCAGCCGAACTGCGCGTGATTTCCGCCTTCTATCATCACGTATCTAGTTTCAGGAGGCATCTTATCTTTAGTATCTTCAACATCTTCCACCGTGGTCAACCCGTCCAGTTCAGCATAGATGGAAAGCGCTGGGATTTCCGAATCAGAAAGATCGTCGGGAGGATAAGAGGCCCAAAGCACCAGCCCGTCAACATCCTCTTGAGAGGCGAATCTAGCCGCCATAGCTCCACCTAAGGAATGGCCTCCCACTACCCATCTTTCCACTTCAGGATACTCTTCCATCACCTCTTCGGCAGCATCCGCCGAAAAGACCGCTAGATTCAACCTCATCGGCTCTATGACCACGAAAGATCCCTCACTAGCTATTTCTCTAGCAGCGGGCGCATAAGACCTCGGATCTACTCTCGCCCCTGGATAGATGATAAAACCGACTTCTGGTTCCTCTCCAACGGGCTCGAAGATATACCGATCTCCTGTGGAAACTTCTACTTCATCGTCCGATTCAAGCGCCTCTAAAGCCTCATCCATGGGTCCTTGGGGAGTCAAAGCCCAGACCAGAAACGAACTCACGATCAAAATCACCACGACCAGTATAACAAAACCCGCTTGTCTCCATCTTGATTCAAGGAGCCATCCTTTGAATTCTCTGTAAACCATACCCTGCGATATCAATTATCTTTCTAAGAACTTATAAGATTACCTCTGCTAACCGAACTCACCGAAATCATTATAAAAACTCTCTTCACTCTCACTAACGGGTGAAAAAGAATGACAGAAGAGATAAGTTTAGAAGAGTTTATCGAGAAGCTGAACTACGATCTGGAGTGGGAATACGCCGCCGCGATACAGTACATACAACACCAGGCTGTCCTTTCAGGTGCCGCTTTTGACAACATAGCGGATGAACTAGCTTTACATGCTGAGGAAGAGATCCAGCACGCTATTCAAATGGCGGATCAGATAGATTATCTGGGAGGCACTCCGAGGGTCGATGTACAGGATATAAAGATCAGCGAAAACGCCGAAAAGATGTTGGAACAGGACCTTGAAGGGGAAAGAGATGCGATCAAGAGATACAAGAAGAGGATAAGGCAGGCCGAAGCCCTGGACGAATACGCTACCTCTCAAACCATCAGACAGATACTGGTGACTGAGCAGGAACACGAGATGGATCTTATGGACGCTTTAGACCTGTAAAGAACCAAACAACCTTTCCTTAATTTTAATTTATATTCTCATATATAACAAGGAAAAATTTATGAACCATCTCTCCTTTTTTGACCCTATGCTTGAGGATAACAGTATTCAAACTAAATTATTCGGCCTGGGTATCCCGATCGGTGGTTTGATGGGTATCCTGGCCAGTTTCGTATCCAGTGTAGAGTTTTCCCAATCCTTTTCCTTCGGAGTCGCGGGAGGTATAATCACAGCTTCGCTAGTGGCTACGGTAATACGCAAGAGAAGAGTACGGATATCGATACTTCACTTGACTTCTCTCGGAGTTGGTTTTGGCACACTGGTCGGCATCGGGATGGGTCTGCTGGTGGCCTGGACCTTCAGTGGAAGTTACAGAACGGGATTCTCTATCGGAGCCAACGCCGGCCTCGTGGGTGGCGCACTGCTGGGCATCCTTACCTCTTTTTTTTCAGATAGATAAAGTAGATCTTTAGCAGTATCTGAGTTTCTTGAACTATCAGAAAAGATTCTCTAAATGATCAGATGAATAGCAGCGTAAGCATCATCACGACCATCCCCAGGAATAGACCTATATTAGAGGTGTGTTCGTCCCCGTATTCTCTCGAGATCGGTAAGAGTTCATCGAAGCTGATGAATACCATTATGCCGCCTACGAAAGCCATAGTCGCGTTCAGAACCCCCTCTGTCAGTATCGGATAGAGGAGCAAGAAGCCGATCAAGGCCCCTACGGGTTCTGCTAGACCGGAAAAGAGTGAATATCCGAAGCCTTTCGTCCTGGATTTTGTCGAATAAAAGATCGGCACAGCGACAGCTATCCCCTCGGGTATATTGTGTGCGGCTATCGCGAAGGTTATCGAGAGACCCAAAGAAGTGTCTAACAGTGATACCGTGAAGACCGCCATCCCTTCGGGAAAGTTGTGTAAAGCTATGCCGATCGCTGTCAAAATACCGGCTTGTCTAAGTCTAGTCTCCGTTTCCTCGTCAAAACCCTCTATCTTGTCCTTGTGGAACGGCTCGGGCTCGGTGTCTATGTGTAAATGAGGAACTAACTTGTCTAACAGAAACATGAACAGGATACCGATAAAAAAGGCGATATTCGCCCAGATGAAGCCTACTGCCTCTATCGAGCCAAAGAGAAGTTCGACCATCGAAACATAGATCATCACTCCGGCCGCAAAACCGAGGAGAGGTGACAGGTAACCGAGCTTTGGTTTCCGGATGAAGAAAACGACGAGTCCACCTATCCCGGTAGAAAGACCGGCCAAAGTTGTCAACAGGAAAGCTATCTGCAGCTCTGTCATCTTTTCACCAAGGATGTTTTGGGTTTCGAGGGATGAAGATCCAGAGTATTATATAAACGAGTAAAGCTGTCCCGAGGGAAGCTATAGCCAGGATGACCCAGATTATCCTGACGATCATCGGGTCTATCCCGAAGTACTCGCCTATCCCGCCGCATACGCCTCCTAAAAGTTTGTCCTTGCCGGAGCGGTACAATCTTTTCATATCCGAATCTTTTTCCCAATCAGAGGCCATATAAGTTCCCTTTTGAGATTTTCTACCTTACTTTATAAGGAGTAAGAGGTAAAAAAGTACCGATTCATGGATTTGCGTTAATATTAAATATTTATAAACTAATCAACTAATCATATAAGATGAAGGAAGATAGCCCTTCGGACGAGAAAACTCAAGAATGTGGGGATGACAAGATTTACAAACTTTTGATGGTAGAAGACGATTTCGATATCACCGATCAGCTGGAGAGGATCTTAAAAAATGCGAAGAGATTCGATGCCGAGATAACTACGGCTAGAAACGGGAACGAGGGCCTCAGTTATCTAGAGAGTAATGATTTTGATGTCATTCTAGCGGAACTCGAGATGCCTGATATTGACAGTATTGAATTCCTTAAGAAGGTTAGGGATGAATATTCAGATAAGATCATGAGATTTCTGATAATGGAGGACGGAGAACCGGAAAAAGCTAAAAATGCTCTGAGAGATGGGATCGCCCATCAATATATCGAGAATCCCTGGGATAGCGAGGAAGTCCGTCTGACCGTCTGTGAAAAGCTGAAACGAAAGGATATCAGAGAAGATGAAAAACGGATGGACGTGACTGATGTTTCAGAAGCGATCAATACGGTCGAATATTTTCAAGAAAAGATGACTGATGAGTCTAATGAATCGATAGATAAAGAAAAACTCATATTCGAGTTCGACTCCAGTTCCGAATTCAATAAATTTTCTTTTGAATTAAAGAGGATGAAGAATATACGGATATTGGATGTACACGTCTTCGAAAACAAATACGTAGTAAACGTGGGGTTGTATCCAAAGTCATATGAAAAGATAAAGTAGTTTGATATCAATCTAGATGAAAATAAAACTAAGAAATTTAAAAAAGATTTAAGTAGTAAGCATAAATTTTACAAAAATATGCCCAAAACAACAGGTGAACGGAAGACCGAAATGGTTGCGACCCGTTTGACCCCTCCTTTGAAACAGGCTGTACAAAAAGAGGCCCAGAGAGAAGGGCGAGACGTTTCTGAGTGGTTGAGGAACCTTCTGATAGAAGAGCTGAGAGAAAGGGGTAGTCTTCCTGACAGACTCTCTTTAGGAGATCTGGAGGAGCGTAGATGAGTGATAGGATATCAACCGGTGTTAAAAAATTGGATAACCTGACAGGCGGAGGTTTCATCGAAGGTTCATTCGTATTACTGTCGGGAGAGCCTGGTAGCGGTAAAACCATGCTCTCCAATTCCTTCCTTGGAGAGGGATTGAAGAACGGCGAGAACTGCATTTACGTGACGTTTGTTGAGCCGGAAGAGAAGATCATGGAATACGGAGAGGATATGGGCCTCGATTATTCCAAGTATGAGAAGCAGGGTAGATTCAAAGTTCTGGATAGACCCGTAGGGGAAGAGATGCACGTGGAAGACCTGACGACGGAGATAATAGATGAGGTCAACAATATGAACTGTAAGAGGTTGGTTATCGATAGTTTATCCGCTTGGATATTGGGCTTCCCTGAGGGACAGAAGAAGAGAAGATTGGTTAGAACACTTTCGAGATTGCTCGACAGGATAAACTGTACATGGATAGGGATAGTCGAGCACACGCCGAAGGTAGAAGAGGCATCATTTGAGGAGTATTTAGCGGACTCCGTTATATATATGGAGACGAAATTCATAAAGGATGTATTGAGAAGAGAGATGAAGATCCTCAAGATGAGGGGGAGCGATCATTCCCGAGAAGCTTATAAATACATGATCGACGACGGCGGCATACAGATAAAGGAACCTAAGATGACAGATCCTAGGACAGAATGAATATAGAAAATTAAGATAGGCGTGGTGTATATCTGATGAATGAAGAAAATTCAGAAAAGATGAAGGTTTTGTTCGTAGACGATGAAAAATTGCTTCTTACTCAGACTAAAATATTCCTTGAAAGAACGGATTATGGTTTTGATGTAGATACCGCTAGAGACGTCGGCGAAAGTCTCGAACTCATCAAGGATATCGAATACGATGCGATCATCTCTGACTACAAGATGGAAGGTCGTGACGGTCTAGACCTGCTGAAGGCGATCAGGACGAAGGACGAAGATATGCCCTTCATAATGTTCACAGGTAAAGGGGGCGAGGAAGTAGCTCAGGAGGCCCTCAATATGAAAGCGGACCGCTACATCAGGAAAAGAGGCGACGCTAGGTCTCAATATGACAAGTTAGCCGAGGCGCTGATTGAACTTATCGGGGATGAATGAGGTCGAATTTTGGAATCAAGGTTTGGCTCAGCTCTTAAAGTTATTCGAGAATATCTATTTTAAATAATCTTATGACAGTTTTAAAGAAGGTATTGACGTTGTAAAACCTAAAAAAGATTTAAGTATCAAGCATAGATTCTCTCACAGTATGCCCTAGAGGATAGGGCAGCAGAACACCGAGACGATCGCGAACCATTTGATCCCTATTTGAAGTAAACGTGGCGAAGGGTTCTCTGTTTAGGGCTCTGGAGGAAAACAGATGAGCACTAGGATATCTACCGGAATAGAAGAGTTGGATAAGATAACCAGTGGAGGTTTCATCCAAGGTTCTTTCGTATTACTTTCGGGAGAGCCGGGTAGCGGTAAGACTATGCTCTCCAATTCCTTCCTTGGAGAGGGATTGAAGAACGGCGAGAACTGCATTTACGTGACGTTTGTTGAGCCGGAAGAGAAGATCATGGAGTACGGAGAGAACATGGGGATCGATTATTCCGAGTATGAGCAGCAGGGTAAATTCAAAGTTCTAGATAGACCCGTAGGTGAAGAGATGCACGTGGAAGACCTGACGACGGAGATAATAGATGAAGTCAATAGTATGAACTGTGAGAGATTGGTCATCGATAGCCTATCGGCCTGGATCCTGGGTTTTCCCGAAGGACAGAAGAAGAGAAGGTTGGTCAGGACCCTTTCTAGATTGCTAGGCAGGATAAACTGCACGTGGATTGGGATAGCCGAGCACACACCGAAGAGAGAGAAAGCTTCGTTTGAAGGGTATCTTGCGGATTCCGTAATATATATGGAGACGAAATT
>JAZKSP010000031.1:0-14660 GCA_036626005.1 Thermoplasmatota archaeon | reverse complement strand
GATTCATTAGATGCTAGAGAAGCTATGGAAAGAGACGTTATGATATCATTGGGTACGGATGCCCATGGATTGAGTCATCTCAAATTCATGAAATATGGTGTCGCTACCGCTAGGAGAGCCTGGCTTGAACCTGAGGATGTGTTGAATACCCGCTCGGATGAACAACTGATGGAGATATTAGGAGGGCGAAAAGATGGATGAAGATATCAAAGTACCCGATTCTAAAGAAAAAGCTAAGGAAAGAGCTGAAGAACTTAGAGGAGAGATCAGGTTTCACGACAGAAAATACTATATCGAGAACGAACCGCAGATAAGCGATCACGAATACGACATGCTCGTTAAAGAACTCGAGGCTATAGAGGAAAAATATACAGAACTTGTAACAGAAGATTCACCTACACAGAGAGTGATCTCCGCCGAAATAGACGAATTTGAAACCGTAGAACATCTGAGCGCGATGCTGAGCCTCGATAATACCTTCAATCACGATGAATTGAGAGAGTTCGATCGAAGAGTGAGAGAAGGGTTAGGTAAGGAAGACGAAGAAATCGAATATGTAGTCGAGCCGAAGATAGATGGGCTCGGAGTCGCTATTTATTATGAAGATAAGGTTTTTGAGCGAGGCTCGACTCGAGGAGATGGTGAAAGAGGAGAGGATATAACACCTAATCTCAAGACCGTGCATACCATACCACTAAAATTGACCCAAGAGACCATCCTTGAAACGGCGGAATTTAGAGGCGAAGTTTACATGCCGAGAGACGAGTTCGATGAGATGAATGAACAAAGATTAGACGAGGGAAAGAATCCCTTCGCAAATCCTCGGAATGCCGCTGCTGGAACAGTCAGGAATAAGGATCCTACGGTCGTTGCGGAAAGACCGTTGGATATTTTCGTTTACACGTTGAGTTATAACGAGGAAGGGGATTTTGAGACCCACTGGGAATGTCTTCAAGAGATGAAAAAAGCCGGTTTGAAAGTCAATAAAAATATAGTCAAAAAAGAAGGTATCGAAGAAGTCATCGAGCATATCGATGAATGGGAAGATAAAAAGGAAGATCTGAATTACGAGATAGACGGGATCGTGGTAAAGGTCAACAGACTCGAGTACCATGATGTTCTTGGAGCGACCTCTAAACATCCACGGTGGGCGATAGCCTACAAATATCCTGCTATGAGAAAGACTAGCACTATCAAAGACATAGAAGTTCAGGTAGGAAGGACTGGAAAATTAACTCCGATAGCGATACTAGAACCAGTACAATTATCAGGTACAGTTGTTGAAAGAGCATCCCTTCATAATGAAGACGAACTCGAACGGAAGGGAGTGAATGTTGGAGATAAAGTACTTGTTGAAAAGGCGGGGGAGATAATCCCCCAAATAATTAAGGTGACTGAAAAGAAGAGTGAAGGTGTCTTTCAGTTACCTGAGAAATGCCCAATCTGCGGAAGTGAGGCCAAAAGGATAGGAGATGAAGTAGCTAGAAGATGTATAAATGCCCAGTGTCCGGCTCAGGTCAAACAGAAAATAGAACATTGGGCGAGTCGGGGAGCGATGGACATAGAGGGACTCGGACCAAAAGTGATCGAAAAACTAGTTGAAAACGAACTTATTGAGAGCATACCCGATCTATATCGCCTTCAAAAATGGGAGATCGTACAGATAGAGAGGATGGCCGAAAAATCCGCCCAGAACCTGTTGGACGAGATAGAAGAGAGTAAAGACCAAGGCCTAGCTCGCGTTCTGTATGGATTCGGTATACGCTACGTTGGAAGCCACATGTCTAACGTGCTTGCCGATAATTATGGATCTATCGAGGAACTTATGAAAGAGGACCAAGAAAGTCTTCTTGAGATCGACGAGATAGGTCCAGAGACCACCGAGAGCCTAGTCCAATTCTTCTCCGACGAACAGAACAGGAAGATGATCGAAGACTTGAGAGCATTAGGAGTGAATATGGAGTCGGAAAGGGAGATAGCGGAACAGTTCTTGGAGGATAAACGTTTCGTATTCACCGGCGCCTTGGACGATTATACGAGAAGCGAAGCTTCTGATCTCGTGGAACAGCATGGTGGTAGAGTTACCTCGAGCGTTAGCGGGGTGACGGACTACTTGGTTGTGGGAGAAAATCCAGGGTCTAAACTCGATAATGCAGAAGAGGAAGGTGTTGAAATACTGGAGGAAGAACAGTTCAAAAATATGATAGAAGAGAAGGAAATTCCGTGAAATAGTAGAGATGTATCCTTGTTAAGGTCGTTCGCTGACGTGTAGACTTCCTTCTATAAAAAACCTCAGTTCCCATTCTTTCGCCTCTCCGGCATAATCGATGTTTACCCTTGGAGCTTTTGCGATATCAAAATTTTTATCTTCTTCTGACTCAGCGATGTAAAGCTTGTTTCCACACAAATCCACTCCATTTAGTTGCTTATCTATATCCATAGCCATGCACAGCTTTCCCGGTCCACTGGTCAGCTCGTTTTTATCGGTAAGATCTCTTCTCTGCTCCATCAGATCTATACCTTCGAGAGGCTCTAACGCTCTGATGAAAACACCTTCAGGGTCTCCTTCCTCTCCAGTGACTGTATTGACACAATAGTACATGCCGTAGATCATGTACACGTAAGCGTGTCCCGATGGTCCATAGATAACTTCAGTCCTTTCAGTCTTTCCTCCTTGATAAGAATGTGAAGCAGGATCTTCTTCACCGAGATATGCTTCAGTCTCTACTATCTTTCCTACAGTTTTTCCTTCCGGAGAGATACGGACTAAATACTTTCCTAATAGATCTTCAGCGACTTTTTCGGCGTCTCTACTGTAAAATTGTCTAGTCAATTTTTTATTCCTACGATTCACCTTTTCACCGTGTTTGCATTTTTACCGATGGATAAACAGGCACATAGTTTAATAATACTTGTTATCCTACTCCTAATATAGATAAGAACCCACCTGAAACATATGAGGCATGAAAACATGGAAAAAGGAGATATCGAAGATATACTCGAGAGAGAATTGGAAGGCACCTGCTGGAAATTCAAGTATTGGGAAAAAGAAGATAGCTTCGAGTTCAGGAATTCCGGGGCAGATATATCTGAAGAAGAGAAAGATGAGATGATAGATGAGTTTTTAAAAGATCTAGACGATGATTCCCATAAACCTATCCTCAGCGGAAAGCTCTGTATACAAAAAGAGAACGGTAAATTGATGAAAAAAAGGATAGAGGAAGAAGGAAAAGTGTCTAAAGAAGGTGAGGAGATCACAGAAGAGGAAGCTAGGGAGCTAATCCAGAAGAGTCTAACTAGGATAGATAACGACCTTCTCCCTACCAATCGAGCGGTACTCGATCGAGAGGAGATCATAGACATATACAGCGAGAATGTGCGGCAGTTGAAGATGACGACCGTCAATCTAAAAGGGGACAAAATGATAACCCTAACTGACAAGGGTGGACTTCAGTTCGAAACTAGATGAGGATTTAGATTTTTACCCGAAATCTTCGAACTCTTCAAATCTTTCAGCTTTAGCTTTGCATATCGGACATACAGGGGGAGGTTCTTCTCTCGCGGCAAGGTAACCACACACCGTGCAACGCCAGACTTTAAAGTCTTCTTTCGTGGCCATCAATCCCGCTCCCGAGACTTCTTTTTCTTCACTGATACCCTCTTCCTTCGCCTCCATCGCCGCCTCCGTTACCTCTGGAGACCGCCTTTCTGGAATGGGACCCATCTTGGATGGATCCTCAGAGACGTCTTTTGAAACGAAAAGTCCGCAGTAACACATGCCGTGCTCTTCCACATCAGCGTCTCGATACTCGCAGGGGCATATTATATCTGAATCGTATGTCTTTTTACCGCTGGCTTCTCTGCATGGACAGGAAGGATAACCATATCTCTCAACATTCTCTACTAGTCCATCTAACAAGTCATCGAGCAGATCCTCATCGGGACAAACATAATAGCCGTTCTTTTCTGCGTCCCTCTCAACATATTCGAGCATCTCTTCCTTATCAGTCATCAGTTAGGGCCTCCTTTATTTTGTCTTCCTTGAACCCGATTATAACCTCTTCACCCTCATCGATCACCATGGTAGGACAGCTCATCTTGGAATTGTACTCTTTAAGTTCCTCCCTAATATCCTCCTTTTCGTCACCCTCGATTTGATCTATATCTACGTATTCATACTCTACATCCAATGATTTAAGGAGTTTTTTGACCTTTTTACACCACGCACACGTACTGATGGTGAATACTGTCACGTCCCTCTCGTCCTTCTCTCCGCTAACAACTTCTCTCGCACACATGATTATACCTATTGTTATATTAGGTTAAAAGGTTTAGCGTGCTATTTCCGGGCGGTAGTCTCGGGCCTCTATTGCCTTTTAATAATCTTCTGAGAAGATCGGTCTATAGGGTATTAAAATATAATAAGCGCCGAGGTGGAGATTCGAACTCCAATTTGCCCGTAAATTGGATTTCCAATATACGCTGATTCGATTATTACAAATAATAGAGAAAAGTCGGGAAGAGTTTTCCTTTCACTCGCTAGCTATACTTTACCGTTTCTTCTTTCGGTAGATAGCTACAGCGATGATGGAAGCTACTAAGAAGAGCATCGTAGTGAATCCCGGAGTATCGTCATCATCCTCGTCTTCCTCTTCAAAGACTGCTGTTATTTCCACGTCCTCATACATCGTTATCTCTATCGTTGAATCAGTTCCTGTCTCGTCTCCTGTCCATTCAACGAAGTGATAACCATCATCTGCTATCGCCTCTAAGTCCACTACTGTACCATGGTCGTACTCGTAAGTCTCCTCTCCTGGTTCTACTACACTACCTCCTGCTGTAGATGAAATATCTAATGTATAGGTGTTTATCTCAAAATCAACAGTTACAGAATAATCACTTTCCATCGTTATAGTAGTCTCATTAGCTGTTGTATCTGCTATAGTAGCATTATCGCCTGTCCACTCAACGAAGTGATAACCAACATCAGCTATCGCTTCCAAGTCCACTATTGTACCATGATCGTACTCGTAAGTCCCCTCTCCTGGATCGACTACTTCTCCTCCATCTGTCGAGCTTATCGTTAGTTCATATGTTGAGACTTCTAAGTTGATCGTCTCTGTAACGTCTTCTGTTATATCTTCAATCACCTCATCAACTAGCTCGTAACCTTCTTCGTCAACTAGATAATCAACGTCCGCACCGTGTTCTACTTCAAGCACCGCTTCACCGTTCTCGTCTGTCTCTAGAGCTTCGTAATCTGTCAGTTCAATGGTTGCACCTTCGTAAGCTTCGTTATTCTCATCATACACTTCGAAAGTCACGTCGTATGTGTCTATAGCGAATTCAGCCGTGATGCTGTAGTCGTCCAGCATCTCTATCGTTGTTGCGTTGGCTGTGGTATCTTCTATAGTAGCATTATCGCCTGTCCACTCAACGAAGTGATAACCATCATCTGCTATCGCCTCAAGATCAACCACTGTGCCATGATCGTACTCGAACGTGCCTTCGCCCGGTTTCACTACACTTCCACCGGCTGTAGAATCAATTGTGAGTTCACGACTGTCACCTTTTATGGTGAATAGACCGCTCACGTCTTCTCCGCTGTTACCGAGATCATCATGTACAGTACCTCTAATCCTCGCCTCTTCTGTCGGTTCATCCGGTACCGTCCACATGTAACTACCGTCATTCTCGGTACCTTCTACTATCACATTCCAAGAAGCACCGTCATCGGTAGTGTACTCCAGATCGACTCCAGTGATAGTTCCGTCACCTGCAGTCGTATCCCAAGTTATTTCTTCATCGTCTCCAGCAGCCCACGTTTCTCCCCCCTCAGGTCTGGTAATAGTTATGCTTGGGTTGGTTGCTTCTTCTGTAGTAAAACTCCAAGTGTCCGAAGTCACAGTTTGAGTTCCATCATCAGCAATGGCATACCATTGATAGGTAGTACCGTAATCAAGATCTTCCCACATCTGATATGCCCTACTTCCATTAGCTACATTATTATCTGTACCTATCAAGCTGTCATCTGAAGCATCGTAGAAGGAAACGTCCATACTATCTCCATCTTCATGTTCCACATAAACGCTTAGTTCTACATCTGTTGGAACTCCAGTAGCTCCGTCTGCAGGATCCGGATCAGTCGGTACTCCTAGTTCTGATTCGACCGCATTCCAATTAACAAGAGAGTAGTCCTGATTAGCCTTGCCGTCGTTGTTAGCATCTGCAGGAACATTTTCACCTATTACTCGAACTGTGTATGTACCGGTTTCAAGTTCGCTAGAAGGTATGTACACATTCTCTACGTTGTTCACATCATCCCATCCATCACCACTTTTATCAAAATCAACCATGGTATCCCTATCGGGTTGAGTCCATCCATTTTGGAAGGCATTACCTCTGTATTCATTACCATTCGGGGAGATGACTTCCAGATTTAGATCATTCTTCAAGGTTTGGGTATCTCCTGATTGTGCCTCTTTATCCGTCCATGTGAGTGTGATGTTAAGAGGTTCGCTTGAATTTTCATAATTTATTGTATATTCCTTCACTTCGCCTGTAGTTAGTGAATTGTTTTGATCCTCTACTGTAAAATTTGTAGGAGCATACATCATTGCGGGAAGATTCACCATCCCCCAACCTTCATCTTTGTTGGGAATCGGGTCTGTATTACCGTTTCCATCATCAAGATCATAAGCTGTATTGATTAGAAGTCCTCTCACCATCGCCGGGCTGGGCTTTTCCCCGAACTGTTCTTCATACCATGCCACGACTACTGATGCGGCACTAGATACTGCTGGAGTAGCCATGGAAGTTCCTGACCGGCTATTGTACCCTCCATTATCATCATAATCTGTAGAAATAATTTCTTCTCCTGGAGCTACTACGTCAGGCTTTATCCTGTTGTCATCTGTCCATCCGCGAGAACTAAATCCTGAAATTCTATCGGGATTATCAACTCCACGATCGGGGATAAAGTTCTCTGTGGATCCGACGGCGATCACGTTTTTTGCCGTCGCCGGAGCACCTACCGTATTGTAATTTGAACCTTCATTACCTGCAGCAACAACGATCACCATAGGCTCATTCTCATTGCTACTGCGATTGGCATCTCTTACTGCCTCATCGTAAGCTTCAGAGCTGGAAAGATATTCTCCTAGATTTTCAGTAGACCCCCAAGAGTTCGAATGAATATATGCATCGCTGTTATTGTTCGCCGCTGCAACTATATCAAAATAATCATTTGGTCCGATCCAATTCCCTCCAGAGTCAAAGATCTTTACCGAAAACAGTTCTGAATCATAGGCCGGACCCTGAGCAGCATAATAAGGCCCTGGATTATCTATACCACTAAAATCATCTACTGTCGTATTTGTTCCATTGTACGTATCTCCTGCTACAGATCCAGCAACATGAGTACCGTGTCCATGATTATCCTCCCATGAACCACTCTCCCAATAATGACCACCAACAACTCGGTTTTGGAAGTCCTGATGATCTGGATTGATGCCCGTGTCCGCTACAGCCACCACTTCATCATTTCCCGTCCAACCGAGTTGATTCACGAGAGCACCATGATCTGAAATACCTCTATAGGGAGTAGAAGCATTATCATCTGAATCCCATCTCCAAGCCCCTCCACCAATTATTTGAGTGGCCACCTCATCATGTAGTCTGTTTTCAGGTTGATTAGAAATATAATACACTTCGTTCATTTGGGCCAATTCCAATAGATCTTTTTTAGTCTGTACTTTAGCAGTCAAACTAGTATGTTCTTCTGATATGCCGGTGATCGATAGAAATTTCGATCTAGAATTGATTTGATTCAATGTATCTCTCTCAATTTGATTAGTCAATGTTACCTCCACTAGACCCGGTTCCAAGTCCTCTGCTAGTTTAAACCCTGGCTGATAGGTACCAGTCCAATCGACGAATTCTAATCCTTCAACTTTATCAGCTATCTCAGGAGTCATTCTCACTTCATAAGCATAGTTAGGTTGATAATTTAAGATCTCCACACCCATACTTTCAAGTTCTTTTCGCCATTCGGTATGGACAGGTCCGATCATGTGTACTAGATAAAGGCCTTCTTCTCCGTCCTCGTACTCGTCTATGGTCAATTCATCTGAGAATTCAGGTACGCCTTGATTTATATTGAATTGATGCCCTTTAACGGAAAGTTCTGTCCTTGCCGGGAGCGTATTCACAATATCTATACCTGCAGAGTTTAATTTTTCTTCTGCCTTTGAAGGTATTTCCACTAGAGCACTATCACCATACCTTTCCAATATCTTTGCTCTAGTCGATTCTATTTTGTTTACATCATTTCCTCCTTCAAGGGAGATCAATACGATATTAGTTTCTGAGTAATTGTATTTCTCATCTATCGCCTCACCTCCGGTCGCTACCAGCATTCCGCTGAACAACAGTGAGAGGGTGATAGCGAATACAAACCATTTAATCTTCATCTCAGAGCCTCGTTTTAATTACTACAATATCACATAGTCGCTATAAATAGGTTAGGAACCTCTACAAATTTAATTACTGTTAGTAAAGTTAAAGCTAAAAAATCTTAGATTAGCCTTTTATCTATTATAATAAAAACGCCGAGGAGGAAATTCGAACTCCAATTTGCCCGTAAATTGGGTACAATTCTCCCCGGTAGCTTTATCCCTCCTTTTATATCAGGTTCATAACCGATTAGTAAAAGCATATTTTTATCTAACAACTCTATAAAAAATTATGATTGGATTTATAATTAGGAGATAACACTTTCCTAATCTTCTATAAATAATCCAATTACATAAAATATTACTGCCCCTATGGAAAAAAGAAAACACATTTGAATAGGAAAAACCGTTTGTGATAATAAACCTAAAATTAATAGGATTATAGCTATATATCTCCATCTAGCCCCCGTCAGATAGCTATCTCCAGCCATTAAATTTTTATTACTTTTCTTATATTTATTTTTTATTTCTTGAAGGACAACCCCGATGTCAAAGATTTGATAGATGAAAAAATGGATTGAGTAAGGCTTAGGTAACTAATTAGTTAGAAATTCGTTCTGTCTACTCAAGTTGTCTTTTTGAGCGTATTTGATATTGGGTTCGATCCTCGCTGCTGTCTCTGGTGTATCTACTGGAATTCAATGAAATTCCATCGATTAGAGGAATAAAATTCCTCTATCATTAGAATTTTCGCAGAAAATTCTGATACTTCTAGGAAGAAGTTCCTAGTAATCTACACGTAGATCTAAGGTTCAATGAACGCTAGGTCCACTAATCTTTGATTAGTGGTAAGTGAGAATCTTTGATTCGGACGGGTCCATCCTCATTACGGTTCAATACACTTCTTTCATCAGATTTCTTGTTAATTCAATTATTGAGAAGGAAAAATGAAGTAGGAAATAGTTTTTATCTCTCTTTGCTACAGTTGGATCTAGTCTACTCACCGCTTCTTACTTTTCTTCTGGTAGATGGCTACAGCGATTATAGAAGCTATTAACATTAGTGTCATAGCGAAGCCTGGGATATCATCTAGGATCTCATCATCTTCCTCTTCGAAGACTGCTGTTATCTCCTTATCCTCGTCCATCGTTATGGTTATCTCTTCACCTGTATCGGTACCTTTCCACTCATAAAATTCCCAATTATCATCTGGAATCGCTTCTAAGGTCACGTTGGTACCATCTACGTATTCTTGAGTCCATCCGTCTTCTACTTCTTCACCATCAACTTCTACCGTGCCTTCTCCTTCAATGTTTATCATTAAGTCGTAAGTCTCTATAACCTCTACAGTTATCTTTTTCTCATCTTGATAACTAGCCAACTCTAAATCGTACCTTCCTGCCTCTTCAGCCGTCCAAGTAAACTCGCCTTCGTAGACTTCGCTTTCCCCTAGAGTTATATCTTCCTCCGTGTCTACAAGATGGTCATCTACATAGAACTCTATATCCTGCGTATCTCCAACTTTACCATTATTGGTCAATATGTAATCGATCGTGACCACTTCTCCTTTTTCTACCTCTTCATCATAATCAACGATCTCTACCTCAAAATAGGAATACTCAGGTGCATTGGGATACGTATCTTCCTCTTGCCACTCCAGGAAAGGATAAGTTTCTTCCTCAATAATATTCCAATCTTCTTCGAGATCCCATTCTGTATCGGTGAAAGTCTCTCTTCTGACCATCTCTGCAGTGGGTAGCCCATTACCTCCATCAGATTCGTTTTGTCCCGATGTTTCTACGTCCCAGAAAGAATCGATCACCTCTCCATACTTCAGATTTCCTACTAAACCACCAACTGTTTCCTCATCATTACCTGAGACCTCTCCTATAGAGTAGGAATCGCTCACTTCACCTTCCAATTCTTGATTTTGCCGTTCGGAGAAGTACCCAACTTGACCGACTAATCCACCGACTTTCTCATCGCCAACAACATCTCCTGTTGCATAGGAGTCTGAGATATTTGCAGCATTGATTCCAACAAGTCCACCGCTCCACTCACCTTCACTTGTCACTTTTCCTGTTGCATAAGATCTTTCTATTAATCCATCACTCTTTCCTGCTGTTCCTTCCAAATTTTCTCCTACCATCCCTCCGATGACCTTCTTTCCACTTACGTCTCCCGTTGCATACGATTCTGATATTGTACCTTCATTGTTTCCACCTATCAGACCTCCAGCTGAACTCTCTTTTACTGTGACATCTCCAGTTGCGTATGACTTTTCCACAGTACTAACTGGAATATTAAATCCTACAAGTCCACCGGCGTAAATTTCATTGGCAATTACTGTGGCATTAGAAGATGATCTCTTGATTTCTCCGGACCCATATTGCCCCCCATTCATCCCTGCAAGTCCTCCCACAAAAATATTTCCTATTGCATCTCCTGCCGAATGCGAATCTTCGATCTTACCAGAACTGCTATAAGTGCCAAGAGTCCCTCCTGCTAATCCTCCAACAGCGAAATCACCCTCTACTTCTCCTTTTATATGTGCATCTCTCACAGTACCGCCTATTCCACCTGCAAGCTGACCTACATAATAATCTCCGGTTACTTTCGCATCTATCATATGTACATCGATGACCTCGCTTTCTTCGCCTAGATAGCTGAAAAGTCCTACATAGTTTACTGAAGAGCGGTCGATATGAAGGTTTTTGATCTCATAATTATTCCCGTTCAAAGTCCCTTCGAAGTGTAGATTGAAACTACCTATCGGATCGAATCCTCTTCCCTCACTCCAATTTTCAGTCTGACCCGCATCTATATCAGTAGCCAATTCATAATGAGCTTCTAAATCGTCTTCCATCTTCTGGAGATGATGAACATTTTCGATCAAATATGGATCTCCTTTAGATCCTTCACCTGTTTGGAAAAGTGCTTTTATCTCTAAATTGTCAGTCATCTCGACTTTTGTTACAGAAGATCCTATATCTTCTACTGTATCGACGTCACCGATCCATTCGATGAAATCATAATCTTCCTCAGCAGAAACTTCGATAGCCACCTCAGAGCCATACGTGTATTCGAATTCACCCTCTCCAGGTTTTACCACTTCACCACCGACACTTGAGTCAAGTTTTATAGTATGAATCGTAGTTATAAACCTCATTATCCTACCATAATCTTGTCCCTCTTCGTTCCGATCTATAGTTGCCCTAACCTCATAACTCTCATCGGATTCTAGCCCGTCTATGACCATATCATAGGTTCGATTCTCTCCGATAACTTCTCTCTCACTTTCTTGCCAACTTTCATCCCCTTCTATCCGGTACTGGAAATACCCTTCCACGGAACTCATATTTCCAAGTTCAACTCTACCTTCAAGCCCTGCAGATTCTTTGGTCAAGACGGATAAGCTTTCGGTGGTCACCTGTGGTTCCTCCGTATATTCAAGGTCTATCCTCTTACCCCAGTTTCCGTTAACGTTAAAATTCATCATGGTGGTCCCTGGATCGATCTGAATACAAAGAGTGTCACCGATTTCATAAGCATGGTCGATCAAATTCGCAAGATTTAGTTCATAATAACCTTTGCTGTTTGTCTCAACTGTGATAGCTTCTCCTGTTTCCCTATTCTCTACTTCAACCTCTATATCTGAAAGAGGATCGCCCTCCTCATTTTCCAGCGTACCGTAGACCAAATAAGGGACTGGTGGATGCTCTAAATTTTCTCCATCTCCCAGATCAGCATCAGCTACTCTGGTCTGATATATCAGAGAATCATCTAGATCGTCATTGATGGTCATGATGTCTTCTTTTGGAGGGTAGAATCCTTCAGCGAAATCTTCTTCCCACTCACCGGTGTAAATCTCATATGTGTATGCTTGTGCACCTATCTCGTTATAGACCCAATTATCAGCAGCCCCTGAAGCACTATAACCAATTTCCTCATGAGGCTGGCCGTATGAGTACTGTTCGTCTTCTCCCAACATAGTCGTTAAAGAAGTCATGTGCTCTGCCGTACCTCTGTACCAATCATCATGTGGTGTAGGGTCGGTCATATTGGTAGAGGGGATCAATAATGTTCCCCAGTGAGAATGTAAGTTCTGATAGGAATCTATATCGTTCTCTATCATGAATTCCTTGAGATGATAAGTTTCGGGTTCCGAAAAAGGAGCTTCTCCATGATATGTCTCATTTGAAGCGTTATCATCACCTTCCTCCCAGTGAATATCCCAATTTCGATTTAGATCAACACCGACAGCGTCTGTAGGAGTCGAATCATTACGGTTTTTCCGCCAATATTCTCTTTCTTCTAATGTTCCATTTCCGTCGTGAATATACCCATCGGGATTCACCACCGGAACTACAAATATCCTCCTATTGTTCACGATCCAGTTGATGGTCTCATTTGTGTCGTATTCATCTAGGAGTCTCCAAGTGAAGTAAGCCGCTACCTGCGGGGTTGACCATTCTCTCGCATGTATAGTTGCATCGATCAAAATCGTGGGCTTCTCCTCTACAACAGTATCATTATCGGCGGTTATCTCCCACGCATAAAGATCTAAACCCTCGTAAGATTCCCCATAGCTGTGATTTTGTATCAAATTTGGATATTCTTTCTCCAAATCCTCATACCATCCATAAAGCTCTCCTACCGATGGATACTCATCCTTGAACGGATATTCATTAGAAATATTTCCCAGATTAGAATCATCCACTTCGGCTTCAGCTGTCGGTGTTCTATCTTGATTTATCTCTGTACTTTTGTTCATCTCTCTCGATTCGCCTCCGACCGCGACAAGCGTCCCGCTGAACAACAAAGAGAGGGCGATGGTAAGCACAAATACTTTCTTTTTCATATTAATCACCTTATCTACGGTTTCTTATTGCTTCTTCGTAAAAGGTCTTTCTTTTTCCGGTCGTCTTGTAATTCAATCTTTACGTTCATTTCCATTCTCACGCGGTTCTTTCCTAAGCCAATTTTTCGGCTTCTCATTTTATCTACCTCACTTAATTCTCATGCCCTAGAAAATATATCAACCCAATCTCGAGTCGCTAGGAATATAATTTTGTTATTACAAAAATTTGAAATAATATAATTACATAATTACGAAACGTGATACGATGGAGAAAAGGGAATACCTCAATTTCTTCCCCGTAAGCAGCGACATGGCTGCAGACGTACTCGGAAACGAAGCTACTTGGGACTGCCTGAAGGCTATTAGAAATAGCGGTCTAGAGGGGATCACGGCTCAGGAGATATCTGAAGAGACCGGACAGCCTCTATCTACGGTTTATTCCGCAGTGAAAGATCTCTGGAGACAAGGTATAATCAATAAGAAAAAGGAAAAACGGGATGTAGAAAGCAAACCGGGTCGTCCCGCGGAAGGTGAAGCTGAAGAGAAAAGAAAAAATAAGATGGGAAAAAGGTCGTACTGTTATCACCAGCCCTGCCAGGAGATCTCGATGTACGAAGGAAACCCTATAGGTACCAGAGATGATGTTTGGGGAGACCTCGTTTTCACCCGCAGGTACATGAGAGGTATAGGAAGAGAAGTTTCGAGAGCTGTCAAAGACTCCGGGTTAAGAAACGAATTGATCGATTTTACCGAAGAGATATACAATGAAATGAAAGAAAATCCCGATTTCAAGAAAGATTTGCCCCAAAAAAAGATATGTCCAGAATGCAAAAAGAGCCATCAAGGTGAAGAGTTCTTTAAAGCCATCCTACTCCAGGTGGCGATGGAGTGTGTGAATTCGGCGCAAATGGACGAATTACTCTCTAAAACCGGATACAAAGAGAAAGAGTGATACCGCCTTATATCTCTCACCTATCGGTTCTCATCCATCAGTATCTATGTCATTTTAATCGATATACCCTGCTGTATTTTCGTCCAAGTCATTCATCAAAACTTAGTCGGCACTCAAGTCATTTCTTGTCTCGTTGAGATCAGCCAATCGTAAATCTCTATAGCATCTTCAGCAACGCTTCCACCTGACAAAGAAGCGTCTCCAACACCATCTTCTTCCATACCAGTCCCAATTTCAGTCACCGTGCCAAAAACACTCGCGACTAACAGAATTGCAACATTTAAAGTCAGATATTTTTTCATCCTCATTTTTTTGCCTCAGATGTGATTCCTACTCATCCGTAGGATCCTTCATGATTGAGACTTCTAATGAGGTTAATTCATAAAACACTTTT
>JAZKSP010000159.1:0-2835 GCA_036626005.1 Thermoplasmatota archaeon | reverse complement strand
TGACTTTTGCGAAGATGGAAGGTGGGAAGAGGTGGAGTCCTCAAAGGTCTGATTTTAATCGGAATAAAATTCCAATACTCGATCGACTTGTGAGTTGATAGATCAAGGTGTTTTGAGAGATTTTAGGGTGATGAGAGGTCTTCTCAAATCTTCATTGATTTTAAATATGTCACTATCAGATTAAGAATATGTATAGCAGAGATCATCATAGACGAGGATGTGAGGCACGGTAAACCAAGTATCAAAGGTACTAAAATAACTGTAGATGAAGTTCTAGGTATGTTAGAAAGCAGCATGACATCTAAAGAGATCGAGGAAGAATATGGACTGACTGAAGATAAGATCAGAGTATTCATTATGAATCTGGGCAGCTAATCGGGATTTTTACCCTTTAGCGCTTTTTTTATTATACACTGCTACTGCGAAGAGTACTGCTGTCAGCAGAACAGCCGGAGTGAATCCCGGTATTCCACCATCATCCTCTTCTTCTTTTTCTTCTGCTGCCATTTGACTTTCGAAGAACTCCTCCCGATCTTCATTATAGCTCGTGAGTTCACTTTCACTCAAGGGCTCCGAGGAAAAGTAACCTAACGGCTCGATAACCAGAGCACCGTACATATACTTATTCAGCTTGTAAATACCATTATATTGGTGTATTCCCCAAGGGGTATCAAGCATACATTTTTGGAGTAAATCCTCTCTTACTCTCTCCTCCCACGCATCCCAACCCTCTTCGGGTTCCTCTTCCAAAGCTTGCCTCCTTGCCCGAATCATACTTTCAATTAACCCCTCCAGATATTGGCTATTGCTCAGATTTGCTCGTTTGAGCCCCGTTCCCAGGAAAGAACCCATCCCTGGTAATGCCATGGAGTCCATATATTGATATCCGTAAAGACTTTCTGTTGAAAACTCATCTCTTTGACAATTCGTTTTAAATCCAGGTGCAAATGGGCCTATATCTCCTTCTAAAAATCCAATAGATTCGTCGAGTCCTTTGTTCAACGCTAGGTAGTATCCTATATTACCTGCCCCGACAAGAGGACTAAATGTTCTCGCCGAAGCTGCAGCAGACGGACCGCCATGATGATAATAATCTCCCGATATATCTTTCGATACCTCTCGCTCCTTCTTTTTTTCCTCTTCAAGATGATTACTGTTTTGGTAGAATGTTCCCTCAGCATCTATACTGCCTGAATAATCGAATTCGGCGGTTCCTAGGTCTCCAAGCATGTAGGTTTTTTCATTCTTTTCTGATAAGATCCAAGCATATTCTCCTTTGTAATCTAGTGTGAGATCGATTTCCCATTCGATATCCAAATCAATGGAACTCTTCCAGTTCGTTTCATTTCCTTCGAAAGTAAATTCGAATACGTTCTCTACATCAGCACTAACCTGTCCTTCGGATTGAATAGTTTGTTTTGTGATCGAGTATCCTTCATATCCAGATTCCGAAAATTCTTCCGCCCATATCTTACCCGAAAAGTCGCACCAGCTTTCGGTTATGTTTACATTAAGATCGGAGAATACATCACTGTCTTCTAAGACCATATCTACGATACCTTTAGAATAGAATCCTCCTTCGTATTCGTACACTCTTTCGCCGTCATCTTCCTCTGATAGAGTTAGATCATAGAGAAAAACGTCTCCACCTTCCATTTGGTTGATATCGACAGAATCCATATTCACTCTATCCTCAAAATCGTCTTCGGACAGATCCGAATAGTTCATCATCCACTTGTAAGACATATCACTCATTTCAGTCTTCTCACGGGATAAATGGATCGTTTCTTCCATAGACATTTGGTCCCTTCTTGCACCTAAAGATCTTTTACCTGGATGGTCCGTCAGATAATAGTAATCACCTTCGTTTATCGCGACCACCCTATAATATAAGATATCGCCCTCTTTTATTTCGTGGGATTTCGACTCCTCTTCAAAATCGTCCACGTATTCGGTGCTGTCCCCGCTCACGGACCCCACATATTCATGATAGTGGATTGAAGTCGCTCTGTAGATATCGTACTGTACTATCTCACTTCCTCCTTCATCCTCGGGCTCGTCCCATTCAAGTTCGACTGCACCATCTTCGTATCCCCCTGATAGAGTTCTAGGTGGTGATGGAGGTTGGCTAAGCATGGACAGTTTGGTTTTTTCCTCACCAAAATCCATCTCTATATCTTTCCCTTTGATCCTGACGCTTATCTCGTACTCGCCTTTTAGGGGATCGGGATCCACCAATATATCTTCGTTAGCTTCCCCGAAGAGGACTGCCGTTAGATTCACCATGTCTCCACTAGAGGGGATATCATCACGAGGTACTCCCTCATCTCTCATTACCCGGGAGCCAAAGTCATGTAGGGCTTCACGGGTCTCAGGCGTACGTCTAAGACCGTACGTTTCATTTATGGTCTCTACATCTTCAACTTGTTTTTCATACAATGTGATTTCCTCATCGTCCGGTCTTACCACATTCAATACAAACTTATCATATCGTGAGCTCGTCCCGGTTAAAAATAGGACTAGATTTTCAGGAACGACGTCATAGTCCATGTCATAATTGTAGTGGAGATAAACATAATCATCTCCGTCGATCTCACGTTCCTCTACATCATCTGGTTCGTAAAATTCCTCAAATGGCGCCACGGAAGAATTTGAAGCTTCATCAGCACTTCCCGAAAAAATGGCAGCGACGCCTGAAATGAGCAATACACTAATTACAACTACAGTTATATACTCTCGAATATCAATCATCCTATCACCTTAAGCAAAGATTAAATAGTTCTTATTTGTATTTTTTGATAATATATTCGCCAGATTTCCTAGAATAGGAGAGAT
>JAZKSP010000158.1:0-2865 GCA_036626005.1 Thermoplasmatota archaeon | reverse complement strand
TAGATAACGGGAAATTGAGTGTAGGGGACAGGGTCCGTTTTGAAGGTGAGAATACGGACTTCGAACAGGAGATAACCTCTATGGAGATAGAAGGAGACGAAGTAGAAGAGGTCGGATCTGGAGACGACGTCGGGATAAAAGTGGAAGAAAGAGTCCGACCTAATGACGAAGTCATCAAATTAGACTGATCTACTTCAATTTTTTTTGAGAGACCATAGTGCTTTTTAAATTAAGGTGAGATGAAAGAAAAGGGAAAAGAACTCACCTGACTAGGTCGTCTTCTTCATGCTGCTGGATTATCTCATCGGCTAGTTCTTCCAGTGCATCGAAATCTTCATCAACTGGATGGCCTTTACTGATCACGGGCTCTAGGAACTCACCATTGAAGTTACTCAAAGTGTCTTTTATCTGGTTCGACATCCGTCCGCCCCATCCATATGAACCGATGATAGAGGCGTACCTGGTCTTGGGTCTTAAAGCATTGACTAGGTGTGCAGCATATATCGCTTTTGGATGTGCTCCGACCAATACCGTAGGCGTTCCGAGGACTACTGTCGAAGCGTCGACCAAAGACATCGCCAACTGTCCCAGATCTGTGGTGGTGAGGTTGAAAGGTTTGACTTTAACATTTTTCTGTACTAAGTAGTCAACGAAATGCTCGACCATTTTATCTGTACTTCCGTGCATGGAGACGTAAGGTACTACCACTTCACTTTTTGTTTCATCACTGATCCATTCTGAATACGCATCTAGTATGAAATCAGGATCGTCATATATCGGACCATGACTGGTAGCAATCACGTCCACCTCTATCTCGTCGATCCTTTCAAGATGGTTTTTGATGGAAGAGCGAAAAGGCATCATTATCTCGGCATAATAACGTTTAGCGGCTAGATATACTTTCTTTTCATCTTGGACGAACAGATTACTAGTAGCTAGGTGGGAGCCGAAAAAGTCACAGCTGAAGAGTACGTTGTTTTCCTTGAGATAAGTGACTAAAGTTTCTGGCCAATGAACCCACGGCATATCGATGAATTTTAGTGTTTTGTCACCCAATGAAATCTCTTCTTCGTTTTCAACCACGAGGATGTCTTCTTCAGAGAGGTGAAGATGGTCTATCAGCATGTCTTTGCATTTTGAATTTGTCACCAAGGTAGCTTCTGGATATCTTTCAAGGACATCGGGTATGGATCCTGAATGATCTTGTTCCGCATGATGAGCTATAAGATAATCTATCTGATCGACTTCAGCATTTTCTAAATTTTCAAATAATCTTTCTGTTTTTTCCGGATCGACGGTATCTAGAAGTGCAGTTTTTTCACTCCCTTTAATCAGATAAGAGTTGTAACTGGTCCCGTCTGGGAGAGGTATTAATTCATCGAACAGTTCTCTATCGTAATGTGATGCCCCCACTTCAAAAACGTTTTCTAGCAATTTTTTTACAGCCATTTTATCACCTGTATTAAGTTGATTCAAACGGCGTTATATATCATCTTTCCTGCCGTTCAACTCGATATCGAAGGCTTTCATTAAAATGATCATCACTCCTGCTAATAAAAAAACACCTCCGCAGAAATTTAAAGCTGAGATGGCCCCATGTTCCGTAAGAGTCTCGTCAGGAGAGATTCTGTTTATTTCTTCTTCTCTTTGACGGAAATCTGACAACATAGTGTAACCCACATAGGATATGAGACTACCCATTATGATCAAAGTCAATCCGACTTTCAGTTGTTTTTCCATACTATCTTTATTCATTCATCCTATTAAACGAATAGGATTCTTTTTTATTCATCGTTTAAAAAGTCACATCTTAAATATAAGATTTTATGGTCGATATCATTCTGGTTGAGGATGATAAACTATTTATACGGTATGCACCTCGATTTTTTTGCAGAGAACTCTCATGTTCAAAAAGATCCAAAATACAGACCAGTTTGGTGAAGTTTATTTGGCTAACGAATTTAGTAACTTCCCTTCTTTTCCCAACAATGAAATAACGGTTCGAAGTCTATTCATATTAAAAAAGAAAATTAGTACCATCGTGGGAAAATTTTCTCGAAAAGCTATGATAGTAAATAAAATAAATATAGGAAGGGATATAAGATGAGTGAAAAGGAGAAAGAAAAAGAATCCGATCAGAAGTGTTATCTGGTCGAAACCAAAAATAAGGAAGGTAGTGTCTGCGTGATAACTGAAAGATGCAAGGGGTGTGAATTCTGTATCGACTTCTGCCCTGTAGGAGCTTTAGAAAAATCAGAGGAAACTACTGAGAAAGGTTACCATCCTCCAAAAATGACGGAAGGATGTGTGCTGTGTGGCAAGTGCGAAAAGATATGTCCCGAGTTCGCAATCCATACCAAGGAAAAAGGTGAAGAAAAAGAAAGCACGGAAGAAGAAGATGAAGACGAAGAAAGAGGTGATTGGATATGATGGAACCAGGTACGTATTTCATGGAGGGTAATACCGCTTGTGCAGAGGGTGCTATAGCAGCAGGATGTCGATTCTTTGCGGGTTATCCTATAACGCCTGCATCAGAGATATTGGAAAGGATAACGGAGAGATTTCCAGAAGTCCACGGCAGCTATCTTCAGATGGAAGATGAACTGGCGAGCATCGCGACTATACTAGGTGCGTCTTGGGCCGGAAAGAAGGCTATGACCGCGACGTCCGGACCGGGATTCAGTCTGATGATGGAGAACTACGGTTTAGGTCTCATGACAGAGACTCCATGCGTGATAGTTAACGTGATGAGAGGTGGTCCCTCGACAGGTTTACCTACGATGGTGGCACAGGGTGACGTAAATCAGACTAGATGGGGTACTCACGGAGATGTAGGCGTAGTGGTTTATGCACCATCTTCGCCGC
>JAZKSP010000157.1:0-2914 GCA_036626005.1 Thermoplasmatota archaeon | reverse complement strand
CTCTCGAAAAGTAACAGGTTAGTATTATTCGTGTGTAGAGTGTAATTGCTGATTCCATCTTCCAACAGATCAAAAGAAGTGAAATTTCCCTGAGTTCCGTTCCATGATCTACCGACACCTCTTTCTCTTCTATGCCTTCCGTCATCATCTACTTCGGATTCAAGGACTTCACCTGTATACGCATCGATCTCGAACTCATACTCGCTTTGCTTTTCAACGATCTCTATCTCGTAGGTATAATCATCTTCGTCCCCGTAGAGTTCGAAGGCGACCAAAGTTCCATTCACTCTTTTGAAGGCGATGTCCAAAGCTTCTTCATGACCTATCAACTGTTCAAGATCAGGATCGAAGTCTTCATCCGCCTCGCCTTCTTCCTCTTCAAGGACTTCACCTGTAGATGCATCTATCTCTATTTGATGCTCCATCCCATCAACCATTATCTCTATTTCGTAAGCGTAATTATCGTCGTCCTTTTCAAGTTCGAGGGAAACCAATGTACCATTGTAACTTTCGAATGTGATACTCAATGCCTCTTCATGGCCTATCAACTGGTCCATCCCGGGCATCGAGTCCTCCTTCCCCATATCGTCACCCATCTGAGCTAGTTCGGGAGACCGTGAGTTATCATCACCTCTCACTGCCACACTCATCCCTGCTATCAACAATAACATCGATATTACAGCTACGGTAAATAGCGTAGATAATTTCTCCGTTTTCATCTTATCACATGTATTACTTGTCTCTATTTGCTTATAAGCTTTATTTCACTATTTTCGAACAAATAGGAAGTAAAACGAAAATCTTTTTAATCTATCTTCATCTCACTTTACGGATGGATCTGATCGAGATATTGACGAATTTTGCTACTAACCCATTTGCTTATTCTATCGTGTTTTTTATCTATGTTATTTTAGCCGCAGTCATACTCCCGATCCCAGTAGAATTAGGTCTTTTCAATATCCATATCCATCCGGTTTTCCTGATCTCAATACTAGCCCTAGGGAAAGGTTACGGAGCGTTCATAGTCTTTCAGATAGGTACTTCCGCTAGAAAGAAATTGAAAGAACTCTCCACTCCCGAGAACTGGTTTTTGAAAAAGCTCTTAGAATACTCCGAATGGTTCGTGAAAAAGTACGGGTATTACGGTCTTTTGATAATCTTGAGTACACCTCTGATGATCGACTCTATATCACTGTACCTTTTTTCTCTGCTGAATCCCGATGAGGAAGGCGAAGGGATGAAGTTAGAAGGTTTCACTGTAATCAATATCATCGCCGGTGCCCTGAGAGGGATAATCACTCTAGCGGTGTTCTATTGGGTAGGTCTCAAGCTCGTTTGATATGTTCTGTGACAGAAGAAGCTAGATGGTGAAATTACTACTTGAGTGGAAGACTGATACGATAAAGGTTTTAAGAGGTAGAAAGATATTAGAATGATGGAAAGAGGAAGAGTAAAGATCTGGTTCGGTGGAAAGGGATATGGGTTTATCAGGTCCCAAAAGAGTGGGGAGGAAATATTTTTCCATAGGTCTGAGATAGGATCGGACGAAGAGATCATCGAAGGTCAGAAGGTCGAATTCGAGAGAGTGAGAACCAGCCAAGGTCTAAAAGCGGTGAACGTCGATTTGATAAGCTGAACCAGTGTTTTTTTAGACTGATTTTGGTGAGAAACCGATCGGTGAAGGAATGTAGTTAGACAATCTTGAGACCGATCCTTATCTTTCCCTCGTCTTTTTCAAGGAGATCTGTAATCATAGACGACTATTATTTTCTGACAGTCTTTGGACCAATTTCTTATCCTCTTCATCCCTCTCATATCCCATGTTTTTTTCAACTAGATATAAATTATTTAATGATCGGCATTTCTAAGAGAATGATTAAATAGTCACTGCACATTTTATTGTCGGGTCAATGTGAAGAAGGAAAAATTTCTGGTCAGATTGATAAACAGGATATTCCCCAAAAGATTCAAACTAGCTGACCTGACTAACTATCCTGTAGTAGGCGATCTCGCGGATAAACTGTTCTTCGAAGAAGACAACATGTACTATCTCACCAAAGACAGCGTGATCGAGATGAACAAAACGATAGAGATGCCCGATAATTACGTCTTACCTTCCAAGATTGTGGAGCATTTTATAAAAGAAGCTGATTTCCACTGGATAATGGATTTCTGTATCTGCAGGAAGTCCAACGGGTGTGAAGATCATCCCGTCAAATTGGGATGTTTGTTCTTAGGGGAAGCCGCTAAGAACATCGATCCAGAATTCGGAAGATCGGTCTCTGAAGAGGAGGCTTTAGAACACGTGGAGGAGTGTAGAGAAGCAGGTCTCGTCCATCTGATCGGTAGGAACAAACTGGACCCAGTATGGTTGGATGTGAGACCGGATGAAAAATTGATGAGCATCTGTAACTGCTGTCCTTGCTGCTGTCTGTGGAAGATGCTTCCCGATCTGAGAGACGATATCGAAGGAAAGATCAAGAGTCTGCCCGGCGTTGCGATCGAGGTGAATGAAGATTGTATCGGATGTGGTGAATGTAATGAAGTGTGTTTTGTTGAGGCAATAGAGATGAAAAACGGTAGAGCGGTGATAGGTGAGGAGTGCAGGGGATGTGGAAGGTGCGTCGAAGTCTGTCCCGAGAACGCTGTTTACCTAAAGATCGATGGGATGGATTACTATGATAAGTCTATCGAAGAACTGGAGGATGCAGTGGAGGTACGATAAAAATAGCTCAGATCAAAGAGATGATGAAAAAGAGGAAAGGGGTTCAGACCAGGTGTTCACCGTTATCCATGATCTGGTTTCCGTTAACTTCGAAGGACGGGTCGAGCATGACCAGGTCCCAGTGAAGAGACGAATCGTTCTCACCGCCGAACATCTTGTTCTCTCCTAAGGCTATGTGGATGCTGCCCA
>JAZKSP010000156.1:0-2967 GCA_036626005.1 Thermoplasmatota archaeon | reverse complement strand
TTCTTCGCAATCTACACTAGCATATAACCAAAAAATTATTTTTTCTTTAATAAATTATATTAACCTACACTCCCTTACCTACACATAGGAGAAGTGAACACCATGCCTATTATAGTTTCAAATGAAGAGGAAACCAGAAAGATAGAGGAATCAAAATTTGAAGCGGAAACCAAACTTCAGGAATACATCTACGATAACCCAGAAATACTCCCAATAGAGGAGATCGAGGAAGATACTCCTTTCATCATAGCCGCAAGGGAAGTTCCTACTAACAGCGGTCCTATCGACGCTGTAGGACTCGATAAGAACGGCAACATATACGTCATTGAAACAAAATTGTACAGCAACACCGATAAGAGAAAAGTGATGGCGCAGGTCATGGATTACGGCGCCGCATTATGGAAACATACCAATGATTTCGGCGAATTCATGAAAACGCTAAGGAATCGGTATAGAAACAAATTTGACAAGGAACTAGACAACGAACTGCTCTCTACATTCGATATAGATGAGGAGGAGATGGAAGAGTATCTAGAAGAAGTAAAACAGAACTTAGATGACGGTAAATTCAGATTCGTTATATTGATGGATCAGGTGACTTCAAGACTGAAAGATCTTATCCTATTCATGAATCAAAACAGCAGGTTCGATGTCTATGCAGTAGAGTTAGATCATTACACTTTCGACGATTACAAAATTTCGATCCCGAAGATGTATGGTGCAGAAGTGAAGAAATCAGTCGGAAGTAGTTCAAAAAGAAAGAACTGGGACGAAGAAAGTTTCTTCGAAGATCTAAAGAAAAAAGTCGATGAATCAGACTATGAAAAAGTGAAGAAAATATATGAAGAGACAAAGGAACTTGGAGAGATAAGTTACGGGACCGGATACAAGAAAGGATCTATCACTCTTAAAGTGCCATCAGATGATGATGTGATAGCCTCCATCTACAATATTTATTCTAATGGAGTCATGAGGTTTTTCAAACCATATCAACTTGGAGAAAACGTCGAACAAGAACTTAAAGAAAAATACGGGCCTGATCTCTGCGAGAAGAACCCAGACATACCTGACTACAAAAATAGCCCTTGGAAAGGGAAGGTAAATCAAATCGAGGAAGATCAAGTAGAAGACTTCATACAATTCTATCGTGATGTTGTGGAAGAAATCAAGGAACTAAAAGTAAAGAAACAATAAATAGTAATTTTCTGAAAACCTTTCCTCCCCGAGCAGGCGAGAAGGGAGAGTTCGAGCCAGCACAGTCCGCAGGAAGCCAAAGGCTTCTGAGGATTGGGTGGAAACTTGTTTCCGCGATCAAGTCGGCAGTCCCCCACCAAAATCATTTTCTAACAAAAAAAGACAAGCCTAGCCGACAAATCCATTTCTACAGTAAGCAGCTAATTCCCCACCCATCAACCAATAAACTATAATAAGTAAACATCCTTCCGTTTTTCTCAAAATATATACTAGTGGTAAAGGAACCTTTCCTTTATAATCAATAACTCGTCCTCCCTAAGTCTTATATACTTACGAGTATATTACTTACGAGTATGACCTTTGAATTCGTAGATAGGGAAGAGGAATTGAACTTCCTTGAAGAAAAATACAGCTCTGACGATTTTGAATTGGTCCTTATCTATGGTAGGAGAAGAATCGGAAAGACAGAATTGATAAAGAATTTCATAGAAGGGAAACCTTCCATATACTGCCTTGCTTCTCTAGAGGACAAGGAGAAACAGCTTGAGAACATAGCTGAAAAAATATACAAACACTTTAAAGGGATTAAGCCAGACGTTCGACGATGGACCGATCTTTTCGAATACTTCTCGGAAAAAGCTGAAGAAAAGACCGTTCTGGTAATAGACGAATTTCCATATCTCATAGAAGAAAACGAATCCATACCTTCCTATTTCCAAAAATTCGTAGACGAATATCTAAAAGATAAAGACGTGATGCTCATACTGTGTGGATCATACATCAGCATGATGGAAGATCTCATGTCTTACGAGAATCCACTTTACGGTAGAAGATCAGGACAAATCGATCTGAAATCCTTCCCTTTCAAAGAAGCGAGAAAGATGATCCCAACAACTGATTTTGAAGATTCGATCCGATACTACTCCGTCTTCGGTGGAGTCCCTTTTTACCTTCAAAAGCTTGAGGGCCCCACACTAAAAAAGGACATAAAAGAAAAAGTCTGCAGGAACACCGAAATACTGTACGAAGAACCTCAGATCCTGTTAAGACAGGAATTTAGGAAACCGAACAGATACTTCTCGATAATGGAGTCTATTGCATCTGGAAAAACTACGCCGAAGGCGATATCCGACGATACGAAGATCCCTCTTCAGAGCATATCTAAATACCTGAGAGAACTGCAGCGTATCAGACTTGTTCGGCACGAAGTACCTGTCACCGCGAGAGAAAAAAATTCTAGAAGAGGTCTCTATCGAATAAAGGATAACTTCTTCGATTTTTGGTTCCAGTTTATAGGGCCTCACCTTTCGGATTTAGAGGAAAGACACGATCAGTTCGTCGAAGATCACGTGATGGCAGAACTCGATAGATATGTTGGAAAGAAATTTGAAAAAGTATGCAGAGAATTTCTGAGAGAGAAGTCAAAACAAGACGAAGGTTTCATGTTTCCCAAAATAGGAAGATGGTGGTATAAAGAGGATGAAATAGACATTGTAGGTCTGAATGAGAGGGAAAACAAGATACTCCTTGCAGAGTGCAAATGGAGTAAAAACAAGGTGGGACTTGAGCTTTTTTACGATCTTAAACAGAAAAGTGAAAAAGTGAGATGGAACAGCAGAAAAAGAGAAGAAGATTATATCCTCTTCTCTAAAAGCGGATTTGAAAGAAAGGTACATCAGCTTGACGAAGAAGTAAAACTATTCAATCTAGAAGATATGAAAAAAGTATTCTATTGATCTCTCAAACTACCTTCGTAGGTGACTTCTCGCTAGT
>JAZKSP010000030.1:0-15468 GCA_036626005.1 Thermoplasmatota archaeon | reverse complement strand
TCTTCTTTAGAAGATGCCTCTTCGATAGGAACTACTAGATCCGTTTCCACTTCGATCATCGGTATGTCCACCTTCTCGGCTACATCTTCCCTCCACTTTCTCAGAAAATCCATGTAAGCTTTGTCCACTACCACTAGGGAGGCTTCTTTTGCAAGTTTCACTACACCTTCTCTTGGATGTTCATGTTTTATCACCAGTTTTATATCTCTATCTCCAAGCTCTTTTTTTGTCTCTTTCAAACCTTCCAACATGAACCGGTAGTTTCTCAGATTTCCCTCTTCAAACTTGTCCATTAGTCCAAAATATACCAGTAATGGCTTATCCAGTTCATTCGCTTTTTCTATCGCATATTCGAGGGCGTGATTGAATTCGACTCTTTGAGCGCGCTGCATCCAGTATACCACGAAGTTCCCTTCTCTCGGCTCTTCATTCTTTAATACATCTGACCTCTCCCGCTGTATATCTTTATACTCCTTGATAGATACCATCTTTACCCTCACTAGAATAGTTAATTTGCATGATTTAACAGTTTACATTCACCATGAACCGTTCATTTTTTATATGACATCCTAATAGTAATTTTCCCTAGGTGCCTAAGATGCCCGATGATGTTGAAATACCGGATGAAGTTGATTCTGTAGCGTTGAAGTTTTTAGATATCAATGGGAAGCCGAGAGAGATACGCGTACCTCCGCAAACCTTCGATGCAGTAAAGGAAGAAGGTATCAGCTTTGATTCTTCTAATCTCGGATTTTCGGATGTTTCTCAGAGTGACATGATAGCTGTTCCTGATATCACCACTATGAAGATACTAGATCACGGTACAGAGAAAGTTGCCGTTTTCTTATGTGAAATGAGATGGCCTGACGGTAATCCGTTCGAAGGTGATCCAAGGTATCTCTTAAGGAAGACAATGGAAGAACTGTCGGAAAAAGGTATAGAAATTCACGTCAAACCTGAATACGAATTTCATATTTTAGATAGAGATAATTTTGAACCTGTAGATTCCGGCCATTATATTGAGGGCAGGACCGATCAAACCCGTATGGTTGGAGAGCTTTCTAAAGCGATGAAAGAGTACGATTTTAAAGTAGAAAAAGTACATCATGAGGTGGCTCCCGGTCAGTATGAGATAGAACCTCTCCCTTACGATGACCCTCTAAAGGCAGCGGATGAATTCGTTTTCATCCGTGAGATCGTAAAAGAAAAGTCCGCGGAAAACGGCGTTTTTGCAACTTTCATGCCGAAACCTCTTGCTGGAGAGGCGGGAAACGGTTTCCATGTTCATATGTCTTTATATGAAGAAGGAGAATACATGTTCTCTTCAGATAATCTAAATGGGAAGACAGCTGGTTTCCTAGGAGGTTTATTAAACCACGCTAAAGCCCTCTCGGCCGTGGTTTCACCTACGATAAATTCATACAAAAGATTGGTTCCTGGTTACGAAGCTCCGGTTTACATCTCATGGGGTGGAGAGAACAGGAGCGTTTTGGTTAGGATTCCTGCCTATGGTACCGAGGAACAAAAAGAAGGAAGGCTCGAATATAGAGCTGGAGACGCCTCCGCGAACATCTACCTCATGCTGAACTCGCTGATACGAGCGGGTATAGATGGGATGGAGAAGTCTACGGATCCTGGGGAAGAGATGACTGAGGATCTCTTTGCTATGAGTGATGAGGGGATTATAGATATGGGAATTGAGTTCTTACCGGCTAGTCTTGCCGAAGCGCTCGACGAATTGGAGAAAGACGAGGTGATCAAAGATTCACTTGGAGAATCCTACAAACACTACCTCGATATGAAGAGAGAAGAAGTGAGCGAGTTCAATCAGGATATTACAGACTGGGAACTACGGAATTATCTAGATTACTGATATTTCCACTCGTTGTAGAAAGATACAAAGAGTTTCACGATGCCTACCAGGACGAGTATTACAGCTGTATTAAGGAAGAATAAAGAGAAGTCCTGCATCACTTGATTTATGAGATATCCGCCGATACCGAATAATACGAGTGGTATTAATCCTTTAAAAAGCCCAGATCTCGATCCTTTACTGAGTTGCATCATACGTGGATTCTCTAGATGCTCGTTCGATTTAGGTGCGTTTTCTTCTATGTCGTCGACGACATCACAGAGAGCTTCTACATTCTCTGACATGTTCTCCTCATCTAGATCTATCTCAAATGTGCTGAACATCACCAGTCCTGGCTCAAGTATCAAAGCTCTAAAGTTTTCCTTGTTCCTTTCTATAAGGTCTTTGGTTTTTCGAGCAGTATCTCCTGAAAAGAGCTTTTCTACTAGATTTTCGTCGATTTCATCTTTCGCATATATTTTATAATTATATTTGTTTATATTCTTTATTTCTAATTCGTGAGTTTCCTCAGGCATATCTGTATCTGAAATACTGATGATCACCTCGGTAGAAATATCGATATTGCTCTCTACTGCGAAGATCGTTTTCGAAGGATACTTTCTTTTTCCTCTATCAGGATGTACGTAGACTCTTTTCTCGTCTATTCTTCCGAAAAGATTCGGCCAATCTGAAAGAAGATTCAAACTTCTTTTTGTTTTCAGTTCGGTTTTTTCAGAGATCACACTATAGGTTTTCCAGATTTTCCTTCCAGTCCTATAACCATTCACTAATCTTATGGTATAGAAAATGCCTCCGATTATTATTACCAAACTTCCAAATATTTCAAGCCAGCTTACTGACATATAATCCCTCAATATTCATATCCTTTCGTCTCCTCTTCTGAGAACTCTACACCTAAGCTCAGTGCTATCCGGTTGACAAAGTTGAAGTAACTGGTAATCATCGCAATATTCAGTATTTGATCCTCCGAAAAACCTACTTTCCGCAGTTCATCTAGCTCTTTCTCTTTCACAGAATCTGGTTTTTTGGTGGATTTTTCCACAAATTTCAACATCGCTTTATCTTGATCAGAGAGTTCTAAGTCTTCATAGTTCTCCATAAGCGTGTTGAGTTTTTTCTTATCTCTCCAGAAGTGATTTAGCGCTTCGGCATGATGCTTGATACAGTAATCACAGCCGTTGATAGAGGAAACTACGACCCCTATCATCTCGCACTTTTCTCTGCTCAAACTCCTATCATCGAACATTATGGAGAGATATAGATCAAGGTGATGATCCATAGCTTCGGGCATTAGACTTTGGACTTTCATTATATTCGAGAGTTTTCCTCTCTTCTCCTTGATCTTATCATAGACTTCTTTTGTTTTTCCTTCCGCTTTCTCGTTTTCCACTTCATCGATCCAGGACATGGTTTAACAACCTTATCTTTAACTTGATATATTAAGATTGTTAGAGAGCATCTCTCAAGTCATCTATCAGATCGTCTGCATCCTCTATCCCGACAGATAATCTCAATAGATTTTCTGGCGTTTGGCTCTTTTCTCCTTCGATGGAAGATCTATGCTCGATCAGGCTTTCCACACTACCTAAACTGGTCGCTCTAGTGAATATTTCAACGTTGGAGGCGACATCGAAGGCCTTGTCTTTACCGCCTTTCACCTGGAACGATAACATCCCGCTGAAGGAGTCCATCTGTTTTTTTGCGATCTCATGTCTAGGATGGCTTTTCAATCCGGGGTAATAGACTCTTTCGACATCCGGATGACCTTGAAGAAATTCAGCGATCTCCATCGCATTCCTAGAATGTTTCTTCATCCTGAGAGAGAGCGTTCTTATTCCTCTACTTATCAACCAGCAGTCGAAAGGTGAGGGACATGCACCTCCTTCCACCTGGATATTTCTTATTTCATCGAATAGATCAACGTTTTTGTTTGCAACTACAGCTCCACCCACTGCATCGCTGTGACCGCCGAAATATTTCGTTGTAGAATAGACCACTAGATCACACCCAAGTTCTAAAGGCCGCTGAATTATAGGTGTTGACCAAGTGTTATCACATGCAGATATTATCTCATGCTCTTTTGCCATCTTCGCTGTTTTTTTGATATCTGTTATTTTCAAAAGAGGATTAGACGGGGTTTCCATCCAGATCAGCTCAGTATTCTCATGTATCTCTTCCTTCACCTTTTCGATATCAGTGAAATCTACGTAACTGACCTCTAGATTCCATCTTTTCATTATATCATTGATCTGATTTCTTATACCATGATACATATCTTCTGGGCAGATAATATGATCGCCCGGGGAAAGACTTTGAAAGACGGCCATCGCGGCTGCAGAGCCTGATGAAAAAGCCGCACATTTTTCTCCCCTTTCAAGAAATGTGATACATTTTTCAAGAGACTCCCTGTTTGGATTATTGTTCCGTGAATAGATGTAACCTTTTGGATAACTTCCGTCTTCAGCTCTCTCGAAAGTTGTCGAGAGATTGATCGGAGATTTGATAGCTCCTGTACTTTCTTCGACCTCTCTTCCCGCGTGAACCGATAACGTCTCTATCGATTCCTCGCCGTTTTCTTTAGCCATATGAGACACCATCTACAGTAAAAAGAAATTGAAGGGGAGGATAAAAAACTTCTTTAAATAATTGTAAAATGATTTTGCTCTCTTTTTTCCTTGACCCTCCATATACATTAATTTTGATAAAAATCAACATTGATAAACTTTTTAATATACCGTCACATTATACAACTAAAATTAGTATTGGAGGGCTAACTATGGAAATAGAAATTGAAGAATTGGTGCCCGAAAGCATCGCTGGCTACTGTGGGTTATTAGCTCCACTTATAGCCTATGTTCTTATAATCATCTCAATAGCAATGCACAGTAGTTTTGAGCTGACCAAAAACGCTCTAAGTGACCTAGGTGAGTTGGGGGTCCCGTACAATAACGTGTTCAACGCTGCACTGATAATCTCAGGTATACTGTTTTTGATATTCATGTTAGGTATGCTTAGGAGGACCGAAACCAGAGTAGGAGATATAGGTGTGATCGGTTTAGTCGTGGGATCTATATTTTTAAGCCTTACCGGCATCTTCCCAAAAGGAACTCTTCTACACATGGCGATGGCACTTCTATTTTATTCTGTCTCCACCGGCGGTTTGATATTGTATGGACTGGACAAGTTCTTGGAGTTTGAACCATTTTGGGCAGTTATTATATGGTCCTCTTTGGGATTAGCCGGTATATCGATAGGTTTGGTTTCTACACTCTCTCCTGAAGGGATCGCTATCTACGAGATAATCGGAACGATGCCGCTGATCCAGTTCAGTCTAGTTTTTGGAACTCACCTTCTAACTGAATGAATCTCAAACTTTAGTAAAAAATATACGATTATAATCTATTAGCTAACCTTATAGCATTGAAATTAATAAATAATAAAATAATAAATAGTCCCTTTTGCTGAGCATCCATCAGAAGTTCAGATCTCCGGATTCTAGCTGTTTTTTGAGCTGTTTCCTCATCTTCCTATTGCCAGAGAAACCTTTGATCGCTTTCTTGGTCTTCTTGTAATGCGATAGAAGTTCTTTAATGTCTTTAGGTTTCCTTCCGCTTCCCATAGCTATCCTTTTAACCCGATCGCCTTTTATCTGATTCGGGTTCTCCATCTCCTCTTCAGTCATGCTGTCCATTATGATCCTGAATTCGTCTAGTTTTTCCTGCGTATCCATGATCTCCTCTTCTGATATTGAACCCGGGCCCATAGGCAGCATGTCTACTATCTTCTGAAGAGGTCCTACTCCTGTCAACATCTCCATCTGCTCGTACATGTCTTTAAGATCAAAATCACCGGCCAGCATCTTCTTAGCGGTTTCTTCCGCCTTGTCTTCGTCTATGGCCTCTTCTGCTTTCTCTAAAAGTTTCTCTATGTCTCCCATCCCTAGAAGTCTCGATGTGAAACTCTTTGGATCGAATTCCTCAAGGTCTCGTATCCTTTCCCCGGTACCGATGAACGCCACTGGAGCGTCGGTTTCAGCTACAGCGCTCAGCGCGCCTCCACCTTTTGCTGACCCGTCCATCTTCGTTATTATGGTCTTGGTAACGTTCACAGCGTCGTGGAATGCCTTGGCCTGGGGACCGGCCTGCTGTCCGATAGAAGCATCGACCGTAAGTATCACTTCGTCGGGTTCGGCCACATTCTTTATGAGTTGTATCTCTCTGATCAATTCGTCCTCTAATGAGTGTCGACCGGCGGTATCTATTATCACAACATCGTAATCCTCGAATTTTTCCATACCTTGACGGACTATCTTCGGCGCTTTCTCTTCGTCAGGATCACCGTGAACTGGAACACCTGCATCTTCAGCGACCTGTGAGAGTTGATCATAAGCTGCGGGTCTGTGGGTATCCCCGGCGATCAATGCGGTATTGAGTCCTCTCTTCTGAAAATATGCAGCCAGTTTACCACAGGTTGTGGTCTTACCCTGACCGTAAAGACCTACCATCATTATCGTTTGGGGCTTCAGTTCTAGTTCCACACCATCTCCTAAGATCCCGACGAATTCTTCGTGTATTATGTGGATAAGATGTTCTCTAGGGCTCATACCGGAAGGAGGTTTTTCTTCTATCCCTCTTTCCTTTATCTTTTCAGTGAGCTCTAAAGCCAATTGTACCTCTATATCGGCCTCTATCATAGCTCTCTGAATATCTTTGCTGATGTCTTTGATCAGTTCCTTATCTACATGACTAGCCTTGGTGACTTTTTCGACTGCATTTTGTAGTCCGTCTTTTAGATTTTCAAGAGCCATCGGAAAAAGGATTTTCCTGAAGGGTTATTAATGTTTTTGGTTTGAGCGAAAAAATAATGTAGTCTAGGTTAAATATTATATTGATGGGTATGACCGCAAGAGAGGAGAATGAAGAGGAAGGTAGAACGACTTTTAATAATATAAGAGGCATGGATGTATATGACGCTGATGGAGAACCTTTTGGCCACGTCCATGACATTGAGATCAACAAAACAACTTTGAACCCTACGAAATTGGTCATACATAAGGGATTTTTTGGTGAGTACATGAGAGTCGACCTCAAATATATCGATAAAATCACTTCTGAATCGATCCATCTGTGGATCAGTCCTGCAAAAAATCTCGTAGGAACGCGTGTTATCGACACCGAAGGGGACGAGATGGGAGATGTAAAAGAAGCGGAAAAAGGAAAAGACGGAGGCGTGGAATATATAAGGGTTGAAACTGGATTGATAAGGACTAAAAACGATGAAGAGGAGCATGTTGAGACATATGCTGTCCCCATGTTATCCTTTGAAGACATGAGTGTAACTCTACCGGCTCCGGTTGAAGAGGGAGGAATGGCTACAAGTATGGATATGACCAAAGAGAGTATCTACATAGAGGCGGACGAGATAATAGATGTGGGTAAAGACTGCATCCGTCTCAAAAAAAGAAAAGAGGAATATATCAAGTGAGATATCTTTCATTTTTGATTTTTCTGATAAACTAAACCTTATATCTTATGAACTAATTAAAGCGGTCGAGATTATGAACATAGCGATAACTAGCATGGAACGACAGAGTTCTTACATCCTGAAAAGGAGAAAAGATACAGATGAGGCCTAAAATCGAAAAACCGGAGAGCATAAAAAGGAAATTGGATAATATGAAAAAGATAAGAGATGATTTGACATGAGCGAGATTGAGACACTCCGAGAGATAGTTAAAGAAGTAGACGAGCAGTTAGAAGACAAGGATATGGTACGGGAGTTAGCGATGAAGTCCTCCCGAGCGATAAGAAGGATTTCTAAGAACGTGATACAGGATATACATAGAGATAAGGCTACGGAAACCTCACTTAAAGAAGCCCAGGAAGAGATAAACAAGTTAAAGAGTATCATTGAGGGTCATCCCGAATTACATCACTCTGGCTTTCTAAGAAATGGTTTTCAGGAATACGCCGAGGCGCATATATTACTATCTATATCCGAAGGGGAAAAACCGAAAACTCCAGAAGAATTAGATATCACTCCGAGTTCTTATGTTCTCGGATTAGCGGATGTAGTAGGAGAACTAAGAAGGATGATACTCGATGAATTAACTGAGGGAGATATAGGAAGAGCGAAGGAACTGCATGAAAAGATGGAAGATGTAAAAGATATGATAATGGATTTCGACTATCCAAACGCTATAGTTCCTATAAGGAATAAGCAGGATACCGCTAGAACATTGGTAGAAAAAACTAGAGGAGATATTGCCAATTCAGTAAAGAGTGAAAAGCTGACAGAAAAGATGGATGAACTTATTGATGAACTCGAATGAAAAATATAGGTTCATCCTCTTTCTCTCTCAAATATTACTTTTTCCTCGTATTCGATTTTGAAAACTCGATGGTAAGGTATTTGAGCTTCGTCGGTTTTGATGAAAGACCTGTCTAAATCTTCGATTTCGGATCCACTCATCACTCTGTAATCTCCGGGGGCTCCACGATGAACGTAGTATATTTTTGCCTCTTCTAGAGATTTTTCGTCCCTCCACTTTAGTTCGTTGAGTACGTCCCGAGGAGTTTCCATGTTCTTCATAACGTATGTTCTGATAAAAAGTTATCCGAGTTCAGTTGATAAAAGAGGTAAAGATGGCAAAAAAATAAAAATGTGAAGGAGATACCGCTATATGACAGAAAAGATCAGATGGGGAGAGATGAACAGGTGGGAACTTAACCAGAGATCAGAGATCATCGATACCGCTATATTACCTATCGGAAGTTTAGAACAGCATGGCCCCCACCTACCCTTAGATACCGACTCTTATGATGCAGAATATGTAGTAAAAGAGGCGGTGAAAAAACTCGATCCCCCAAGGCCGCCTATATTACCGCCTATACCTTACGGAATCAGCGATCATCATATGTCCTTTCCCGGGACCGTGACTTTAAGTCCGGATACTTTAGAGGATATCATAGTGGATGTAGGACGATCGATCTTACAGCACGGTTTCTTTAAGCTGTACATATATAACGGACATGGTGGTAATGAAGCATCGATAAGGACTGCAGCACAGAAGTTAAAAAAAGAGACTGGAATGCTATTAGTGACTGATTCCTTCGAGAGCTTTTCTCCCGAGAGGAAAAAAACGGTAGAGAGCGATAATGACGTGCATGCTGGAGAATTCGAGACTTCGCTCGTTTTGGCTGTTAGGGAAGAGATGGTAGATGAAAGGACCATACCGGAAAAGGAATTCGATTTTCCCGATCCAAAGATGGAATTCGATCATGAGCCCGAATTCAATTACACCTGGAACACACATGATCTAACAGAAACGGGCGTGATAGGAGACGCAACAAAAGCTAGTAAAGAAAAAGGAGAAAAGTTGTGGGAAGCTGGCATACAAAGATTGAAAGAGAGATTAGAAACCGTTATCGATATATCTCACCGGCTTGAATAAGAGGGCAGGAGAAGCTGATGATAGAACCAATAATAGCTGTCTTGGCGTTCATACCCGCGATGATAGCGAACTCCTTAGCGGTACTTTTCGGTGGAGGATTACCTATAGACTTCGGAAAGAGATGGAATGGGAAAAGGATACTTGGAGATGGGAAGACCTGGAGAGGATTATTTGGAGGGGGTATATCGGCGGGTTTGCTGGCTATATTAATCCACTACCTATCATCTCCTTATTTCACTATTTATCCTTCATTTCCGAAAGGTCCTGTAGTGATATTCACTCTGTCCTTCGGCGCTCTTTTTGGAGATATAGGAGCTAGTTTTATAAAGAGAAGAAGAGGGATATCAAGAGGTGGTAATTCGCCTGTAATGGACAAATATGATTTCATAGTAGGAGCTTTTTTGCTCATATTTCTGATAGATACGGAATGGTTCTATGAAACCTATTTTGCTGATGGAGGTTGGATCGGAACGATAATTATAATAGTCGGAGTTCCTTTTCTGCACCGTGCAGTAAACATATTGGGATATAAACTCGGTTTGGAAGACGAACCTTGGTGAATAAAGATGTTGAAAAAGATGTTAGAGGATTGTGGAGCGATAAAGTATGGTGAATTTACCTTGACTTCTGGTAAAAAGAGCAGTTATTATGTAGATATTAAACTCGCGAGTACTAGACCTGAAATCTTAAAAAAGGTAGCTTCTCAGATGGCGGACCATGTAGATGGAGATAAGATAGCCGGCATGGAATTAGGGGCTGTTCCAATAGCTTCGGCCGTGTCTCTAGAGACCGGTTTACCTTTTTTGATGGTCCGAAAAAAGAAAAAAGATCACGGTACCGCCGGAAGGATCGAAGGGGAATTTGAACAGGGAGATAAAGTGACTGTAGTGGAAGACGTTACTACAACAGGTGGTTCTGCAGTAGAAACGGTAGAGGTCCTTAGAGATTCTGGTGCTGAAGTCGAAAAAGTTTTAGTTGTTGTCGATAGAAAAGAGGGCTCCGAAAAAAGGCTGAAAGATGCTGATGTAGATTTAGTGCCTCTGATAACTGCTGAGGAACTCGTAGATAAAAGTTAAGGGTTTTTAAGAGAAATCACCTTTTCTCTATTTTACTATCGAAGATCTCTCTCAGATACCTCATCGGAACGCTTCCCGCATAGAGTATCGTATCATGGAAGAATTTCTCTTCGAAATCATCTCCCATCCTTTCTTTAACTTCTTCTTTTAACTCTTTGATCATCTTTTTTCCGAGAAGATAGCTCAACTGATAAGCGGGATTTTGAGTGTATCTCTTCACTTCTTTTTCTGCGTCCTCTTTGTCCATCCCTACATTATCTACTAGGTAATTTACAGCTTCATCGAAGGACATCTTCCCAGTGCTCAATTTGACATCAACGATGATTCTAGAAGCTCTCCAAACGATATCCTTTGATTGGATCAGTCTTGCCTCCGGCGTATCATCGAATCCATGATCTTTCATCATCTCCTCGCAATAATGGGCCCATCCTTCGACGGTTTCTGTAGCGTGAGAGAACATCCGGAAAACGTCGTCGTTGGTTGTCGCTGCCGCCAGCTGTAAGTGATGGCCGGGATATCCTTCGTGGACAGTAGTGTTCCTAACATCCCAGTAAGAATAATTGCTGAGATTACTTTCCTCGTGTGGGGGTGTTACAACATAGATACCCTTTTTGGTTTCATCGAATTTAGCTGGTGATATGTAGGCTGCGAAGGGTATGATGTTCCTCATGTATTCTGGCGTTTCCATCACCTCTATCTCCTCGTCCTCCGGGACCGTCGCTAAATCATTCTTCTTTATGAACTCTTTTGCGTCCTCGAGTCCCTCTTCATACCATTCTAGCGCATCTTCAAAGCTTTCTGGAGTTTCCGATTCTACTTTTTCTACTGCCTCTTCAACATCTGCTTTGGGGTCTATCTTTTCGGCATATTTTTCCATGTGTTCTTTAGCCTTTTCCAGTAATTCCTCCCCTATCTCAAGAATCTCTTCCGAATCATATCCCAATTCTCTCTTTTCTAACAGTTCTTCATATTTTTCTTCACCGATAGTATAATCATTGTCAGCTTCACGCCTTTTGTCTTCCAACCATTCAATATAGTCGTCCAATGCTTGATCAGCTTTATTCGTAGCTTCACTTACCTCTTCTAACTTCTCTTTTTCTAACCCCTCCTCCTTTGCCAACATCTGAACGAGCTTGAAGAGCATCGGTAGCTGTTCTGCAGACTCGATGGCCATATCTATCCATAATCTTATCGGATCTTTCAATCTTGATTTCTCTTCTTCCAACATCCTAGGAACTTCCTCTATCCTTGAAATAATACTTTCTAATCTCTCCTCGATAGGAGCGAACTCTCTTTTCAGTAAGAGAAGAAGAGAAGATCCGATGGTGTTCGGAGCTTGAGGGGCTTGTTCCCATTGTCTTAGTTCCTTCAAGTTGAATAGATGCATTTCAAAAATGTGAATGCCTAATTTTCTTGCCAGTTTGTTCTCTTCGTTAAGTTTATCATCTTCAAAATCTTTGAGTTCTTCTAACCAATCTTCCATCAGTTCGATATCTTCTATGGTTTTTTCTTCTGTAACTTCGGGGAGTTTGTCATCATGTTCATGTAATCCAAGATGTGTTGCTAGGATAGGATTTCTCTCGGTAAAAGTTTCAAAAACTTCCTTCTCAAATTCTTTAAATTCTTCGTTAACCTTCATTTCTATCGACCTTTTTAATCCGGAAACAAATCCTGATATTTAACAACTGTCTTTTAATCTTAAAGGTATCTCACCATTTGGTATCCATTTTCTCCATCGGTGTAAAAATTTTTCAGCCTCTCCATGAACTGAAAACCTCTTTTTTGATAAAACTCGATAGTCCTTCTACTTCCTACTCTAACTTCTAAAACGATTTTGTTCGCTCCGACGGAAGAACTCACTTCTATGAATCTCTGCAATAGTTTACTTCCAATACCCCTATTCCTATAAAGTGGATGAACTGCCAACATCAAGACTCGAACATTCTCTGAATCTAGAATCACACCACAGATGAAACCAGTAACCTCACCACTGATTTCATGAACTAGAAATCCGTCGTTCCAAAGTTCTTTTATCGTAATGAATAGTTCTCTATTGTATTTCTCTTCTAATGATATGTCCGCAATGTTTTGGACTTTCTCTAGATCTCCCTTTTTGAACCTTCTTATCAGTGGCATGTCTAGTGCAAGTTTAGATATACGCTAGCCATAAATACCATTTGCCCCTTAGTTTGAGATATCCTCATATTAATATGAATTTATAGGATGAGAGCAATTGTATACAATTGTACTTAACACAGTTATACAATTGTTCTTTAAAAATTCATAAACATTGGGATATAAACAAAAGACTTATGTACGGTTGTATATGTGTGCAAGTTTAAGAAGAAACACCCATGCTAGACAAAGACACCGTAACAAGACAGGCCACATACAAAACCAAAATGGACCAGGGAACAGAGTTAGATCAAAAACCAAGAGAACATCAAGAGATAGATTCCTTCCAGGAATGCGTAAACAAGGCAAAGGAGCATGTGGATGACGAAAGTGTGAAGGAATGTTTCGACAAAGCTAAAAGATTAAAGAAAAATTTATAAGGTTTCAAAAATCACGATAATCACCCTCCCTCCCCTTTTTTACTATTCAAAGAAAACTATTTGAGAATCTGATTTTTCTCTGATATTGCTTTCAATCCATATAGAACTACTTCTTTACCTAGACTAGATTTTTCGATGGTCGGCATTTTGCAGATGACTTTTTCTTTTACACGTTCTCTACCCTTCTCTATAAGAAGGTCGAATTGGTTCAAACCCATAGAGCCGCCGATTGAGACATGAGCCGGGTCGTAAAGATTGATCAGATTGGATATCGCAGTAACGTTGCAGTCGACTACTTTTTCCATCACCACTTTCAATCTTTCGTTTCCCTTCCTATATTCTTCAAAGAAAGCTTTAGAACTCTCGAATCTTCTACCAACTTCCTTCTCTGCAAGTTTTGGTATATTTTTTCCAGAGCATAGTGCTTCCCAATGTCCAGTCATCCCACAACCACATTCACCTTCCTCGGCGATCTTCATATGACCGACCTCGGCAAAGTTATTAGTCGAGCCCTGGATCAACGAACCATCTGCTATAATCCCGGCTCCTATCCCAGTACTTAAAGTTAGGTAGAGAAGGTTTTCAACAGACGTTTTCCCGTAAGTGTATTCTCCGAGAGCAGCGGCACTACAGTCGTTGATCAGATCTATTCGATCGAAGAAGTTCTCAAAGGGCTCTAGGATCTGTATTTTTTGCTCTGGAAGATTCGGTGGATATATGAGTCCTTGTTCTTCATCTATCGGTCCTAGAGTAGCTACCAATGCTTCTTCAAGAGTGAATTCCTCTCCTAAGTCTTTAAGTTGCTTTTCAATATCTTGGAGGAATGTGCTAGTACTCTCTTTTTTTATTTCCTTGAAATCATCGTCTAGTATCCCTATCAGCACGTTGGTAGCTCCAATATCTACGCATAGAGAGGACATATTTTTATAGATGCTTGATTGGATTAATAAAGTTTAGTTGGAAAAGGATAGCTAAAATAGCTTCTTTAAAAACCTGAGAGAAGAGAAATGTTTACGGAGTTCTCACTTTTTGTAGTCTATGTTTTTTAGTAAATCGAGGTATTCTTTACTCAGCCCGTGTTTTTCAGCGCCTGAGATAATAGTCTCAAGATAATCTTTAGATGGTTTGAGGTGAATTTTTGATTTGTATTCTATATTGCGGTTGACCAAGTAGGTTAGAACGGTATTCCACCCACTAGACTTTTTTACCGGCAGATATTGTCTCCGATACATACCTACTTCCATATTGTCATCTGTTTTTCTACCCTCATAATGATCTAAATTTTTCAGATCGTCTTTGGGTATAGTGTAAACGACCCCCTCGACTCTTTTTTTAGGATCTGGGATGATATCTCCTACGCCACCTTTCCAAGCATCGGAATAAATGGTGAACGCAAGTTCCCATTCTGGTAACTCTACGATCTCGGTATCTTCTACAGCGATACCTCTGTCTTTCATCTGTTCTTTACTGAGATTACTGCCGTAGGCGAAGTATTCTACGGTATCGGACATGGTGTTGGAAATACACACATCTTAAAATATCTTTTTGGACAGACACAGATTTCAAAAGATCGAAGAACTTTTTCCTTCACGCATGACAGATATTATTAAGGTAATCCTTTTTACAATAAGCGATGAAAATTCTCCACCAGGACAAAAGAGAAGGGAAGATAAAGGTCCGGATAGATAATCTTGATGATCTTTGGCATCTGAAGAACATAGTCAATCCAGAAGATGTAATTTCGGCTATAACTTATCGGAGAGAGGAAACACAGCGAGATAAGATACGCTCGGAGAGAGGAGAAAAAAAGAGGATGAGACTCGACATCGAGGTTGAGAAAGTAGAATTTCATGAATTTACGGACCGCTTGAGGATTTTAGGCGTTATAATAGAAGGCCCTCAAGATCATGGGTCCTATCACACCTTAAATTTGACCGAAGGAGATGAACTAACCATAATAAAGGAGTGGGATGATCATGAGCTCGATAGATTAAAAGAGGCCGTAGAGAGAAGCGAAGAACCTCTGATAACCTTTGTAGCTCTGGAAGAAGATGAAGTGACGATAGCGATAATGAGGCAGTACGGGGTGAAAGAGATGGCTACGTTGTCCCCGAATAGAGGGGGAAAGATGTACGATTCTGAGAAGATGACTAGGGAGGAATTCTTCGAGGAAATAGTGAAAAAGCTGGAAACTATAATCGATCCCGGAGAACCTTTAGTTATTTTAGGGCCGGGCTTTACCAAGGAAGATTTCTTCGAGTACTGTAAACGCAATCATGAAGAATTGGTGAAGAATTCTGAGGTAGTCCCTGCAGGCGAGGGAGGTATGACCGGTGTTAATGAAGTGATCAAGAAAGGCAAGGAGAGGGACACTCTAGACGGTCAGCGTATGTCATACGAGACAGAGATGGTGGAAGAACTATTGAGGGAAATAAAAAGTGACGGAGCCTATACATATGGGATGGAAAATGTCGAAGAAGCGGTGAGGATTGGAGCGGTAGATACACTTCT
>JAZKSP010000155.1:0-3010 GCA_036626005.1 Thermoplasmatota archaeon | reverse complement strand
TGGCCAAGGGATGTGAACTCTGTGAGCGAACTTGTGGAGTTAACAGAGAAAATGGTGAGAAAGGATATTGTGAGGTTAAGGAAGCGAAGATCTCTTCAGAATTTCTTCATATGGGTGAGGAAAAAGAACTGGTACCCTCCCACACAGTTTTTTTCGCCGGATGCAATTTCGGTTGTGTATTCTGTCAGAACTATGAGATAAGCCAGCTCAACCAGGGAAGAGAGCTCTCTCCAGAAATACTAGCGGATAAGATAGACTCGAGTGGGGGAAAAAATGTCAACTGGGTAGGAGGTGACCCTACTCCCAATCTACCTTACATACTCAAGGTTCTACAGCAGATGGAGAAGCCGATCCCACAGATATGGAACAGCAATATGTATGTGAGCGAAAAATGCATGAAACTTCTGAGCGAGCTCATGGATGTGTATCTAACGGATTTCAAATACGGAAACGACGACTGCGCTAGAAAGCTCTCAGATGTCGAAGATTACACTCTTGTTATTCGAAGAAATCACTTGATAGCTGAAAAAACAGGAGACCTAATAATAAGACATCTGGTCTTACCCGGGCATCTCGAATGCTGTACCAAACCACTACTTGAATGGATTGATTCCAATCTAGATGACCCAAAAGTGAACATAATGACTCAATATAGACCTGTCTGGCAAGCGGAGGAACATCCCAAAATAGATAGGTATCTCAATAGCGAAGAGAAGAAGGAGATAAGAAAACTTCGAAAAAAATACGCTTAATAGATAAATAGGAAGAACAGAAGTATTAAAAAAGAGTTTATCAATACCGCTGGTAACTATCAAAGGACCTTGCGTGATAAGATGGGAAAAAAAGAAGAGAACAACCAGAAAAAGTACGAGAACTTCAACGAATGGTATAACGAAATCGTAGAAGAAGCAGAGCTTTGCGATAAGAGATATCCAGTCAAAGGTATGAACATTTGGACACCTTACGGATGGAAACTTATGCAGAATATAGATAGAGAGACCCGAAGACTGGTGAATGAAACAGGCCACCAGGAAGTTAAATTTCCTCTTCTGGTACCTGAGAAAGAGTTCGAAAAAGAAGCTGACCACATCGCCGGTTTCGAGGAGGAAGTTTACTGGGTCACTAGAGCCGGGCGGAACGAATTAGATATACCTCTGCTTCTCAGACCGACCAGCGAGACCGCTATGTATCCCGTCTTTGATCTTTGGGTTAGATCTCATGCGGACCTACCGCTTAAAATATACCAAATGGTGAACGTATTCAGATATGAGACCAAACAAACGAAGGCTTTTATGCGGATGAGGGAGTTCCATTTCTTTGAAGCCCATACCTGTCATGCTACCGAGGAAGGAGCTGAGAAACAGATAGAAGAGGACCTTGAGATCATGGAAGAGTTGTCTGAGAAATTATGTATGCCGTATCTCGCACTAGTCAGAACCGATTGGGATAAGTTTCCAGGAGCCGAGTATACTGTCGGTGCGGATGCGTTGATGCCTACGGGCAGAACTCTTCAGATGGCTGGAATACATCAATACAAGACCAATTTTTCCGAGGCCTATGATATAAGCTTCGAAGATGAAGACGGAGACCACAAAAACGTTTATCAGACCACCTACGGGATGGCAGAGAGGCTTGTTGGCGCGGTAGTAGCTATCCACGGAGACGATAAAGGTTTGATATTCCCTCCAGATGTTGCTCCAATCCAAGTTAGGCTCATCCCGATAATCTATGGAGATGAAGAAGAAATCATGGATTACTGCCATGATATCAAGGAAAGATTGGATAGGATAGGGGTCGAGGTTGATATAGATGACAGTGATGAAAGACCCGGGAGTAAATTTTACGAGGCCGAGTTGAAAGGGATCCCTGTCCGAATCGATGTAGGTAGTGACGAGGTGGAGGAGAATAACGTTACTCTCGTAAGAAGGGATACAGGTGAAAAACGCAGTGTGAACAAAGATGAAATCGTTGACGAGATCGCATCGACCTTCGAAAATATGCAGAAAGATATGTATGAAAAAGCTGAAGAAGAGTTGGAAAAGAATATAGAAGATATAGAGGAACTATCTGACATCGAAGAGGAGAAGGTCTACCGCGGTGGATGGTGCGAAAGAGAAAGTTGTGGAAAGGAGATCGAGGATATAACGGGAAGAGACATCCTTGGAACTCCCTATGAAGAAGTAGAGTTCGAAGGTAAATGCATCAACTGTGGAGAAAAAACCGATACAGTGATCTATCTAAGCAAAACGCACTAAAAACCAAAAACCCTTCTTTCTATTCTTCAATCGAATACAGGAAATAACCTACGATACCGAAAGCGATCAATACAACTGATACGGCATAGACACCTATATCGGTCCAAGTTCCATAGAGAAGTGACCACGAGATATAGAACGCTAAACCTGTTCCTGCCAATAAAGCGTAAAATAAGCTCAATATGTTTCTTCCACTCTCTGTCTGGTCGTCAACTGACATGAAGATGGATAGAAAAAGGGGTTTATTAATATGTTTTCCCGTGCATCAGTCCGCGAAATGAGATTCTTGGAATGGCTCAGGATTCAAACCTTTTCTCTCTCTGATCTCCCTGACTATCTCCGATTTTAGTTTTTCAGGCACCTTCTCGAATCCCGCATGCTCCGTAGACCAGAGTGCTTTTCCTCCCGTAGCGCTCCTGATGTCTCCGGAAAATCCAAACATCTCTGAAACCGGGCATTTAGCTACTATATGAGAGTCGTTTCCTTCCTGGCTCATGTCTATAACTTCTCCTCTCCTCTGCTGTATCTCAACATTGACATTTCCCATCAGATCAGAGGGCACATCGATGAAGACTTTCTGTTTAGGTTCGAGTAATACTCTTCCTGCTTGACATAATGCCCCTGATATCGCATCCTTGACTGAAGGTACCACCTGAGCAGGTCCACGATGGATTGTGTCCTCGTGCAGTTTCGCGTCGATCAATTTTACTTTCACACCTTTCAAAGGTTCTCGAGCCAACGGACCCTCCTCACAG
>JAZKSP010000029.1:0-15604 GCA_036626005.1 Thermoplasmatota archaeon | reverse complement strand
TTTTTTCCTCCTTATTTCGGGGAGAGCGTCATACCCTTCTCCCAGACCCTTAATATATTATTAATATAAATATGTTTCGCTAATATTCAGGGTTTTCACCCCTAAAATCGGGTTATTTTCGCCTTTTTATCTTTGGGTAGAACCGATGTCTGACAGATTCCTTCATCTACATCTAAAGAAAATTTTTATACAGCCTTTATGCTTAGATGAGCATAATGAGATATTAATGGGTCTAAAGATGAAAGACACGATGAAGATAACAGCTGTTCTTGTAGGACTCCTCCTACTGACTACGCTTTTTTCAGGATGCACAAGGCAAGATCAAACAACAGTTTTGAACGTTTACCACGCTGGTTCTCTTTCTGTTCCCTTTGATGAATTAGAAAAAAAATTTGAGGATGAGCATTCCGATATAGACGTAAGAAGAGAATCAGCTGGAAGCGTAGCTACGGCCAGAAAAGTGACGGACCAAGGAAAGAAACCAGATATCGTAGGTGTAGCGGACTACTCTTTGATACCGGACCTGATGTACGAAGAAGACAAGGCGAACTGGACCGTCAGGTTCGCGAGGAACAGGATGGTGCTCGCTTATACAGATTCAAGCTCTTACAAGAACGAGATCTCCACAGACAACTGGTACGAGATACTCGACAGAGAGGAGGTTAGATACGGGTTCAGCAACCCAAATGACGATCCATGCGGTTACCGATCCCAAATGGTGACTATGTTGGCAGAAGAGCATTACAATAACGAGTACATATACGATGATCTAGTGAGCAACCACACGCAGATCCAAGAGAACGGTAACAACATCTCGGTCCCGGAGAAACTCGGCGTAGAAAACGTCGATCAGATAACGGTAAGGAGCAAAGAGACGGATCTTCTAGGCATATTAGAATCCGGTAACATAGATTATCTTTACATCTATCAGAGCGTGGCTGAGCAGCACGATCTTAATTATGTGCAGTTGCCGGAGCAGATAGACCTTAGCAGTGTTGAATATACGGATAACTATAGTAGAGTGACCCTTACCAGACAAAATGGAGATCGATCGGTAGGGAAACCAATAGTTTATGGGATAACGATATCTAAAACGGTACAGGATGATGACGCGGCGATCGAATTCATAAAATTCTTATTAGGAGAAACTGGTCAAGAGGTTATGAGTACAAACGGTCAGCCTCCTATCGACCCGCCCACGGTAGATAACAAGCAAAAGATGCCTGGTAGTCTGCAGGAGATGGTCGAAAAGGATTGAGAACCCAAGGAGGAATAAAACTGAAAGATAAGATAACCTGGATCACGGCTCTTTTATTTTTCATCCCTATCCTCGTCGTTCTGTACCTTTTAAACCTCTGGTATCTTCTAGCGCTATTCGCCTTCATATCGATACTGTTGATATACCTGTTCGGGGAGATGAAGGAGATAGATCCAACTTTAGTGGTCTTCTCCATCCTCGGTATTTTACTCGTGATTTTCATTTTGCTCCCTCTAGCGGAACTATTCAACGCGGCTCTTCCGGATATACAGGAGGCGCTTTCCGATCTAGAGGCTATCAACTCCATCATCATAAGCCTCTCGGCCGCGTTCGTCTCTACTCTTATCGGATTAACACTAGGTATACCACTCGCCTACGTTATGGCGAGGAAGGACTTCCCGGCAAAGTCATTCGTCGAGGGCGTCATAGACCTCCCCATGGTCGTTCCTCACACCGTTGCAGGTATAGCACTCCTGGTTGTCTTCGGAAGGAACGGCACACTTGGGAAGCCGCTGGGAAAAGCAGGTCTGCAGTTCATGGACGCCTTCCCTGGTATCGTTGTAGCTATGCTGTTCGTCAGTATACCTTTTATCGTCAATCAGATTAGGGAGGGTTTCGAAGATGTAGATCCTCGGCTGGAAAAAGTAGCGATGAGTTTAGGGTCCGACAGGAAACGGACTTTCTTCACGGTTTCGTTACCTCTGATAAAGCGGAACATCCTTTCAGGGGCGGTCATGTCCTGGGCACGAGCGATAAGCGAATTCGGAGCCGTCGTGATAATAGCCTATTACCCAAAGAGCGCTCCAGTCTATATATATGAGGTCTATACTTCGTATGGATTACAGGCCTCAAGACCGATTGCCGCCCTGCTCTTAGCGATCTGTCTGAGCATCTTCATAGTTCTCAGAACCATCAGTAGAAGGATGAGCATCTATGATAAGGGCTAAAGGCTTGAGTAACGAGTGGAAAGATTTCGAACTATCGAACGTTTCTTTCGAGGTCGAGCAGAACGAATACTTCGTGATCTTAGGACCCACTGGATCGGGAAAGACTCTGCTGCTCGAACTGATAGCGGGATTTCATAGACCCGACGAGGGTAAGTTGATGGTAGACGGAGAAAATCTTACCGACAAGCCCCCATATGAGAGGAATTTTGCATTTGTATATCAGGACTACATGCTGTTCCCACATCTAGACGTCAAAGAAAACATCGCCTATGGGTTGAAAGTCAGAAAAGAAGATGAGATAAAGAGAAAAGTTGAGGAAACAGCTGAAACTGTAGATATCGAACATCTGCTGGATAGAGATGTACAGACTCTAAGTGGAGGAGAAAAACAGAGAGTTGCGCTTGCAAGAGCCCTTATCCTAGAACCAGAGGTTCTGTTACTAGATGAACCTTTCGGCTCACTTGATTACCAGACCTCAAAGAAACTGCGTAGAATGGTGAGGGAACTTCACTCTAAATTCGATATAAAGACCATACATGTTACCCACGACCAGGAAGAAGCCGTAGTGCTTGGAGATAGAGTCGGTGTCATGAGAGAAGGAAAGATAAAGCAGATCGATACCCCTCAAAGTATAATGCGAAGGCCAAACTCAAGGTTCATAGCTGAGTTCGTGGGAACGGGTAATATATTCGAGGGTATCTCAAAAAGAGAGAAAGACATCTCTGAGGTAAAGGTCGAAAATACAAAACTTTATTCGACCTCCAACGTAAGAGGTGAAGTTACAGCCACGGTGAGACCAGAGGATATAATCCTTTCTGAGTCTTCTTTCAAGTCTAGTGCGAGAAACAATTTTTCAGGGAACGTCACCAAAGTTACGGACAGAGGTATATACCACGTGATCGAGATCGATATAGGTATACCGTTGACTGTCTTCGTAACCAAACAATCAGTAGATGAGCTTTCACTAGAAGAAGGGAAAAATATAAACGCGATGTTCAAAGCCTCGGCGGTACACCTCTTCAAAAATTGAAAAGGACCTTAAGACTAGAAGCTTTATGCGCAAAAGTATTTAATGGGAGTATCAATGAATTATAACTATGAAGATAGTACCCGACACGAGCGTTATAATCGATGGAAGGATCACAGCTAAAGTCAAAAAGGGTGATTACAGACACGCAGATATATTGATACCGGAGGCTGTGATCTTCGAACTAGAGTCCCAGGCAAACAGAGGGCAGGAGACTGGTATGAGCGGTCTAGAGGAGGTACAAGAGATCAAGGAGCTTTCAGAGGCGGGAGAGATCAACCTGACCTTTAAAGGAGAAAGACCGAGTTCTAAACAACATGCGCGCGCTAATGAGGGAGAGATAGATTCGATCATCCGATCTATAGCATTGGACGAAAACGCAATACTGATCACCAGCGATCAAGTACAGTCCGAAGTCGCTAGGGCCAAAGGAGTGAAAGTGAAATATCTAAAACCGATTCTCAAAGAAGAAGAAAAAGGTAACGAGATACTCGATTATTTTACTGAAGACACGATGTCCGTCCATCTTAGAGAAGGTACAAAACCCACAGCAAAAAAAGGAACTCCCGGTGATATCAGAACTGAAGTCATAAAAGATGAGATCTCCTCACAGGAAACTTTACAGGCTCTAGCTCACAATATAATCGAAAACGCGGAGAGATCCTCAGAGGGTTTCATCGAAGTCGATAAGGGAGGAGCTACCGTAGTTCAGCTGGAGAACATTCGGATAGTCATATCTAGACCGCCGTTTTCCGACGGGTTCGAGATAACCGCCGTTAGACCCGTAGCAAAGATTGATCTAGAAGAGTACAAACTATCTGAAGAATTGAAAGAGAGGTTTTCCGAAAGGCAGAGAGGTGTTCTACTCGCGGGATCTCCGGGAGCCGGAAAAAGCACCCTAGCACAGGCAATCGCAAATTATCTAAAAAAGGGTGAGTTCACGATCAAAACAATGGAGGATCCAAGGGACCTCCAGGTAGGAGATGAGATAACTCAATACAGTAAATTGGATGGTAAGATGGAAGACACCGGCGATCTTTTACTACTAGTTAGACCGGATTACACAATCTATGACGAGGTGAGGAAGACTCCCGATTTCGAGACATTCGCAGATATGAGATTGGCGGGTGTAGGGATGATCGGAGTCACACACGCTAACCGCGCTATAGACGCGCTACAAAGACTTATCGGAAGGGTGGAATTGGGTATGGTACCCCAGGTCGTCGATACTATAGTTTTCGTTGAGGAAGCCGAGATCAATAAAGTCTACAATATCACTTACACGGTAAAAGTTCCAGAAGGTATGGTGGAAGAAGACTTAGCTAGACCGGTTATAGAAGTACAAGACTTCGAAACAGACGTTCCAGAGTATGAAGTTTACTCTTACGGAGAACAGGTTGTCGTCATGCCTGTAGAAGGAGACGGTAAAACCAAACCGGTCCACGATATAGCCGAAAAAGAGATCCAAAGGGAGATCAACCGATATGTATCCGGCAGAGTGGAGGTTAAAGTGAACAGCTCAGAAAAGGTTACGGTCTATGTTCCAGACAGCGAAATTCCCAGACTTCTAGGTAAAAACGGGAAGAACATCTCAGGTATCGAAAAACATCTAGGAGTGAAGATCGATGTGCAGCCATTGGAAGAAAGTAGTGGTCGGGAAAGAGTGATTAAGGATAAAATAGGAGGAGACAACGTCGACGTTATCGTAGGAGAAGATAAAGTCATCATAGAAGCGGGGAGGGATAAAATAGGAAAAACCGTAGATCTCTTCTCAGGAAACGAATATCTCTCAACTGTTACCGTCGGTCAGGACGGTTCGATAAAGATAAGAAAAGGTACCAGGGTAGCGAGGCAGCTGATGAAAGACGTAGATAATGGAAAAAAAGTCAAAGTAGTGGAGTGAAGATTATCAAAACAGCGTAACCGAGATTTTTTCGCCTTTCTCTACTAATTCTACGTTTTCCGGGATCTCGAAATAACCATCGGCCTGAGCCATGCTCGTTATAGCCCCAGACTGTTTGTAGACTGGATATGCCTCATCACCTTTTAGGGTGACTGTCATGTACTGCTGCCTACCTAAGGAAGAGGTGATCCTTTTTGCAAGTTCGGTTTCGATGTGTCTCTCCGGAGCCTCAGGGAGTCTAGACATCTTTCTCAAAACGGGCTTGATCAACTGCTGAGCTGTGTTCAAACACGAAGTCGGATAGCCCGGCATCCCTATAACGGGTGTATCGTTTACTTTTCCGAACAGCGTAGGTTTCCCCGGTTTGAGCTTGACTCCATGGAATATCACCGTTCCGATGGAATCTAAAGCATCGATCAGCATATCTTTATCTCCTACGGAACTACCCCCAGAAAAAAGCACCATGTCCATATCTTCCACCTCGCTCTCGATGCCCTGTTTGAGACCTCCAATGGTATCGTGAACTACTTCTTTAGTGTGGGCCGCACAGCCGTTCTTATCGACCACACTTTTAAGAGTGTGGGAATTCACATCGTATATCTGGCCCAGTTTCAGATCATCTCCCACCGGAACTACTTCATCACCGGTCGGGATGACACTCACTTCCGGCCTTTCATAGACTTCAACTCGCTCCTTTCCCATCGCTGCTAGAGCTCCTATTCTAGCAGATGTAAGAAAAGAATCCTTCTCCAATATTGTCTCTCCTTTTTCTATATCTTCACCTTTCGGAGATACGTTCTCTCCAGGATGGACCGGATCATAGATCTGTACCTCGTTATCTTCCTCCTCGGTCACCTCGACCTTGACCACGGCGTCAGCTCCTTCAGGTAAGGGAGCACCCGTTGCTATCTGCATACATTCCCCTTTTTTAACTTCCTTTTTAGGCGAATCCCCCGCATGAAGCGTTCCTATCTTCTGTAATTCTACGGGATCGAATTTGCCAGCATCGAAGGTATCTTCTGCTTGTACAGCAAACCCGTCCATCGCCCCTCTATCGAAAGAAGGGACGAAAATTTCGCTTTCCGCATCTTTAGCTAGTACTCTCTCGAAAGCATCGTCAATTTCTACCGTTTCTTTTCTCTCTTTAGGCTCGACCTCGGTTAGAAGAATAGAAAGTGCTTCATCGTAAGGTATCAATTCACCGAAAGGACGCTGTTTCTCCATCACTTGTTCACCTCGTAAACCATATGCCCCAGCTCAGGTAAGATCAGTTCTTTCATGCCAAGTTCGACAGCGGATGTTGAGCCCGGTAAGGCAAAATATATCTCATTATCGCAAATACCGGCTAAAGCTCTACTCAAGATAGACGCTGAGCCTATTTCCTGAAAACTGAGTCTTCTAAATGCTTCTCCAAACCCGGGAAGCTCTTTATCTATCATCTCTTTAAGAACATCGGATGTCACATCTCTACTGCTGATACCAGTTCCGCCGTTTAATATGTAGACCTCAGCATCGATAGATTCGATAATACTCTTTATCTCCGCGGGATCATCTTTAACGATTTCGTATCCAACAACCTCATGTTTTTCTTCCATCAGCATCTCTCTTATCTTCTTACCGGATTCATCGCTATCTACATCTCGCGTATCACTCACTGTTATGACTCCACATTTTACATGTTCGGGAGCTTTATGCTTATGCTCTTCATGACCCATCTTCATCCACCTTCTTTTTTTCCAAAATCGAAACATTTTTTATCCTTGTTTTGGGATATTGTCCATCTTCATCCTTTTCAAGGTACTTTATCATATCCCAGATGGTCAACAAAGCCGCATTCACACCTGATAGAGCTTCCATCTCCACCCCTGTTTTGTAAATCGCCTTAACTTCACATTCTACCTCGATTAGATCTTCATCTCTTTCAAATGATATCTCGATACCTTCTATCGGTATCGGGTGACAATGGGGAATAGACTCAGGAGTTTTCTTGACTGCCTGGATCGCAGATATCTCTGCAACCTGAAAAACATTCCCTTTTTTGACCTCATCTTTTCGGATCGCTTTGATGCTCTCTTCAGTTAGTTCGATCTCTCCTTTAGCTCTCGCTAGCCTAGAGACCATGTTCTTCTCACTTATGTCAACCATCCCCATTCAATTCACCCTTTTTCCTCTCTCTTTCTATTCAACCATTTTGACTCCCCACCCTCGGTAGTCTCTTTTTTCCAAAGCGGCACCTTTTCTTTTATCCTATCTATTGAATATTTGCATGCCTCGAATGCTTCTTCCCGGTGTGGAGCACTAGCTACTATACCTACTATATTTTCTCCTACCTCGAACTCGCCGTACCTGTGGACTAAGACCAGATCGGTGATGTCGAAGTTATTTATAGCCTCTTCTTTTACCTTCTCGAGTTCGCCTTCAGTCATCCCTTCATATCTCTGCATTTCCAGCTTTTCGATTCTCTGTCCGTCATTTTTTGATCTCACAACTCCGTTGAAGACCACGACAGCGCCGTCTTCGTCAGAATAGACCCGTTTTTTCAATTCGCCAAGATCAAAATTCTCCTCTGTTACTATCGCCTTTTTTTTATCCATTTCACTCACACCAATACGGTTCTCTCTTCTCAATAGCCTCAATAAACTTATCTTTTACGTTTCCGCCGTTTTTCAATGTGTCTCTAACAGAAACATGATTGTCAGCCCTCAATAAACAGGGTTTCAATTCTGCCTCTGAAGTCACCCTTAGTCGTGTACAATTTTGACAGAACGTAGAGTTATGCATCGTCCTCACTAGTTCCACTTCAACATCAGGATTCTCTAGAAAATATTTCTTCCTAGCATGCATCCTTCGAGTTTTTGTTCTCATAGCCCTTTTTTCTAACTCCGAAGTAAGTTCTGCCAAAGAGACGTGATACTTTTGGTAGAATTCTCTATCGATCTCTTCTTCGTTACTAGTCATCTCTATTATCTGTAAGATCGAACCTGTTTCACTAGCGAACTCGATCATGTCCTCGATAGAGTCATCATTCAAACCTTCCATCAACAGCATATTTATCTTTACAGGGAACAATCCAACCTCGTTAGCGCTTTCTATGCCTTTCTTGACTTCTGATAATTTAGATTCGCCCGTTATCTTTTCATAGGTCTCTGGGTCGGTAACATCAAGACTCACGTTCACTCTATCAAGACCTACATCTTTCAGTTTTTTTGCTTTATCCCTTAGAAGAACACCATTAGTGGTCAAAGAAACATCTTCCATTAAATTCGAAGAATAGTCTATTATCTTTTCTATTTCTGGGTGAAGCAAAGGTTCCCCGCCAGAGAACTTTACTTTATACATCCCAATTTCAGAAGCCGTTTCCAATAGTCGTTTTACTTCGTTTAGCTTCAGCCTCGTATGCTGCTTCCTCTCTTCTTCACCCTCGTTGTGACAATAGAAACATCTTAAATTACAATCCTGGGTGAGCGAAACGCGTAAATTAGTTATCTCTCTTCCATAGGGATCTTTCATTCAAGATGTTCAACTAAACATATGGGATTTAATATTTCCCCTTCAATAGGATTTGTAAAGAAGAACAATATATATCTATTTCTGGGCTAGAGCTATCAATCTACTTGCATCTTCATCATAGCTAGCGCCATCAAGGTCTCCATAAATTTCTATTTCTCGAAAGCCGACTTCTCTCAAAATGTCTTTGAGCTCTTCCTCAGTATAAAGTTTATACATGAATTTGTGTTCTTTGACTTCACCGTCATCCTTTATCAATTTCCAGTTGCTCTCCAGCATGTCGAGATCTTCCCTGATCTTTCTCTCTTCTTTAAAATATCCATCCTCTATTCTCCACAGATCTTCCTCCGTGTATACTTTATCCAATACCTCTCTTCCCATAACATCTAGCAAAAATTCACCCTTTGGTTTTAAGGAAGAGTGAACGTTCTCGATGACTCCGATATTTTCATCCTCGTCTTGTGAATAACCGAAAGATGTGTAAAAATTTATACATGCATCATAAAAGTCATCTCTTCTGAACTCTCTGATATCTGCTTTTACGAATTCTACATCCAATCCCTCTTTCCGGGCTTTCTTTCTTGCCCCTTCTAAATATTTTTCAGTGATGTCCACTCCAGTAACTTCGTATCCTCTTCTAGCAAGTTCCAAAGAATGGCGCCCTATACCACAGCACTGATCTAATATCTTATCCCCTTTTCTCAAATCGAGAAGATCGACAAATCTATCTACTTGATATGGAGTCTTCCTTACTCTCTCTTCGGAAAATAAGATCTGCTTGAACTCTTCCCAAAAGGTTTCGTCTTCGAACCATCTATTCATATCTAGCTAGAAACCCCCAACTATTTTGATTTAAATTTTTTTGATTATCAAATTCTTCGATCATACACTTCTACCAATTTGATCATCCAGTCGGTAAGATCCATCTTATCTTCCAATATATCTCTTCGAGCTTGTTCAAAATCTGGTTCGATCTCTTCAGTCAATATCATCTCTGCAATTTCTTCCGCTTGCTCGATATCGGAAACTTGAGTACCTATTTCATAATGGATCTCCTGCTCTTCTAAAGCTGGGGCCATAGAGTCCGATATAAGGATCCACGGTACTCCCAATACCCCGGCCTCAGAAGATACGAGCGGATCGTCACCTAGGGCCAATCCAGCATTGGCTAAAAGATGATTATACTCAGTTAAAGGGATATCCGGGGTATACTCTTCTAAAGGCTCGGGGACAAAACCCCTTTCATCCACAAATACTTCATAATGGTCCTCTAAAGATCTAACTATATCTATCTTCTTTCTCCTCTGAAGTAGATTGTGCTTCCTGCCACTGATCCAATCTTTCCTAGCAAAGCTCACGAAAATATAATGCTCCGGTTCTATAGAAAGTTCCACTAGTAACTGTAGATCAGGTTCGAATCTACTAGGATGGAGATATGCAAGGGAGTGATAACTAGGATGAGAGATTTGCTTTTTTGGCGGTAACTCAAAAGGATAACAATCCGGGGTGATTATCTTATCTGCATAATTGACTAATTTTCTTTCCTCTTTTTTTCTAAGTTTATTATCTAAAAAGACTATCGAGGTCATATTTAATATCGAATTAAATGGTGATTGTGGAAGACCATTAACTGATAAAGTAAGATCCGGTCTAAAAGAAAGTAATTTCCTGACTAGAGAGGTCTTGTTTCGAGTAGTGTGAAAAACTTTAGGAAGGTGGCCCTCGGGTTCATTGCCGAAGAAACTACATTTTATATTAGAGTTTGAAAAAAAATGTCTATTTATCTCATCGCCTCTGACCAGACACGAGACTTTATGACCCTCCTTATCTAATGCGTGATAGAGATTGTTGAAGAAATCTATGTGATGGGGTTGAAGAATCAATAGGGAAATCTTCACGGTTTACACAAATATCATCTAAATGCTCTTAAGATATAAATCTAATGTGTTTTGAATACTCGATTCATATTTTATGTGGCCTTGATAACCACGTCTATATTTCTGTTGATAGACAAAAGTTATTTATATTCCCAATTAGAAGATACGCTCGATGCTTTGGTTACTGATTGTTGGGATAACATTTTCATCCGTGTTCATCGCGGAGATGGGAGATAAGAGTCAGTTGATTACTATCTCTTTAGCTTCAAAATACGATAACCAAAGCGTTTTTCTAGGTATTTTTTCAGGGATCATAGTCATAACACTCTTAGCTGTAGGGTTAGGGACCATCGTTTTTCAATTTATACCCTTGACATATGTGAAGATCGGAGCATCTATAATCTTCCTAGCCTTCGGTATCTATACCCTCTTTTCCCGAGAAAAAGAAGAAATAAGGATTCAAGGTAAGAAAGAAAATGTGGTTATAAGTTCATTTTTATTTTCTGTATTTGCGGAATTGGGAGACAAAACTCAACTGATGGTAATAGCATTAACCGCACGTTATAGTTCCCCTATTTTAGTCCTTCTCGGTGCTCTAGCCGGAATGGGCACAATAATCGGTATAGGAGTTTTTCTAGGTTCTAAACTCGGAGAGTTTTTCAAGAGTGAAAAGATAGATCTCATAGCCGGTAGTCTCTTCATAATTATAGGTATCGCTTTTCTCCTCGAAACCCTCTTTTTTGGATAACTAAAAAATATACCCTGCCGATTTATCCTTGATATGTCACGATGGGAAAAAAAGGATTCCCGAAAAATCGCTGAATCGACTATTTTCACACTGACGGAAGATGATGTAGTACTACCTGATGGCACTAAAAAAACTTACACCATGCTCGACTTACCCGATTTTGCAGGAGTCCTACCGATCACGGATGAGGATATGATACTAATAAAAAACTATAGATATCCTATAGATAAAAAAGTTATCGAACTCCCGGCGGGATTCATCGACAATGGTGAAACACCTGAAGAAGCTGCGGAAAGAGAACTAGAAGAGGAAACTGGATATATTCTAAAAAGCTGCAAAAAACTGTTTGAATATCATCCTGTTGCGAGTTTGAACGACCAGAAGGCACACTTATTTTTGGGAGAAGCCGATGAAGAGGGAAAGATGAATCACGACAAAGTGGAAGATATCGAAGTTATAACGATCCCTATAAGGAAGGTATATGAGATGTTGAAAAAAAATGAGATCACTCACCCCCATACCACCATTGCACTATATAAGGCTAAAAAATTCTTGGATGAAAATATTTTAAAATAGTAAAAATTTTTTTCTATATGCCTCTCTATCTGGAAATTGACCGAAACTTCTATATGATTTAGTCTATTCATATTAAATAGAGACATCTCAATAAGCAGGAGGATTTCGATAATGGAAATACCAGCAGGAAAGAGGTTATCGACCTCCTTAGGAGGAGAGGACCCTTTAAAAAAAGTGATAGAGGAAGTAAAACGAGAAAACCTAGATGGATATATGAAACTCATTTATGAAAAGGAGGGTTCCCAATTTGAAGGTAAAATCTTTTTTAAAAATGCTAGCCCGATAGCGGCGAATCTAAAAAAAACAAACAAGATAGTCAAGGGTAGAGAAGCATTAAATGAAATAGCTAATCTTTCCTCCGATGAAGAGAGCATCTTAGAACTTTATTCCTATTCTCATTCAACTTCAAATTTTTATCTTGAACAGATAACTTCTAAGTTAGATGATTGTAAAATCACTGATAATATTGACATCGATTTGATTGTAGAATTGAGCCCTAGTAAAGATGAAGGATTAGATGAGAAAGTAGAGCATGAAACAAAAAGGGACCATCTCAAGGATGAGTCTGAAACTAGGGTCTCGGAAGAGGGAAAATCTGTTGAAGGATTGGTCAAAGAAAATGAAGTCGATATCCAAGACCTTGTAAAAGAGGAAAGAGAGACTAAAACAGATTCAGAGGATATAAATGAATTACTGAAAAAACTGTTGAAAAAGGAAGAAGATCTTGAAAGTAAAGAAAACAGATTGAGAGAATTAGAAAAAGAACTTGAAGGTCGGGAAAAAGAACTCAAGAAAAAAGAATCTGAAATCAAAAATCCAGAAAGAAAAAGAGAAGAGATAGAAAAAGAAAAAGAGTTGTTGGAAAGAAAAAAAGGTGAGATAGCAGAGAAAGAACAAAAGATCAAAGAACAGGAAAAAAAATTGGAGAAGAAAGAACAAAGTCTAGAGCAGATCAAAAAAAGCATAGGAAAACAAGAAAAAAAGTTGAAATCCGGACTAGCTGAAAAAGAAAAAAAGAGAAAAAGCCTCGAAGAAATGAGAGAAGAGATCGAGTCAGAAAAGAATGCTTTACAGAAAAAACAGATGAGGTTAGAACAGAGGGAAGCAGAAATAGAAGATATCGAACAGGAATTGGAAAAAGAAAGAGAAAAGGTCAAAGAAAAACAGCATGAATTGGAAGAAAAAGAAGAAGTCCAACAAGAGAAAGAAGAGGAAATAAAAGAGTGGGAAGAAACGTTAGAAGAAAAAGAAGATGAATTAGAGGGATATGAAGGAAATCTAGAGAAAAAAGATATGAAATTGAGCATGCAAGAAACCAATTTGGAGGGCTGGGAAGAGCAACTTGAAGAAACAAAGGACGATATTGAGGGTGAAAAAGAAGAATTGGAAAACAGGGAGTCGGATTTGATCGAGACTGAAAATGAACTCAAAAATTGGGAAGATGATTTGTCTGGGCTTGAAGAAGAATTGGAAAAACAAAAAGATTCGTTAGAGAAATTGGAGACCGACTTAGACAGAAAAGAAGAAGAATTAGATGAACGTTCTGATTCTTTAGATCAAAGAGAAGAAGAGTTAGAAGAAAGAATAAAGAGACAGGACCTTAGAGAAGCAGAATTGGAGGAGTGGGAAGAGCAACTTTCCAAAATGGATGAAGAACTCATTGAAAAGAGGTATGAACTCGAGCAAAAAGAAAGTGCAATCGATGAAAGGGAAGAGAAACTCGAAGAGTACAAAAATGAATTGGAAATCGAGAGAGAAAATCTTGAAGATATGGAGAAAGACCTAGAAAAAAGAGAAAAATCTGTTAAAGAAATGAAAGAAGAATTAGAGCATAGGGAGGAAGAACTTGAAAACAAAGAAAAAGAAGTTTCCAGGAAGATGCACAATATGGATATCCAGGAAACGAAACTCGAAGGATGGGAAACGGACCTAAACAATAGAGAGGAAAATCTTAGTGAAAGGGAAAAGAAACTGGATGAAAGAGAAGAAACTCTGATCGAAACAAAAGAAGATCTTAATGTTTGGGAAGAAAAACTGGTCGAATACGAAGATCAATTGGAAGAAAGCTCCAATAAGATCCAAGAATTAGAAGGATTCATAGAAGAAAGAGAAGATAAGTTGGATACTTGGCAGGAACAATTGGGGGATATTGAGGAGGGACTAGACGAGAGATATTCTGAAATAGAAGAACGTGAAGAAGAAATCGGAAAACAAGAGAATGAACTTGATGAGAGAGAGAAGGGATTAGATAGTAGAAAAGAAGAGCTTGACGAAAGGGAAAGCGAAGTGAAAGATAGAGAAGAGAAAGTCCAAGAAAAAGAAAAACGTGTAAACACGGTCGAAGAAAAACTAGATGAAAGGGAAGAAGTCTTGGAAGAGCTTGAAAATAAGATCAAAGAGAGAGAAGAACACATAGAAAGATGGAATCAATCTGTTGAAGAAAGAGAAAAGAAGCTCGATAACGAACATTCAAAATTGAAAGATTGGGAAGAGGAACTCCAAGAGAAAGATGATGAGCTCGAGAATAAAGAAGTGAAATTAGACGAGCGGAAAAGCCGACTCGACGAAAGAGAAAAGCATCTATCCGATAAAGGTGAAAAATTAGAAGAAAAAGAAAAAGGTCTTATTCAAGTGGAAGACGAAATCGAAAGATGGGAGGAAACTCTTACCAACTTAGAAGACCGTCTAAATGAAAGGGAAAATGATCTAGATTCATACCAGGATGTTTTAAACAGCCGTGATAAACAACTATCGAATCAAGAGGATAAGCTTCAAACCAAGAAAAAGGAACTAGAAGAGATGGAAGATGAGCTGAACAATAAACAGCAAGAATTCGAAAATTGGGAAAGCGGGCTGCAAGAGAGGGAGAACGATCTTGACATGAGGGAGGTCAAGAACGAAGGTTGGGAAAGCGAGTTGGGCCAGAAAGAAGAGAGATTGAAGGAAAGGTCAGAGGAGTTAGAGGGAAAAGAAAAAGAGTTAGCTAAGGCAAAAGAGGAAATAGAAAACAGAGAAAATGAATTGAACGAAATCGAAGAGGGTTTGGAAAGTAGGAAAAAAGAATTAGATGATCTGGAAACCGATCTCATTGAAAAAGAAAACGGATTGGTAGATCTCGAAAATGAACTTGAGAAAAGAAAATCGCAAATTGAGGAAAAAGAAAGTGAATTAAATGGATTTGAAGAGAAACTGGAAAACAGAAAGGAAAGTTTAGATGAAAAGGAGAGTGATCTACAATCTCTCAAGGAAGAACTAGAAGATAAAGAAAGTGAACTCACTGAATTAGAAGGTGATGTCGAAAGTAGAAAGGAAAGTTTGGATGAAAAGGAGACTGAATTACAATCTCTGGAGGAAGATCTAAGCGATAAAGAAGGTCAACTCCGGGAAAAAGAAGGTGAACTGAACAAACTTGAAGAAAAACTAGAAAGTAGAAAAGAAAGCCTCGATGAGGAAGAAAATGAACTACAATCTCTCGAAGAGAAACTCAACGAGAAAGAAGAACAGCTCCAAGACAAAGAAAGTGAATTGACCGAATTAGAAGAGGATATCGAAAGCAGAAAAGAAAATCTCGATGAAAAAGAAAATGAATTACAATCTCTAGAAGATGAACTTACTGATAAAGAAGAACAGCTCCAAGACAAAGAAAGTGAATTGACCGAATTAGAAGAGGATATCGAAAGCAGAAAAGAAAATCTCGATGAAAAAGAAAATGAATTACAATCTCTAGAAGATGAACTTACTGATAAAGAAGAACAGCTCCA
>JAZKSP010000154.1:0-3028 GCA_036626005.1 Thermoplasmatota archaeon | reverse complement strand
ATTTATTAAAGAAAAAATAATTTTTTGGTTATATGCTAGTGTAGATTGCGAAGAAAAAGGATAAATAGTAAGATGCTCTTACATATTATAGAGAATCATGAGTGAAGTAAAGTTGACTCGACTATCTTCGAAAGGGCAGATCGTGATCCCAAAAGAATTGAGAGAGCTAATGCACTTAGAAGATGGAGAAGTGTTTGCGATGTACGGAGAAGATGATACTATAGTACTAAAGAGAGTTGAATTACCATCTGATTCAGAGTTCGATAACCTTCTTGAATGGGGCAGAGAATTTGCAGAAAAAAAAGGGATAACTAAAAAAGACGTGGAAAAAGCGATCTCGGAGTACAGGAAAGAAGGCGAGTGAATAACGATGCGGGTTGTATTAGATACTAACGTCCTAATCTCAGCATTTTTCTGGGATGGTAATGAGAGACAAGTCGTTTTTGAATGTAGAACTAAAACATATCAATCAGTTTCTTCTCCAGCTATAATAGAAGAATTGAATGATGTTTTATCTGAAAAGTTTGAAGTCCCCGATAATAAAATAACCAACTACATACAAGATATACTATTCTTTTCTGAGATAGTTTTTACTGAGGGTGATTTAGATGTCATTAAAGAAGATCCAGATGATAATTATATTCTTGAAACTGCAGTTGAAGGAGGAGCTGATTTGATAATTACTGGTGATAATCACCTTCTACAATTAGGAAATTATAACAATATTAAAATTAAAAACTCATCTGATTTTCTTGATAATTAAAACTCTCTCAAATATACTTCAAAAACCGCTACAAAAACTGCTTATTTCTCAAACATCTCAAACCTCTCACCCCCCTTCCCCACCGTCAACTACACATCATAATTATCAAACACGGTTGATCGCTTTTCTCTCCAGACCTTTTTTCTCCTTGCTTCCATCAACCGCAGATCATATATCAAATACGGTGGATTTACCCCGATTAATTATCAAGAACGGTTGACAGTTCATATATCAAGCGCGGTTGATAGCAACCGCAGATGATAACAAAATCAACCGTCTTTGATAATCAAAAAGAGCTAAAATCTCATCGATTAACAAGCCTAATCACATAAACTTAAATAACCTCGCCATAATACATAATCAAGGGGATATAGATGGACAAGGATAAGGTCTATCAGGAGATCACGGAGCAACTGAAAGAAGAAGGAGCCGTAAAGATAGCAGTATTTGGTTCTTTCGTACGGGATGAAGAAGAAAAAGGAAGTGATATAGATATCCTTGTTACCTTCTCCGAAACCAAGAGTCTTTTAGAATTGGCTAGGATAGAGAGAGAACTCTCAGAGAATATAGGTATCAAAGTTGATCTGCTGACCGAAAACTCCTTGAGCCCATATATCAGAGATAATGTTCACAAAGAGATGAAAGAGGTATATGGATGACCAAAGACGATCTTGTATATTTAAATCACATCATGGACTCCATATCCAAAATAGAGGATTTTACTGAAGATTTAGATGAAACAGTCCAGTATATGAATAGTTATTTAAAATTAGATATGATTCACAGTCAAAATGATTATCCATTCGATATGGCAAAAGTTAGAGAACTGTTTGCTATTGCGATCATACCACTTGGATTAGAAGTTCTTAAGATATTCTTATTTTAAATAACCCCCCAACCCAACAAAGCCTTCCAAAAAAACGTTTTAAAAGATCAACACATCTACTTTTCCAATGAACATTAGTATATATTCCTTTTCTTCTATTTCAAGAACGAGATGAGCGATATGAATTTCGATGAAGGAGTTGACCGCACAGGTACCTACTGTGCTAAATGGGATTTTTGTGATGAATATTTTGATATGGAACATGATAAAGAAGATGTATTACCGATGTGGGTGGCAGATTCCGATTGGAAGACCAGCGAAGCCATCACCAATGCTTTAGAGCAAAGAATTAAGCACGGTGCTTTTGGGTACACTAAACCCGGAAAAGAGCACGACGAAGCCGTCATCGATTGGTTAGATAGAAGGTATGGATGGGAAATAGATCCTGAATGGATAGTCTACACCAATGGTATAACCCCAAGTATAAGCGTTTCAGTGAAAACTTTCACGGATACTGGTGATGGCGTGATCATACAACCACCGGTCTATTTTCCTTTCTTCAAGATCGTTAAGAACTGCGGAACTCAAGTTATAGAGAGCGAACTATTTTATGATAAAGATAAAAGAAGATACGAAATAGATTTTGAACATCTAGAAAACAAAATGAGATCTGAAGAACCGACTATGGGAAGAGGGGATAGAACCAGTATGATGATCTTGTGTAATCCTCACAATCCAGTAGGAAGAGTATGGACTGAAGAAGAACTAAAACAGATAGGAGATATGGCCGCAGAAAATGATATCATGGTGGTTTCGGATGAGATCTTTTCGGATTATATCTATGAAGGGGAACACACTCCTTTTTCCTCCCTATCAAACGATATCGCTCAGAATTCCATAACACTTCTCTCACCTGCCAAGACCTTCAATATAGCAGGTCTGAACGTAGGTCTAGCGGTTATACCCAATCCTGATATCAGAGAGAGATTCGAGAGGTCGAAGGAAAAAGTGGTAAAAGAAACGAACTTGCTAGGTATGACAGCTCTCAAAGCTGCTTACAACGATAGTGAGAAATGGTTGGAAGAACAACTAAACTACCTTAAGAAAAATAAAGACTATGCGGTCGAATTTATCAGAAAGGAAATACCTGGTGTAGATGCTGTTGATCCTGAAGGCACTTTCCTGCTCTGGATGGATTTCAATGAACTCGACATGGATGCTGAAGAATTGGATGGCTTGATGCTCAACAAGGCAAAAGTCGCCCTCAACAATGGTGCATGGTTCGGCGATTGTGGAGAGGGATTTATGAGATTGAATTTTGCCTGTCCCCGATCGAGGCTAAAAAAGGGTCTTGAAAGGATAAAAAAGGCGATCCAAGAACGTACTTCAATCTAGAGGAATGATATTCCTCATCTCCCTCGAAGCAAGTTCTCGGGATC
>JAZKSP010000153.1:0-3045 GCA_036626005.1 Thermoplasmatota archaeon | reverse complement strand
GAGAACAAAACAGGACTCATATTGTTCCCGACACCTCAGGACCATAACAGTTTATTTATCGGTAAATATTTTGCTTCAGCGATCGCTACGTTTTCCGTGGTAACGATATATTATGTGATCACGGCGCTAGAGATCCAGTATGTATATGGTATATCCAGCATGGGAGTAGAATTCATGAAATCGTATCTTTTCTCCGTACTCTACATGTTCGGAGCGATAAGCCTGATATTTTTCTTCAGCAGTGTGATGAAAAGGTCGATAACCTCCACTCTGTTGGGTTTCTTCTCTTTGATGATGATATTCCCGATAACTGAGAGCGTCCTAAAGATGGTAGATATAGAACCATGGTTTTTAATCTCCTACTATGAGGGCTTTATCACTGATCTCTTAGGTGTCATCGAAACAACAGATTTCCGCAATGGAGGACCCTTTGCGAGTTCCGCTTCTTTCTCTCCCGATTTTTATACCGGCATATACGTACTCTTGGGATACACGATAATTCTATTCATCATAAGCCTGTATTTCGTAAATAAAAGGAGGATGGAATGATGACAAACGGAAAATCTAGGTCTTATAGAGTATTTGTGTTCTTAATATTGGTACTGATAATGGGTAACATCGTTTTTAGTTACAGTACTAGAGGACAGGAACAGGATGCTCCCGGCCAACCAGAAATAATCGTGGAAGATATCCAACTGTCGGATGAAGAACCCATGGAAGGAGACAATATCACGATAAGTGCCCTGATCCGCAATAATAAATCTGAAGTCAATAATGTGACTATGATCTATTATATCGACAGTTTTGAGATCGGAAATATAACCGGGATCCAGTTGAACGCTGGTGAATCGAAGTGGTATAACATCTCGTGGGAAGCACAAGCAGGAGATTACGATGTAAGCGTGGTTCTAAAGTATAGAGGGATGATGATTCAGGAGAACAAGCTGAGCAAAGAAGTTTCTGTAGAACCTGAGCCGATTGGAGATGTTTATTCGTTACTGGTCTCTTTTGTAGTGATATTATTGACAGTATTCGTGTCGATAATAATCCATAGTCTAAGAAAATCTATACGGACTTAGACCAAAGGGGTTAACTAGGTTACTGTGGGTTATTTTCCTATAAAAAGGAGTGGATTTGGGTCTAAATATGGTCTAACTCAGGAATCATTTCGGCAAATCGATATAAATATCAACATCTATGATACATACAGGTGTCAAAGATGAACAAAAAATTGGGAATGATAGTGGCGATAGGTGCGGCGGTCATTCTGATAGGTGCGGTAGGAATTTCTATGGCAAGTGATTACAGTAACACCAACATACAGGAGAAGAAAGTCGGTGATCACAACGGATATCGTGATGGAGAATGTACAGGAGAGCCTAAGCTCAAGATGATAGACAAGTTGAACCTGACCGAAGAACAGGAGCAAGAGATAAGAGATACCGTGGTATCCATGGGAGATAACGGATCTAGACCTCAGGAGATAAGAGATACGGTTAGAGATATAGTAGAGGACTACGGAGCAGAACTGCCCGAAACGATGGGCGAAGGACAAAGGGACATGCATAGGCAAAGGAGGGGCAAGTGCTCAGGAGAGAATTAGTGATACAACCCCCCTTCTAAAAACCCTTCGCGATATATCCGAAGATTTATTGACCTTTTATGTATTAAACCGATAATGGTTCGGATGAGGAAAGTCCTGTGGTGGTTGATCGCAGGTACCAGAGGGGGAAAAAACCGCCTCCGTATAATAAACGCAGTAAAAGAAGAGCCCATGAACGCCAATCAGCTAGCCAAAAAACTAGATCTGGATTATAAAACTGTCACACATCATCTCGACCTTTTAAAAGAAAATGGGGTCCTTACAACCATGGGCAAAGGTTATGGGAAGACCTATTTCCTCACCGACCAGATGGAAGACAATCAAGATATATTGGAAGAGATAATGAAAAAGTCTGATATAGGTGATTAGATGGATAAGAAAAAGAAGTTAGTTATCATATTGGGTATCGGCGTAGCGATAAGCCTACTGCTCACCTTTTTATTTTTGAGAATAGTCCCTGTTCCCACGAGAAGCCATCGTATCTATTTCGATATATTCTTAGGCATAAAAGTCTTAATATCGTCTTTTACACTCATATTATTGGCTGTCTTACTGTGGAACTACATCTCTATATACCGGGAGATGCCAAATAGGTTCACCTTGAGCTTGATTATAGTTAGTCTGGCCCTTCTGCTGTATGCCCTCTTTTCCAACCCCTTTGTCCCCCTGATATTAGGTTTCAAACACGGGGTCGGACTCGGCCCGTTCACCTTCCTTCCCGATCTGTTCGCGGCTACAGCGGTTATCGTTCTGCTGTACCAGAGCTATGAGTGAAGAATTCAATCCTTTTTTTCGTACGTTATACAGTCAGCGGGACAGACATCCTGGCATTGGAAACATTTGAGACATTCTTTGTTCGTAACCTCTCTTTTTCCAGAGTCCAATGTTTCTATCGTATCTGGGGGACACACTTCTTGACATCTTCCACATCCAATACATCCCTCTTTATCCACTTTCATTATGTATCTCGATGGTTTGGAAGAAAGACTAAGTATGGCACCGTACGGACATAAATATTTGTGAAAGAGTTCCTCATCGAACACCGTAAGGAAAGTCACTCCGATCACGGTGATGATAAGCACGTTTGGGAATGGTAATTGTACACCGAGAAATTTGAGCATCACCAGGCTTCCGAAGAAGATCAGCACGATCGAGTATCGTAATTTTTTCGATCTAAATATATCAGGAACATCTAGAGCGCCAATAGATAATTTATCTTTCAACCAATTGATCGGTCTCGCCAAGGTGTCCATCGGACATATCCATCCACAGTACAATCTTCCTAAACCGATAGATGCAGCAACACCTATTATAAATACGACAATCCATAACTGCAAATTCCCTATATATACCAAAAAGAGAAACAGTGTCAAGAACACGAGCTGACTCACGATCCTAAGGTACTTTTTTGATTTCATACATCTTCACCTTTTTTTCAAAAT
>JAZKSP010000152.1:0-3048 GCA_036626005.1 Thermoplasmatota archaeon | reverse complement strand
ATTATCGAGATAAATTATTTCATCCTTCATCTTTACCACCTATATGAAGAGTGTAACATCTGATTCTTTTGCCTCCTTAATATATGTGCCGACTGCACAGTAATCAGTTATCACTTCCTCTCTTAAATCTTCTTTGTCCACTCCCATTATGTCCATCGTCATATCACATGCTAAGATCTTCCCACCGAGTTCATTAAAATCTTCAAGAAGTTTATCCATCTCTCTAACATTCGATTTTTTCAATTTTCTCTTCATCATCCATTTGCCTAGCCCGAAAAGATTCATCCTAGATAGCGGACCTTTATCCAATTCGTTCTCCTTCAGTCTTTCCAACCCCCAGAAAGTGAAATACATGGACACCTCCATACCCATTGAAAGAGCCCCCGTACCTATTATCAATGCGCTGTAAACTTTGTCGAACTCTCCACTGTGAACTATCAAAGTAGCTTTATCTCCTTCCTTCACTTCAATCCTCCTCCGGTATCTTTATTTTTATCTTCCATTGTTCGTCGTTCTCTTCGATCTCTAGAAGTTCTAGACCCAGTTCTTCTACGGCCATAGGTATCTCTTCCTTCGACTCGGGATGATTACCGATTACTTCGATTATATCGCCCGGCGATGATTTTCTAACAGCTTTTCTCGTTTCGACCAGCGGAACGGGACACGTCTCTCCCAAAACATCTAGTTTATTGGATTTCTTCATGATATTCACATCCTCTTACTCGTTATTTTATCTATATTATAATGGTGTAATAGACTTTATGGATAAATGACCGAAAAACTATTTACCGCTATCTCACCTACAAAAGCAAGGATAGAGGTGTATCTGAGATGGATGAGAAGAGTGACAAATTGCCCCCTAAGATAAAGGAAAGGATAGAGGATTTCATAACGAACTGGATGTCTGAAAATAAAGTCCCCGGGATGAGCGTATCCATAGTTAAAGGTGAAGATAAGATATATGCTAGAGGTTTCGGCGCTAGAGACTTGAAAGAAAATCCTCCAGCGACTCCAGACACTCTATACGGGATGGCTTCAGTGACTAAATCCTTCACCGCTTTAGCTATATTGAAACTGGTCGAAAGAAAAGAGATCGAATTGGAAGATAAAATCTCTAAATATGTCCCTGTAAAGTGGAACAACAACGTGACTATCCAGGATCTTCTGACACATTCCTCAGGCATGCCTTCACTAGGTGTTAGTGAAGCTTTGATAGATAGATTGATACAGATGGACGAGAGAGGACTAGCACTCAGCGATTTAGAAGATTTTTACACACATCTAAACAGCGCTAAAGATGAGATTGCGGCGGAACCTGGAGAAGAATTCTTCTACTTCAATTCAGGCTATGCTTTGCTCGGACAGATCATAGAAAAAGTGAGCGGGAAGTCCTATCCCCAGTTCATACAAGACGAAATATTCGAGCCTTTAGACATGAAAAGATCTAGATTCGATTACGACGAAAAAGTCGAGGATATAATGACGCCATACTTCATGGGTGAAGAGGAGCCTGAAGAGACACCCTATCCTTTGAGAGAGATCGGACATCCTGGTGGGGGACTGTTGAGCTCAGCTAACGATTTCGCGAATTATCTCATAATGCAGATCAACGGAGGTAATTACAAAGGTCAACAAATTGTAGATCCAAACTTGCTAGAGAAAGCCCATGATTCTCACATCACTAGAGAAACAGGTGACTATGGATTTGGATGGGCGGTCAAGGAATTCGATGGAGAAAAATTCGTCGGTCACGGCGGCTCTATAGCAGTTTCTGGAGGTTTCATAGGATTCCTCGGGGATATCGGAGTCGCTATCTGTGGTAACACCATACCGGGAAGTTCCTATGAAGAGGTAGCAAAGAGGATAATAAAAACGGTCAAAGGTGAAGATGGAAGCGAACTCACTTATTTCAAAAGAAATGAAAGACTAGACATGCTTACAGGGACTTACAAGTCGTATAGAGGGATAAAAGAGATGGAGATCGAGAAGGAATTCGGACTGCTCAAATTAACTGTGAAAGAAAGGCTAGAGAGCCAGAAAATCATACTTATCCCTGAAAGCAAAAAGGTAGAAGATTTCGAGTTCTATTACTTAGATGGAACCGGGGAGAAGAACTCGGTTAGATTTGAAGTTGGAGAAAATGGTAATATCGATCTTTTCATCGGAAGATGGAGATTGCATAAAAAGGATTGATGTAAGATATGAAGAAAATTCCAGTAGCATTGACTATAGCCGGTTCCGATTCCGGAGGGGGCGCAGGTATAGAAGCAGACTTGAAAACATTTGACGCATTCGATGTGTATGGAACAGCGGTCATCACTTCTGTCACAGCACAGAACACAAAAGAAGTAAGAGCGGTTAATGATATCCCTAGTGACATAGTAGGAGAACAGATCAACGCTGTCCTAGATGATATCTCGGTGGATGCGGTTAAAACAGGGATGCTCTCTAACTCAAAAATAATCGAAACTGTAGCGCAGAAAATAGACGAATACGAACTGAAAGTTGTAGTCGATCCTGTAATGGTCACAAAAGCAGGAGACCAGTTGATCAAGGATGAGGCTGTCGAAAAGTACATCGAAAAGATGTTACCTAGATCGATGGTTCTAACCCCTAACCTAAGGGAGGCAGAAAGGCTCACAGGGATGGAGATAAACAACATCGATGATATGAAGGAGACAGCTGAAAAACTCCATAGAATGGGGGCTGAAAATATTGTAGTAAAAGCCGGCGAGGCAGGAGAAAAAGTGGTAGACATTTTCTTTGATGGTGAGGAATTTAGAGATATATACGGCCAAAAATTCACGTCTCATAAACATGGGACGGGCTGTACTTTTTCTTCAGCTATCACCGCTAATCTTGCTAAGGGAAACTCCATCAAAGAATCGGTGAAGACGGGTGAAAAGTTCATAGACGATGCGATCAAAAACGGGCTAGATATAGGAGAAGGTGAAAGACCAGTGAATCATATGGTATGGTCGAGGGTTTCGAAGTAAAAAATTTTTTAGCCGGTTTTTCCTATCTTCTCAACTCGGCCATATGGTCCTT
>JAZKSP010000028.1:0-15878 GCA_036626005.1 Thermoplasmatota archaeon | reverse complement strand
GAAATCGAACCTAGTTTGGATACTATCGGAGGCATAAAGGCGTCATCTGAAAAAGGGTCTAGCATAGATTATACATTTGAAGCAAACCTGGAAAGAAAACGTAAAGAACTCCGTAAAGAGATATCTGATATATTATTTCAAGAGGAGGACTGAACGTTGTTAGAAAGTTTGATAGATACTTTAGGTCTACCCACCTTCGTCCTGATTCTTGTAGGCACGTCTCTATTGATAGTAGTTATATTGTTAATGAGTTATTTTAAAGTTCTAATCTCGATTACAAACTTTACTTTCCCCAATGCTAAACTCAGAGCTAAAGGTAACCCGTTCATAAAAAAAGAAGTTCTAAAATCTCTAGTAGATAGCAGTAACATCACTGAAGTTCTTTCCAAAATCCAGGAAGAAAATTATGAACTCCCGAAAGAAGAAACTGAAAACCTATCTTCGATAGAAAAGAAACTTGAAGAAAACGTCATCGAATCCATCAAAAAAACCTATATGTCAGTTCCTACGAACTTCAAACCCTTCGTAAATATCTGGTTGATGAAATATGATCTCAAGATGGTGAAGAGGGCTATGAAAGGCAAATTTAGAGGTGTGGATAAAGAAAAATTAGATGAAAGATTATCTCCCGTGAAAATAATAGATGAAGAGAAGTTAGAGGAGATGAAATCAGCTAGAAATATGCAGGAGCTGATAGCAATCTTGAAAGAAACCCAATTTGAAAAACCCCTTAAAGGTAAAGAAAAAGTAGATGACTTCTTCGATGTAGATGTAGAGTTGGATAAGTTCCTGTTCCAAAAGATAAGGAAAGCAGTGAACCAAGTTGAAGGCGAAGAAAGATCGACAGTCAGATATTTCTTTGGTAACTATACCGATGTCTTAAATCTGAAAATCATATTTAGGGGGTTAAGAGAAGAGGTGGAAGAGGAAAAATTAAAAGAATCTTTACTCCCCTCAGGTAGGGAATTGGAGGATTGGAAATTGGAGAATATGGTCGAATCTACGAATCTCGATGAGGCCTTGATCGAGCTAGAAGGTACTTCTTACGACGATTTGAGGGAAGCAAAATCCACCACATCATATTTTAATCTTGAAAAAAAACTGGATGAAAAACTTTTGACAGTGGTCTCAGAGATTTACTCTCAGGAGATTCTCACAGTAGGCCCTCTACTCAAATTTCTGATCGCTAAGGAGATGGAGTTGAGGAACCTTAAAATATTGATTAGAGGTGTCAAAGAGAGCATGAACCCAGAGAAGATGAGCGATCTTATGGTAATGGAGGGGCCTGGATGAAAGTGGTAGTGATTGGGAAAAAGGACATGACCGTAGGTTTCTCGCTTGCAGGTGTTAATGAAGCCTACACTCCAGAAAATGATTATGAAGCCAAAAAGAGAATTGACAAATTACTCGAAACTCCTGACGTTGGAGTCATACTGCTCTCAGAAAGCATAGCCGAGGATATAAGAGAACATCTTCAGCAAAAAAAGAAGAACAAAGAGGATGTTTATCCCGTTATAGTTGAGATCCCGGACAAAGAAGGGGCTGTAGAAGATAAAGAAGACCCTCTCAAAGGCAAGATAAAAAGAGCCGTTGGAATAGATATCACATCACAGGAGGAAAGATGATGATGCATGATGTTTATAAAAATTATTATTTCGAAAACCACCTAGGAGGAAGAAATCATGGTAGATGAAGCCGAGGAAAGTATAAGTAAGATCAAGACACCCGATGAAGATGAAGGAGCAACTGGACAAATAATTCACGTCGCTGGTCCAGTTGTGGAGGCCGACGGTCTAAGAGGAGTCGAGATGTACGAAGTCGTTGAAGTCGGGGAAGAAGGACTGATCGGAGAAGTTATCGAGCTTGACGAGGACGTTGCTACGATCCAGGTTTATGAAGAAACGGGAGGTGTGAAGCCCGGAGAACCGGTAGAAAGGACCGGAGAACCTCTTTCATTAGAACTAGGTCCCGGTCTCATAGAACAAATCTATGACGGAATCCAAAGACCCCTTGAAAGCATAGTTGAAGCAACTGGTGACTTCATCACTAGAGGTATCGATGTTTCTCCTCTAGATGAAGATAAAAAATGGGAATTCGAGCCCAAGGCGGAAGAAGGTGAAGAAGTAGAGCATGGAGATATCCTCGGCATCGTTGAAGAGACCAAGACAGTCAAACACAAGGTTATGGTACCCCCTGATAAAAGCGGAGAGATAAAAGATATAGTTTCAGAAGGAGAATATACTATAAACGAAACCATCGTGGTTCTAGAGACCGAAGATAGTGAAGAAGAGATAAGTATGAAACAGCGCTGGCCCGTTCGAGTTGGAAGGCCTATTAAGGACAAAAAACAACCCGGTGAAATTTTGGTTACGGGTCAAAGAGTGTTGGATACATTTTTCCCACTGGCTAAAGGAGGAACTGCAGCTATTCCAGGGGGGTTCGGAACCGGAAAATGTGTTACAGGAGATACTCCTGTGATGTTCACTGATGGATTAAAGAGACCTATCGAAGAGATATACGAAGAGTACAACCGGGAAGGAAACAAAAAAGTAGATGGTGAAGAAGAGTTGATCGAACTGGACCAACCTATCGAGATACTATCGATGGATGATGGAGAAATAGTTGAAAAGAGGGCTACCTGTCTCTATAAAGGTAAAACAGATTCGACCGTGTTGATAAAGACCAAATCAGGCCGTGAAGTCGAACTCACTCCAATACATAAGTTATTCGTTCTTACTCCCGATATGGAGATATTGGAGAAACCTGCAGGAGAGATACAGGAAGGAGATACACTCCTTGCCCCAAGAAGACTTCCAACCGGAGGAAAAACAGAAGGGGAAAAACTGGAAGTGGAAGAACTACTGCCTGAAAAGAGAGTAGACGGTGAAGATTTTGATAAGATAATACAGACGATTGAGGGACTGGAAAAAGACTTCGGCAGTAGAAAAGCTCTCGCTGGAAGGTTGAATATCAGCGAAGATGTCCTTACCGAATACGCCTTGGGAAGGAATAGACCTAAAGTCAAGGTTGCTAAGAAGATATTTGAAGAGAAGGGGATCGACCATGAGATAAGAAAAGTAAAAAGTGAGAGAAACTCTACTCCTATCAAGGTTCCTGAAAAAATCGATGACGAGCTTGCCGAACTATTAGGTCTTCTACTCGGAGATGGCAGTTTGAAACCGACTTCAGTCCACTTTTACAACAATGACGAAGAACTTTTATCAAGGGTCGAAGAACTCTTCAACAAACTTTTCGATGTGAAAACTAAAAGAGAACATGCTAGAACGGTAAAATCAACAAAAGTCAACTGTAAAGCTTTGAAAGATTTCCTTGTAGCACTAGGGTTCCCTGAGAAAAACAAATCGAGAAATTGTAATATTCCAAGAAAAGTGCTGAAAAGCGACGATCAGGTCGTTGCGGCTTTCATAAGAGGTTATTATCTTGCCGACGGAGGTTTCTCAAAGTACGAAATCGAGATAAGCACCTCTAGCGAAGAGATGGCTAGTGATCTGACTTATGCTCTGACGAGAATCGACACACCTCCACGACTCGCAGCGAAGGACACCGACACGCACAAAAGCTACAGGATAAGGATCTCTGGAGAAGAACTAGAAAACTTCTTTGAGAAAACATCTACGGATCACCAGAAGTATGAAAAGATAAAAAAATACCTAGAAAAGGAAACAGGGCATTTTAGAGGGGTGAATTCAGTAAAAGTATCACCTGAACTGGTTCGAAATAAGTTTGAGAAAAGTGAAATAACGAGGAAGAAATTCAAGGAAAACGGTATAAAAGTAGCCAACTACACCACTCAGGAAGAAAAGATGAGCATCCCGATATTTAGGAAGTTCTCTTTGATGACCGCTGATGAGGATCTGAAGAGCATAGCGGAGAACCATCTAGATCATTTCTTACCCGACCCCGTAGACTCCATCGAAATGAAGGATGAAACGAAAGACGTTTTTGACTTGACAGTCCCAGATACCAATAATTTCGTAGGTGGTAATGCACCTATGATACTCCATAATACGGTAATCCAACATCAGTTGGCTAAATGGAGCGACGCCGACATCGTTGTTTACGTCGGATGCGGTGAGAGAGGCAACGAAATGACGGAAGTTCTGAGAGATTTTCCCGAATTGGAAGACCCATGGACTGGAGAACCCTTGATGAAAAGGACAGTCCTTATCGCTAATACAAGCAATATGCCTGTGGCTGCTAGAGAAGCTTCGGTTTTTTCGGGCATCACAATCGCAGAATATTACAGAGATATGGGTTACAATGTTGCCTTGATGGCTGACTCTACTTCAAGATGGGCAGAGGCTCTGAGAGAGATATCAGGAAGGTTAGAAGAGATGCCGGGAGAGGAAGGTTTCCCCGCCTATCTAGCTTCTGAACTCGCTTCATTCTATGAAAGAGCAGGTATCTGTGAGCTTTACGGTGACAGAGAAGGATCGGTTTCCGTTATCGGTGCGGTCAGTCCTTCGGGAGGTGACTTCTCAGAACCCGTGACTCAGAACACCTTAAGGATCGCACAGGTCTTCTGGGCTTTAGATACTGAACTGAAGAACAGACGTCATTTCCCCGCTGTCGATTGGCTGACTTCATATTCACTTTATCTCGATCAAGTCGGTGAATGGTGGGATGAGAACGTAAACGAGGACTGGCAGGACCTTAGAAGAGAAACCATGCGTTTGTTGGAAAAAGAATCGGAGCTCGAAGAGATCGTTCAACTAGTTGGTCCCGATGCGCTTCCACCTTCGGATCAGTTCGCACTTCAAGCCGCTAGGATAGTCAGAGAGGATTTCTTGCAGCAGAACGCTTTCCATGATGTAGACACGTTCTGTTCACCGGAAAAACAGTTCAGGATGCTTCAGATAATCATGGAATTCTACGAAACAGGACAGATAGCTATCGAGGAAGGTGTGTCCATAGATGAACTAGCGGAGATGGACGTTCTCGAGGATATAAGCAGGATGTCGAACATACCTTCCGATGATTGGGAAGAGAAATCCAATAAAGTGGAGATGAATATGAACGAAGAGTTCCAAGAACTCGAAGAGTCCCTTGAACTGTCCTCACCTCTTGAAAGCGGAGCTGAAGAGGAGTTAGGGGTCGAAGAAGATGTTGAAGAGGAAGAGACGGATGAAGATGAATCATTAAAGGAGGAGGGATAGATATGGCCGACGAGATGTCTAAAAAGACGGAATATCAAAACGTTACTGAAGTTGCTGGACCTCTGATGGTAGTCGAAGGTATCAGCGATGTCGCTTATGACGAGATAGCAAAAGTTAAACTGCCGAGTGGTGAAGAAAGACTAGGTCAGGTACTCGAAGCAGGGACAGACAGTGCAGTTCTTCAGGTGTTCGCCGGAACTAGAGGGCTCGATACCAAAGAGACCAGCGTACAATTCACCGGCGAAGTGATGAAATTCGGCGTTTCTAGAGAACTTCTAGGGAGAGTCTTCAATGGTGTAGGAGAGCCTATCGACGGCAGTCCGGATATAATACCCGACGAGAGAAGGAATATAAATGGAAATCCGATAAACCCCTCCGCGAGAGAGTATCCTAGAGAGTTCATCCAGACCGGTATTTCTACTATCGATGGTATGCTGACACTTGTGAGAGGACAGAAATTACCTATATTCAGCGCATCGGGTCTACCTCATAACAGTCTCGCGGCACAGATAGCTAGGCAATCGGAAGTTCTAGGTGAAGAGGAAGAGTTCGCCGTCGTTTTCTGCGCCATGGGTATCACCGCTGAAGAGGCTAATTTCTTCCGCCAGGATTTCGAGAGGACCGGCGCTTTGGAAAGATCGGTACTGTTCCTAAACCTGGCTAATGATCCAGCTATTGAAAGGATCGTCGTTCCAAGGATGGCTCTGACCGCGGCAGAGTATCTCGCCTTTGAAGAAGACATGCAGGTCCTGGTGATAATGACCGACATGACCAATTACTGCGAAGCTTTGAGGGAGATAGCCGCAGCGAGAGAGGAAGTCCCAGGTAGAAGAGGGTATCCAGGTTACATGTATACCGACTTGGCCAATATCTACGAGCGAGCAGGTAGAATATTGAACAGAGAAGGTTCAATAACGATGATCCCTATCTTAACAATGCCTGACGACGATATAACCCATCCTATACCGGATCTTACAGGATACATCACAGAAGGACAATTAGTTTTTTCGAGGGAATTGCACAGAAAAGGTATCAGACCTCCAATAACGCCTGGAGAGAGTCTTTCGAGGCTGATGGAAGAAGGTATCGGCGAAGAAAGGACAAGAAAAGATCATTCACCTGTCAGTAATCAGCTGTATGCCGCTTATGCGGAAGGTCTCGACCTGAGAGATCTGGTAGCTGTTGTTGGAGAAGAAGCTCTGAGCGATCGAGATAAGCTGTATCTTGAATTTGCAGAGGAGTTTGAAGATCGATTCATAGATCAAGGGATCGAGGAGAATAGGAGTATTGAGGAAACTCTAGATATGGCTTGGGATCTGCTGACGATCATACCAAAAAAGGAATTGAAAAGGATAGACCAAAAATTTATAGACGAGTTCTATCCCGAGTGAAAAATCCCTTATTTTATCCTTTTTAGTGGTTTCGAGAGGTGTCTTCTAGCCGAAACGGGCACCTCGTACCACTTTTCGCTCAATTCTCTATCTACCTTCTTGCGAACCGCTTCGTCTTCATCAGCTTTTATTCTACATCTTTTACATCTGTATCCCGCATTCGTACCCATAGAGGACATCCTTTTTCCACATTCGGGACACTCTGGGTTCCTGATCTTGATTATCTTTTCTTCTAAATCCAATATCTTCATTTTTTCAACGTTGAGTGTTCGAGGATCTTTTCTTACTCCCCCCCACAATTCCACTTTATCGCCCACTATCAGCTTCTTTACCGCTTCTCTAAAATCCTTGGTAGGTTCGTATGCTGCCGCGGTTATCTGGCCTGTTTTATCTTTGACATCGAAAAGTACATGTCCTCCTTCTATCGAACGCGTTTCGGAACATATCTCTCCTTCGATCTTTACTGAGTTCCAAGCCCCCGCATCCGATATTTTTGCCTGTTGTATGTGATCATCTGTGGCCTGATTGGTCAGAAAAGTGATCCATCTTTCAGGTTCTTCTCCCCCGAGCGTATCTACAGCTTTCTGTAGTTCTCGAGGGTTCTCTCCTCTTACCCCGTAAAGAACAGGACATGGTGAATTGGGAGCGATAGCCTGTTTGTCCTCCTCATAATCATAACTATCAAATGCACCATCGATTATCCGATCGAGAGACCTGATATCTTCTTCATCTAATTCTCTATTTGTTCCCCACTTTTCTTTTCTACGATACGTCAGGAGTTCATAGGTTTTATCGCCTGGTCTCCAGGCTAAAGCTGCCAAGGCACCGATCAAACCTCTTTTGTTTCCGTAGCCCTTGTATTCGAAAGATCCTTCATCTAAAGTATCAAAAACTTCCTCCAATTCTACCAGACCTTCTACAGCTTTCTCGTAAAGTTCTCGAGAAGGTCTTTTTTCGGCGACGATCAATCCAGGATTCGTCTTTGAACTTTGAAAATGGGCTAGATCTTCTATAACTTTTTTAGCTTTTTCAAAGTCTTTTTCTCTTTTTTCATTATCACCTTTGAATATCCACTGTTCTTCCTCAATGTTCCCTATCCTCTCTTCTTTTTCAACACCGTTTCCAAGTGTCAGAATGATAGCACCGTTTCCCCGGGTCTTCCAGGGAACATTAGGATTGAGTCTGACCAGTCTAGGATAATCTAGTAGTTGATAGTCCTTAAATTCCTTGATCATTTCAGTGGCTAAAAAAGTCGTACACATACCCTCTCTAGAATCCGTATCATCCACAGCTATGTACATATTATTTTATTGTATCCGCCCACAGTCTTTACATCTCGATTTTCCTTCGCCTATATCTAAGAGTTCTCCACCACATTCCCGGCACTTTCTCTTATCTTCTTCCTCATCTTCTGGTTTTTCTTGTTCCTCTTCAACCATTGTTTCCAAAAGATGATCTTCAATGAAATCTCTCACATGAAGAGGTTCACCACGGCCTTTCACGGTCGTCTCGGTCAATCGATCAAGATACCGCTGTCTAGGATCACCTTCACTAGCCATCCCGGCTACCCAGTCTAAAAGTACAAGTATGCCGTGCAATTTACTAATATTTCTTATCAATGCATCTGGTACTTCGAAGGAGTAAGTCAAAGCCTCCACTTCTAGATTCATGATGGCTTTACCAAGTGTCTTTTTACTCGTATATTCTAGTCCGGCTGAATAGAAAACTTGAACCATACCAGCGGTCATCGGGAAATACCATATCATAGAAGGAGCAAAGACAACCAATGACAGAAAAAAGAAAATCAAATAGACCACCATAGACGAAACAAAGAAATCGATGATGTAAGCGATCAGTCTCTGTAGCCAATGCTTTTGGAGCGGTTTATTATCGTGAAGTAAATCGAAACCTGTTACCATATTTATCCCAGCTTGAAGTTTATACCCTCAGACTGCCCATCAATCATCATCCGTAGAAAGCCAGTTGGCTTTTGAGGATAGAGAGGGATGTTCTTCCCTCGCTATATTGTCAGTTTTGGATTCGTCATCATCGGGTAGCCTTCAATGGATTAACATGTTCATATATTTTTCCATCTCTTTTCCAATATTCAGTAAAAGATATAACCAGGTTTGAATTCTTTAAAATTGTCGAATGATTTATTACTGATGTCTTAAATGAAGTTTCCGTATGGATCTATTTATATTGGACTATCGAGAGTGCGACCCTGATAAGTGTACTGCGAGAAAGTTATTAGATAAGAAGTACGCGGAGAAGATCGTCAACGATAGAGAGCTAGGTCGAGAAGGTATATATCTGAATCCGATGTCAGAGAAGGCCATATCACCGAAGGACAAACAAAAGGCCAAAACCGGCGGCATAAGAGCCATAGACTGTACCTGGACTGAAGCGGATGAAAAAATACCTGAATATGAAAATGGAAGAGCTCTACCCTATCTGGTGGCTGTTAACCCGATAAATTATGGAAAGCCTTTCAGGTTGACCACGGTCGAAGCGCTTGCAGCTGCACTTTACATAATGGACGAGGAAGAACAAGCTAAAGAGATACTCTCAATCTTTAACTGGGGAGAACAATTCATCGATATGAATAAGAATCCATTGAACGACTATCGAGAAGCGGAAAGCAGTTCAGAGATAGTAGAAATACAGAAAGAATATATGGATTGAAAGGAGTCTTTTGGATTCAATCTTCCGGTGGAAGCATATTAGGTATGCCTTCATCGATAGGGTATTCTATATCGCACTCTTTGCAGTATAATGTACCCTCTTCTATTTCCTGAGGTGAACCTTCGTCTGAAGATCCATCTGATTCTGGTGAAGTGAGTTCCAATTCACCCTTACATTCAGGACAGCGGAGGATATCTAGCAGATCTCTTTTCATGCTCATTCATCTCTTTCAAGACAAAAAAACTTTTGCATTTAAAAAGACCGATTAAAAGACATCTAAACTATCGGGGAGATCGTTATTTTTGCGTAGATAGTTTACCTGGGTCCTCGTGTACCGATACTTTATATCGCACTTTTCATCTTGGAAGTCCCATGGATCGACTATCAAAAGATCGTCTTCTCTTATCCACATCCGTTTCTTTAATTTTCCCGGGATCCTGCCTAGTCGAGATTCTCCATCCTCGCAGATGACTCGAACTCTAGCCCCTCCAAGCATATCATCTGCTATTGCGAACATCTGTCCTTCGTCTCTATCTGGGTAAGGTACCCTAACGACTTCATCTTCGTCTCCGTTACTCAAAGTTATCAATATCCCATAATATGTGTGTTTTATATATTCTTTGTCAAGAAGATTAATCCGTTCTCGGAACCGATCTCTATTACAGCAGATTATAAAGATATGGACGGGCTACATAAGAGAGTATAGCCATGATACTTACCAACAACAATAGGGAGACCAATGCTACGGGTTGTGGATTGAGTACGAAAAAAAGAACGGTTCCTCCCGCTGGAGGATGTTCCAACCATAGGGAGACCATAGCCAAAATCGCAACGCCTAAAGCCAAAGAAACAGCTAATTCAAATGGTAAGATGGTAGGATAAGTGGTATGAAATGCCAAACCTATAACCCCACTGATAGAGTGACTTCCGATAACTCTTCTTGGATTGGCAGCTTTACTGTCGGGCATCGCAAAAACGATGAAGGCGGTAGAACCGGCTGCCGCTACGAGTACGATTTCCTCCCCCAACAATGGGAGATTGAGACCTAGGTAAAGTACAAAAGCAGCTAAAAAGCTCTGACCCACATAATGTTTTATGGTTTCCTGTTTGAGCTTCCTATCGAATATCTTGACCATCGGCACAGTATAAATAAAGATATATAAAATATTTTTTCCTTGAATGAGGTCAAGAAGAAAAAGTCAATACTTAAATAAAAAACCTTCCCGATGGAAAAGCATATAATATCCCTGTAATCCTATTTGACCTGATCACTATGAAACTAGAAGAAATATATGAGCTAGCGATCAAGATGGGGATAGAAGGAGATGTCAGAGATAAAGAGGCCTTGAAGAAAAAGCTGAAAGAGGCCGAGGAAGAATATGAAGAATTGGAGGGAAAAGATAAAGAAGTCTTTGACGAACAAAGAATGAAGAATCCATTCCAAGACTCAAGACTTCTTCACGGTGATCCGGATATTGAAGTGAATAGGATATTGACAGGGATAAATATCGATACAGGCGAGGTTTTGTTAGCGGATCGTTTGTCTGAAAAGGGCGAAAATATAGATCTCGTACTAGCACACCATCCAAGAGGGGTCGGTCTAGCTTCTATGTACGAAGTCATGGAACTCCAAAAGGATATGCTGGAAGAGTGGGGAGTGCCCATCAATGTTGCCGAAGGGATGGTCAATAAAAGGATGAAAGAAGTCGAAAGGAAGATCAAGGGAGCAAATTACAATCAAAGCCTCGATGCCGCTAAACTTCTAGATTTCCCTATGATGTGTCTTCATACCATCACTGATAATCTCGTGGAATCATTTTTGAATGAAAAAGTCGAAGACAAGGAATTCGATAAAGTAGAGGATGTCCTTAATTTCCTCAAAGATATACCTGAATACCATGAGGCTAGAAAATTCAAAGCTGGGCCTGATCTTCTCGTAGGTAATGAGAACAATCGAGCAGGGAAAGTGGTAGTCGAGATGACCGGGGGGACCGAAGGGAGCAAAGAGTCATACGAAAAGTTGGCCGAAGCAGGTGTTGGGACGATGATCGGTATGCATCTGAGCGATGACCACCGCGAAAAGGTAGAAGAGAACCACATCAATTACATAATAGCAGGTCACATGGCCAGCGATTCGCTCGGACTGAATCTATTTTTAGACGAGCTTGAGAAGAAAGGTGTCGAGATAGTTCCCTGCAGCGGATTCATAAGGGAATCGAGAAATTGATGATAGAGATAAAAGACCTGAGAAAGTCTTACGGAACATTTGAAGCCCTTAGAGGAATAGATATATTTTTAGAAGAGGGGGAGATCTACACCCTTTTGGGCTCCAACGGTGCAGGTAAGACCACCCTCATAAAGATCCTTACCGGGCTTTTAAAACAGTCTTCTGGTGGAGCAAGGATCGATGGCCGATCTGCCAGACATAACAAAAGGGTTAGAAGTCGATTTGGATACATGCCAGAACATCCAGACCTTTACGAAAAGTTAACAGGTGAAGAGTTCTTACAGATGATGGGATCACTTAAGGGGGTTGAGGAGGACGTACTCCCCCAGAAAATCAAGGATCTCTCCCAGGACCTAGAGATCACCGATCACATACACAAAGAGATGGGGAGCTATTCTAAAGGCATGAAACAAAAGGTCCTCTTCATCAACGCTATCATAAACGATCCTCCAAATCTTATATTAGATGAACCAACGAATTCTTTAGACCCAAGATTTTCTCAAGATATCAAATCTAAGATTCAGGACTTGGCCTCACAAGGTAAATGTATACTGATGAGTACTCATATCACCCCCGTAGCCGAGGACGTTGCAGATAAAGTAGGTATAATAGAAAAGGGAAAGCTAGTAGCGGAAGGAACTGTGAGCGAGTTGGAGAGAGAAAATGGGTCAGATAACCTCGAAGAGGTATTTATAGAGGTGATCAATCACGCCCAACAAGTTTCTTGAACTGTTTTCTTCGGACATACTAAAATCTTACAGAGGGTTTAAACAGAAGGTTAAAGAACATCCCTTGATGACTCTATGGTTTATTTTTCTTATGTTTGGAGGGTTCTGGCTAATACTATCGATGGTAGAATTTTTATCAGATCTTGACGAACTCCTACTCAACCCCTCTCAAGGCAATGTACTCTTCAGTATATTCTTCTTCTTTACAGCTAAGTCTGCCACCGAAACATTGGAAGGAGTTCTGAGAGACAAATCGCAAAAACATTATTTTTCCTCTCCATTGGATTCTGATTCTATTTTTTATTCCAAGCTATTGAGAGTGTTATTTTACAATCTTTTACTCTTCGGAATAGCCATGAGCGTAGTACTGGTCGTGGTGAAAATATGGAATATAGAACTCCCTATCGATCTTTACTTTCTCAACATGCTTTATTTACTCATGGTTTTAGCACCCTTGATCGGATTCAACATTTCCGTTCTATCTCACGTTAAGGATGGATGGCTCAAAAAGGTCAATCTGGTGGTAGCCGGGCAGATGATCACTTTCACAGCCATAATTTTACACTCCGGCGTAGCTTCTCTTTACCAGCTCGGATATATGGTCCTGATCCTGTTAGGTTCCTTATTGATCACTGTTTTTTCGAGCGCACCTTTGTATGAAGAAGTGTGGACCAACACCAGTCAAAATACAGAAAGTTCTTCACTTCATAGGAAAGGCTTGAAATTACCACAGTTCATCTCCGAATCGACTAGATTGATAGCGGAGACCGAGTTCAAGAGGAGATGGAGAAGAAAACAAATCCCTGGTTCTCTAGTCGTGGTCACCATGATGGGAGTTGGATTGATCTTGATCTATTTGAGTCTTGGTCCCAAGCCAGACCTAGGGCTGGGTCTCGGTAAGTATTTTTACCCGGCACTGATCGCGATGACTGCTTTCTTAGCAGTGGTGATCCACACCTTGATCCCATCACTGAACCTGTTCAGCAGAGACGGTATTAGATTGTGGTCCATATATACTCTCCCGAGGGAGATGCAGAAGATCGCTTCAGGAAAAGCTCTCGCTATACTCTTGACGTCTCCGATCATAATCATTATGATCGCTCTACCTCTCCCATTGATTCTGGAATATCCTCTTTCGTTCGTGTTCTTTTCAGCTTTTTCTTCATCTATATTCATATTCATCATGGGTGGTATAGGTCTCTGGGCCGCTAGTAAGTTTCCGAACTTCAACGAGAGTACGAAGGGATCTCCAGATATAATTACCATGTATTCTATGATAATGTTGGCGCTCTTCTTATCTTTAATATTTTTAGCTTTTCCTTTCACTCTTCTTGAGATAGATCGGACTTTGGGTATATTGAGCGTTATTCTCGCCTCCGACCTTTCCGCTCTTTTCATGATAGTCATGTTCAAGAGAAGCTCGACGATATTAGAAAATATGGAACTGACTTTCTAGAATCCATAACCATATTATAGCATCAGTACATTTAGAATATATATGAAATTGCTTCTGTGTATAACCGGTGCTTCTGGTGTGATATATGGAAAAAGACTACTCGAAATCCTTAGCGAAACAGAAGATGTTGAAGTAGAGCTTATCATATCGGAAGCGGGTAAAGATTTATTGAAAAGAGAACTTGATATCCAACTAGAGGATTTATCTCAGATGGCAGATGAAGTCTATGATTCTGAAGACCTTGACTCACCACCCTCCTCGGGCAGTTCGCTGTATGATGCCATGGCGATAGTACCGTGCTCCATGTCATCTCTATCTAAGATCGCTACTGGGGTATCAGACAATTTGATAACTAGAGCGGCAGCGGTGTTCTTGAAAGAGGATAGAAAACTCCTATTGACACCTAGAGAGACCCCCATGACAACTACCTGGTTGAAGAACATGCATGAGCTCTCTGAAGAGGGTGTGATCGTTCTACCCGCTATGCCCGGCTTCTATCACGATCCAGAATCTATAGATGATATCGTTGATTTTATCGTTGGAAAGATCTTAGATTCATTGGAAATAGAACATTTGTTATTCGAGCGGTGGAACGACAAGATGGCAAAAGGGTCGGAATGAACCCTTTTCTTTATATAGTATTTATCTTTTTAATTACAGCGGGAAGTTACTATGGCTGAGCATTCCTTGACCGATGAACTAGAATCAGAACTTGAAGTTATAGAGAGGACTATCAAGATTCTAGATGAGATAAAGAAGGAACAGCCGATCGGGATAAGCAAGTTGAGCGACAAGATGAATATCGAGGAACATAAGATCAGGTATTCCCTTAGGTTGTTGCAGAAAGATAAGATAATAGAGCCGACGAGCCACGGTGCCTCACTTGCTGAGAAGCATGAAAAATTCGAAAAAAAGCTGATCAAGGATCTCCAAGACATGGAACAGACGATCGAAGACCTGATCGAGATGCTCCCTGAATAAAAAATGTTTAATAAGATATCCCTTTTGGAGTCTTATGTTACATGCCGTCGTAGCTCAATTGGCAGAGCACTCGGCTGTTAACCGAGCGGTTGGCGGTTCGAATCCGCTCGACGGCGCTTGTTAGACCTTTTGAGCTCAGAACTTCCCTATATATTATTGAAAAATCGCTGCTTAGAATCTATCGAATAAATCACTGAATTTTTGATTTATACTTTCTTCAAATCTCAGGAAGAAAAGAGGGATAAAAGTCGCAATGCATACACTAGCTACTATATCGATGGGCATATGGAGATTAAAATAGAGCCGAGAATAAGAAACTACTATGGCATAACCTAAAAGCGGAAGTCTGTACTTCCAGGACTTAAAAAACAAAATGGGGGTGAACGCCATGGCAGTGTGGCCAGATGGAAAACGAGGGGTTATCACATCCCAAGCCGCCTCTTCCGGTCTAGGTACAGCGAATCCATATTTTAGGGAATAGGTTATAATCAAAACAGAAACAAGCGAAACCAAGTAGGTCGGAAATCTCTTTTTATCCTTATAATACAGATATACTGGTACGATTAAAAAAACCACCACTCGTACCATATGGGTTGAAATCAAGAAGAATTCCCTAATCATCCACTTGATATTCATTCAGTTTGTAGGATATAAATTTAATCCGAATAGGTAGCCAAAAGTTATGATAAATTGTAAATCAAAGCTTTTGAAAAGATAAAGAAAAATAGGGAAAGAGGTTTGATTTTACTCTCTGTTTATGCTTTACCGATTCTTATGGTAAAGCGCTACAGCTATTACCACTGCCAATAGAAGGATCATCGTCGTGAATCCTGGGATTGCTAAGAAGCCACCCGCATCTTCCTCCTCTTCTTCAACATTTACCATCACTGTATCTTCGTCATTATCGCTTTTCACTCTAACTTCATGCTCACCTGGGTCTTCTTCTCCAGTATCCCATTTAAATTCGCCATCATGTACATCACCTGCTTTGAGCGTAACTTCCTTAGTGTCAATTTTTTCGTCGCCAACTTCGAATACTATCGTCTGCGTTGCTTCAGTATTTCCTGTATTAGTGATGGTGTACTCGATTGTGACATTATCGCCTACTGTGACATTATCGTCGTGGTCAGTGATCTTAACTTCGAAGTAGGGTCCTTCTTCTACTGTCACAGTAGTGGATATTGAAGGTTCGCCTTCGTAAGTGGCTGTCACAACATATTCACCAGCTTCAGT
>JAZKSP010000151.1:0-3070 GCA_036626005.1 Thermoplasmatota archaeon | reverse complement strand
GATAATATCGAATTGGACATAGATTTCGAAGGCTACGGTGAAAGAGAGCTTGAGATCGAGATAGAGTTCAAAGGTAAAAGAGAGGACAAGGCTCCAACGATCTCCTAAAACCCTTTTTTCCTGAGCAACTTTTTTATTTGATGATATCTTACCATTTCCGATGAGATCCGTTTACGGTCCTATCGACTCCTGGCGCTTGAAACGTTCTTTAGGTGTAGATCTTATAAGTGAAGAGGGTAGGGTCTGCACATTTGACTGTATTTACTGCCAGATCACGAGATGTCAGGAGATCACTTCCAAAAGAAGAAAATTCATCGAAATCGAAGAAGTGAGAGAAGAGTTGATAGAGGCTTTGAACAAAGTCGGAGAGAACGTCGATTATCTCACATTTTCAGGTATGGGCGAACCCACCTTAGCTTCGAATCTAGCTGAAGCCGTAGATATGGTGGAAGAGGTCTCGGATAAGCCGAAAGCTATACTGACAAACGGCTCCCTTCTGTATCTCGAAGAGGTGCGAAGACCTTTGGAAACATTAGATTATGTTATAGCTTCCCTGGATGCAGGAGATGAAGAGAGCTTTCAAAAAGTGAACGATCCCGCGGAAGGTATCAGCTTTGAAAGAACTGTAGAAGGTCTCAAAAAGTTTGGAGAAGAGTATAGTGGAAAATTTGCCATCGAGATCATGTTTGTAGGACAAAACAAACATCTAGCCCAGAAAATGGCCGACCTGGTTACTGATCACCTAACCGTCGACGAAGTTCAACTTAACACACCCTTGAGACCTTCTGTAGTAGAACCTTTGAGTGAAGATGAATTGAAGGAGATAGAAGGGTATTTTGATGGGGTGAAAACAAAGGTGGTCTACGAGGCAAAAAGAACCGATACTCCGAACTTAGATGAAGATGAAATCATAAGGCGAGGTAGAGCTAAACTCAAAAAATAAACCTTATATTCTATGTTCATTTTTCTTTAAATGGAGTGATAATGATGAGATCTTTCGAGATAAACGACTCTATCTTAGAGCTTGTGAAAGGGGATATAACCGACCAGGAAACGGAAGCTGTTGTAAACGCCGCCAATAAAAGATTAGCTCCAGGAGGAGGTGTCGCCGGAGCTATTCATAGAGGTGCAGGACCCGAGCTTTATGAAGAATGTAAAGAGTTAGGCGGCTGTGAAACCGGAGATGCAAAGATAACAGGAGGCTATGAACTTCCAGCGGATCATGTGATTCATACTGTCGGACCGGTTTATTCGGGCTCCGATAAAGATGAGATGGATCTTCATAGCTCTTACAGGAGGAGTCTCGAAGTCGCTCTTAAGAACGATATAGACAGCATTTCTTTCCCATCGATCAGCACGGGAGCTTTTGGCTACCCCACAGAGGAAGCCGCAGAGATAGCACTCGATGAGATCAAGAAATTTTTGGAAGAAAATGATGATATAGAATTGGTGAGGATGGTCCTTTACAGCGATAAGGATTACGAGATATATCTAGAAAAAGCAGAAGTGATATTCTGAGAATTACTCTCGACTAGGATCGTTTCCTCTCTCCATCTCTTTTATATATTTCACCTCCATCTACTAGGGATGTTACATATATAACAAGAATTTCTATTTTTTGTAATCTAGGAGAAAATGATTGTTTAAAATATGGATAAAGGTTTTTATAAAAATTTTTTCTAGTGTTCTTTCCAGACTTGGTTGACTTCTTCCATCACACTCCGTCTCACGTTCTCAGGCGTGAATTCTTCAAGATGACCGGGTACTTCCGCTATGGGTATTTTACCTTCCAGGTATTCGATCATCGGCTTTGTCTTCTCCTTGAACTCCTGCAGTCTCGCTCTGATCTTTTCTTCCGTGTCGTCTGATCTTTGGATGACCTCAACTCCACAATCTTCGCATTTACCGTCTTCCGGAGGATCGTATTTAAGATGATAGACCTTTCCACATTCGGGACAGATCCTTCTTTTGGTAGTTCTCTCGATTATCTTTTCATCGGTGTTCCTAACCCAAACTATGAGATCGATCTTGGATTCATTCTCTTCGACCAGATCCAGGAGGAATTTTGCCTGTTCTACCGTCCTGGGATAGCCGTCGAGAACCTGGTTCCGATAGTCCTTCTTCCCGAAGTAGGATTCGAATAGTTCATTGGTGATACGGTCTGGGACAAATTTCCCTCTGTCCACGAAGTACTTGGCCTTTAGACCTAATAGGACTTCTTCTTCATCGGTGCCTATCTCTTCAATGATCTGTTCATCGGAAACGAACACTTCCTCGTCTTCATTCCAGAACTGTGAGATGTCTCCTTCGTAATCGTACTCGTCGAAACTTCCAAGGTAGGATCTAAATATATTCCCGGTGGAGAGCTGTTCTAGATCGTATTCTTCTACTAGAACGTCGATCCTGGGCTGTTTTCCCGCTCCGCTCTTTCCAGTCACTATGACATTGGTAACGTCTTCAGGTGCATTTTCGTACATGTTTGTTCCCATCCGAAATATCGTATCAGTATATTTTAATTTGGGTGTTTAATCGGAACATTTATTATATCCTCTTATTTCATTGGGATGAAAGGTGAGATAAAAATGTACGAAGTGCGATTCCACGGCAGAGGTGGACAGGGTGCTGTCACCGCTGCACACACGCTCGCCGACGCTGCTTTCAGGGAAGATAAAGATGTTCAATCTTTCCCGATGTTCGGTGTCGAGCGTAGAGGTGCGCCTGTTGCGGCCTTTGCCAGGATCGATGAGAAAGAGATAGATATCAAAACACAGATTTACGAGCCGGACATAGTTATAGTCTTGGATATGAGCCTTCTAGATGTGGTCGATGTTACCGATGGACTGAAAGAGGGCGGTAAGATAATATTGAATACCGATAAGCATCCTTCCGAATTCGATTATCCGGATGCTGAAGTTTATACAGTAAATGCGACGAAGATCGCTGTCGAGAACGGTCTTGGAACTGAAACGAATCCTATCGTAAATACAGCTATTCTAGGTGCGTATTCGAAAGTCGCCGGAAACGTTGAGATGGAAAATATAAAGAAAGGAATAGAGAACAACGTACCTGT
>JAZKSP010000150.1:0-3087 GCA_036626005.1 Thermoplasmatota archaeon | reverse complement strand
ATCTTTTCTACTGGTACAGAAAATGTGTCTTCGAAATTTTTCTCTTTTCCACTCTTCACTTCGACCAGCCATCTAGTATTGCTCTCCGAGAAGAGGAACTTGTCGTTTCTAAGGTCTATTTCGGCCTTTACTTTTATTCCCATATCTCCCGCAAGACACATCTCTGAGAGAGCTACGCCTAGACCACCTAAAGAGACGTCGTGACAGCTCTCTATACAATCTTTAGAATGAGCTTCTAACATCTCATTTATACTCTTCTTGAGCCTTTCTACATCTACTTCAGGGACGTTTCCACTCCTTCCGTCCAACATCTGGTAATATTCCGAACCGCCCAACTCGTCTTTCGTTTCTCCCACCAGGTAGATGGAATTACCCTCTTCTTTTAGATCCATGGTTACAGCTTCTCTCACATCATCGATCAAACCACAGGTTAGTATAGAAGGGGTCGGTTTGACAGCCCCTTGTTCCGTCTCATTGTAGAAGCTGACATTGCCAGATACGAAGGGAATAGTCAGAGGTCTAGCCACAGCCTCTAATCCTTCTGCTACTCTTGCAAAATCCCCAAGTCTTTCAGGCTTCTCCGGATTTCCAAAGTTCAGACAATCCGCAAAAGAGTGTGGTTCAGCTCCGACAGCTACGAGATTACGGATAGATTCGTCTAAAGTTGACATCGCCCCGGCCTTGGGGTCTAGATCGGTGTAAGAGGGTACGACATCGGTGCTGACGGCTATGCCTTTATAAGAATCCTCTAGAGGTTTGATAACTGAGGCGTCTCCGGGACCCTGTTTTCCGAGCACACCTTGTAAAGGTTTCAAAACCGTGTTCTCTCTAACCTCGTGATCGTACTGTCTTATAACCCATTCTTTACTGTTGATATTGTCTCGACTAAGAAGCTTTAATAAAATATCATTATAATCCGCTGGTTCCTCAGGTTCTTTTTCCTCTATATCTCTCGTGTGTTCTACCTTTTCCGTAGGTCTGCAGTAAGTAGGTCCGCCGGTCTGGAATTCGAGGTCTAGATCCATTATCTTCTCGCCTTCATAGTAGACCTTGACCTTTTTGTCATCGATCACTTTACCTATTCTCGTTGCTTCGACATCCCACTTATCGCATATGTGCATGACATCTTCAACATCTTCTTCCTTTACGGCGTACATCATCCTTTCTTGACTTTCTGAAACCCAGATCTCCCAGGGAGCCATATCTTCCTCTTTCAAGGGAACCTTATCGAGTTCTACTTCGGCTCCGTATCCTCCGTCGAGTGCCATCTCTCCCGCGACGCAGGAAAGACCGCCGCCGCCGAAGTCCTTCATCCCTTGAAGTAGTCCTTTCTTGTTCAATTCTAGGCTAGTATGGATCAGCGGTTCTTTCGTTATAGGATCTCCCACCTGGACCGCTTGTATGTCTTCTTCTTCGGAATCTTCGTGTAACTCGTCAGATGCAAAAGTAACGCCGTGAATACCGTCTCTCCCGGTCTTTCCTCCGGCCATGATGAATACATCCCCGGGTTCTTTGACTCTACTCCGTATCAGTTCATCTTTTTCCGCGATACCGATACATCCAACATTGACCAGGCAATTTGTGGTATAACATTCATCAAAATATACCATGCCGGAAAGTGTTGGTATCCCTAACCTGTTCCCGTAGTCGCTTATCCCTTGAACGACTCCGTCGAAAAGATATCTCGGATGTTTAGTTCCGGGAGGAAGATCATCATAATCCATATCAAGAGGTCCAAAGAAAAGAGGATCAACAAAAGCTAGAGGTTGGGCACCCATGCAGGTCACGTCTCTTACTATACCTCCTATTCCTGTTGCCGCTCCTCCGTAAGGTTCTATGGCGGAGGGATGATTGTGGCTTTCTAACGCAACTACATAAGCGTGTTCGTCGTCGAATTCGACAACTCCGGCATCTTCTTCCACAACGTAGATATTTTGAGGCGCATCTATATCAAAAACGGTATCTTTCAATATCGGTTTTGAGGACTTGTAGCAGCAGTGTTCGGACCACGCCTGACCGATAGCTTCGAGTTCTAGATCCGTGGGATTTCTTCCTAGAGCTTCAAAATGCTCCTTCACCATCTTCATCTCGTCTAGACTCAGGCCTACGCCGCTCTCGCGACTTATCTCTTTTAGGTCTTCATCCTCGCTCTCCAAGATATTGACCTCATGGATCTCGAAGGGAACATCTCTCTCTATATAGTGTTTCATCTTCCATCACCCTAGTTCTTTATCTCTATATCGTAAGTCTGTATGACCGGGTTGGCTAGCAACTTCTTACACATCTCTTCTACCTCGGCTCTAGCTTCTTCTTCAGAAAAATCATCACCTAGATCGATCTCGAACAGCTTTCCCGTCTGCACTTTCTCAACGTCCCAGCCTAGGAGTTTCAATGTCTTCTCGGTATTCATCCCTTCGGGATCCGCTACACCTTCTTTGAGTTCTATTTTGACTTCCGCTGTTACCATGAAACCACATAGCTAAATTGAGAGGTGATTTAATAGGTTTTCTTTATTCCTGTTCCTAATATTGTCTTTTGTAGGATAAGTACGATGTAGAAAAGTAATGATTTATAGAATTTTAATCTTATTTACCAATGAATTTTAAATTCACCCAATTATATATCTACGACAAGTCTATATAGATTAGCATAGATATACCTAATAAAGGTGAATAACTTGACGAACAAAATATTAGTTTTAGCAATCAGTTTCACGCTATTTAGTGGAATGCTGGCATTAGCGGGATCTGAAGTAACTGTGGGAGATGAAGTCAACGCAAGTGTAGAGGATGAACTCGAACTAACAGATTTATTGGATTCACCGTGGCCGAAGTTCAGAGGCAACCAGAAGAATACAGGGTTGAGTCCTTACGATACAAGCCATGTAGATGGAACAGAGGAGTGGAATTTTACCACTGGTAACAGTGTTTATTCCAGCCCGGCCATCGACAGCGACGGTACGATATATGTAGGCTCATATGACAACAACCTGTATGCTTTGAACCCGGATGGGACGGAGAAGTGGAGCTTCTCCACCGGCGGCAGTGTGTATTCTTCACCTGCAATCGGTTCGGACGGAACGATATA
>JAZKSP010000027.1:0-15964 GCA_036626005.1 Thermoplasmatota archaeon | reverse complement strand
AGACTTCCATGCTGAATCATTCTTACGTATGATCTGCTGGGCAGTTGCACTACCTATCCACCCTTTGAATTCATCATAAAGTTCATCAGAAGACCAATCAAACTCTCCATCATCGAAGAAAGATTGTCTTCTTTTATAGGTCAGCTTATTCCAGAGTGTAGAACATCCCAAAGCTAAATCTTTTGCTTCTTGAGGATTATCCCACCTGATATTGAACCTGTTCGTCCGTTTCATCAAGACCATATTGACATCTATTTCTGGCTATTTATAGGTATGCTGGAGGGGTCAGTGAAAGTGAAAGTGGCATTCATCCTCCGCCTGAATTACGAGGAATTGAAAAATTCCTCTCATGACGAGGAAGCTAAACTTCCTCAGAAAGTCGGAGGCATTCTGCCTATTTCATGGTGTAAAAGGATAGCTCTACCCGACTTTTCTCACTTGTTTCTAATCTAAGACAAAGGTACTCTTCTCTAATATCTTTCAATACGACCAGCGAAATCCTTATAGATCTTCCAACTTCACTCCTGCCTTCTTCAACCTTCTCTTAGTGTTCGGGTATTTATCTATTGTCTCCCATTCGATGTTCTCCGCTAATCCTTCGGAGACCTCGCTCACCTTTTTGTAGATACTCCACATCTCTTCTTCCGAGGTGATCCGGGAATCAACCATCGCAGCTACATGGAAATCTACATCTCTCTTCCATAAGTGCTCTATCGCTTTGTATGGAAGCTTTAAGGTCTCGGCTTTAGCTCCCGTCTTCCTCTCCCACTCCTCTGGAAAACCGGCTTTAAGAGAAACTCTAACATAAATTAGTTCGTACTGTTCTATCTCATCCACGTAAGATTCATCGTTGCCGAAGAGAATACCATTGGTCTCGAGTATAAACGTATCTAATGCATCATCTCCTTCCAAACGGTCCAAGACTTCCAATAGATGCTCTCTACATAGTGTAGGCTCACCGCCGGAGATCCTAACTTTATCTACACCCTCCTTCAAAGCGGTACTCATAAGCTTTTTTGCCGTTTCCTCTGTCGAGTAGAAATCTCCATGACTCATAGGTCGATCTCTTCCGGGACCGACCCAGCAGAAAAAGCAGCGCAGATTACATCCCACTGTATAACCAGTCGCTATACCCCCATAGACTCCAACAGTATAAAAATCAGTGTACTTTCTACTATCCCCCTCACACACGATCTTCTTCGTCCTTTCGGTCAATTCTAAAGGATCAAAGGGTTCGGTCTCATGAGTCAACGCCCCCTGATATCTTCTTTTTACCATCCACAAAATAAACTTTCTCCAGAGATTAATAGTATTTTCGTTTTTCTCCACTTAGACCTTCTTCACCGGTTCCTTCTCTATTATATATCCCATCTCATCCGCTATTTTGTCCAACATGATCCAATCACTGATCTCATCAACGTGGTCCATAGAGATAGACAGTTCGGTCTTGTAGAGAAGTGACGGTGTGCCCTAGTTCTCAACCTCTATGAGGATGTCTTTTACCTTCCCGACCTCTCTCCATCCACTGCCGTTTATCTTCCTTAAAAACAACACCCGAATACAACAACCTTTCATCATTTTGGTTTATAAAAGATAGTAGAGATGATCAGAGAAAGGATAGAATGAGATATATTGAATGAGAGAGAAGTTAAAAAATGAGAAATTCTACTTTTTGCGCTCCCTCAGAATAGAGAATCAGCGGTAGCTGCTCCGATCACGCTGAACAATGAGACGATGCTTATCACTTTTAGAGCAGTGAATACAGAGGCCTCGAATGTAGATACGGCTCCGAATATCATTATCAAAAGAGCTACAGACAAATACGAAACGAACACTAATGATAAAAATCGAATGGGTATGCCCAAAAACTGACGCTCCATATCCTGTTCTCTTTCCTCATCAGCTCCATAAAGTGCGCCGTAACCAATAGCAACAACTATGAAAGTGGCGATCAAAGACTGGTACCATTCGAGATTAGTGGCCAACGCCCATACCTCCTCTGTCACGACGAAGGGGCCTGAGAGTAGAAAACCTCCAACAGTCTGCTGAGAAAGGTCTGCAAGAGAGAAAAATCTTTTTTTGGCCTTGTTTTTGCCAGGCAAATACTTTCACCATTTTTAGAATGATTTTTTGATATTTAAAGTATTTCTAAACCGATTTAAATCAAAAAAGTTTATATGATTTGTTTCTTTTTTATATCTCAGGTAAAATCAAATGAGTAAAAAGATGATCGGAGGAGGCATCACCCTGCTGATTGTAGGCCTGATTTTCATTGTAGTCGTCCAGTTCATGATAATGCCATCTCCGACTGGTTGGGAGGACGCTTCAGAAGATATGAAAACTGCCGATGTAGGAGAATCGATGTGGATCGAAGGTGAGATAACATCAGAAGAGGAAGGGATTAGTAGCTACAGTTACACGATTGATGATGTAGATGAACCAGTAAAATCTAGCGAAGACCTCGGAGAAGAAGGGGAAGAGATTACAGTCAAAGTCAAAAAGAAGGAAAACTCGTTAAATGGGGAATATATAGAAGTGAGAAAGATAGCAACGGGATATCCATCTTTGTTTTACCTCGGGATCGGGTTAGCCCTGATTGGCGGTGTTTTATTAGCCTTAACTTACTTCAGAGGCGATAAGGAAGATTCCGAACAAGAAGATATAGAGGAAGAAACTCCTCCACTAGAACATCTTGAGTAAGAAGATGACCAGATTGAACCCTTTTAACCACTAATTTTTAGATATTTTCTTTTATATCTTCTTTCTTATAGTGAATAGCTACTGCAATTACTGTACCAACAATCAAAGACACCGTCGTGAGTCCAGGAATCTCCCACAAATCTTCTACTTGAATTTCATCCTCTCCTTCTTCTTTTTCCTCTTCAAAATTTGCTGTTATTGAGTGATTGCCTTCTATGACGATGGGTGTGTCGCTTGCCGTGATGTCCTCGATCGTTTCTACATCGCCAGTCCATTCTACAAAGCGATAACCCTGGTCAGATACAGCTTCGAGGTTCACCGTTTCACTGCCGTTGAAGACGAATTCTCCTTCGCCCGGGTTCAAAACTTCTCCTCCACCAGTTGAATCTATGGTCAGGTTATAGGTCTTCAACTCGAATAATGCCGTGATAGTGTAGTTGCCCAATATCTCTATATTGGTTCGATTTGCGGTAGTGTTTTCTATAGTTTCGTTATCCCCTATCCATTCTCTGAAATGGGAAATGTCATCCGCTGCTGCCTCTATCTCCAAGACCATCCCGGGCTCATATTCATAAGTATCCTCTCCAGGTTCAACCACGTTACCTCCTTCTTTGGAATCTATCTTGATAGTATAATTTTCTCCTTGAGAAGTAAAACTCCAGACGTCCGAAGTAGCGGTTTGATTTCCATCATCGGCAACAACATACCAATTATATTTAGTTCCAGTTTCAAGGCCTTCCCACGTAACTTTGACACGATCACCGCTCTGTACAATATTATCTTCACCGATCAATCTGTCATCTGAAGCGTCGTAGAAGGAAACGTTCATGTTTTCCCCTTCTTCATGCTCAACATAAGCACTAAGATCTACATCGGTTGTAACTCCTATCTCACCATCACCCGGTAATGGATCAGTCGGGGGTAAAGGTCCCGGTTCAGATTCTACTGCGTTCCATTTCACAAGAGAATAGTCCTGGTTAGCGTAGCCGTCGTTGTTGGCATCCGAAGGCACATCATTGCCGATGACTCTTACGGTATAGGTTCCAGGTTCTACATCCTCCGGCAATAGGTATACATTCTCTACATTGTTCACGTCGTCCCAACCATCATCGTTCGTATCGAAAGTCCCGTAAGTATCCTCTCCACTTACCGACCAGCTTTCTACAAGATTGTTCCCTCTGTATATCTCACCGCTCGGTGATTCTACCTCTAAATTCAAATCGTTCTTGAGTGTTTTCTCGGCCAAAGGAACAGGAGGACCAGTATCAGTCCCTGACGCTGAATCCGTCCAAGTCAATGTAATCCTGAGTGGTTCTGTATCATCGTCCTGTGCTATCTTATAATCATGAACCTCCCCTGTTTCGAGGAGTGAATCCTCATTTTGAAGCATCAAGTTTACGTCTGTATTAACTATATTCGGGAGATTGACCATACCCCATCCTTCGTCTTGGTTCGGGATGTAGGGGCTGTTCTCTCCGGTATCGTCCTGTTCGTTGGCAAGATCATATGCCGTGTTTATCATCAAAGCCTTAACCATAGAAGGTTTTGGTTTTGTTCCATAGGTGCTATTATACCAATCAACGATCGATGCCGCAGCTCCAGCTACTGCCGGATTTGCAACAGAGGTACCCTGTTTGGCCTGATAACCTCCATCGGGTCCCGTCGAATATATGAACTCGCCCGGAGCCATAACATCCGGTTTAACCCTATCGTCGTTGGTCCAGCCACGAGAACTAAAACTGGAGACAGCTTCAGGATTGTTGTGAGGATAGTTCCCGGTCGAACCGACTGTGATCACATTCTTGGCATTGCCAGGACTGCTTATCGAATTGGCATTGGACCCTTCATTTCCCGCAGCTACAGTTATCACCATAGGTTCATTTTCAGCTGAATCCCGATTTGCATCTCTCACCGCCCGATCGAAGTCTTCATCAGAAGTTGTGTACTCGCCCTGAGTGTCGGATCCCCAAGAGTTGGAATGGATGTAAGTATCTCCTTCATCCTGTTTCGGGATCTCGACTATCTTATGGTAATCGTTACCACCGACCCAATCGCCATTATCATCAAACACCTTTACCGAATAAAGATCACTCCCTGGGGCGGTACCTTCAGCAGCATAATAATCTTCGTATTCCGTTGTTCCCGTTCCATTATGAGTATGTCCTGCAATCGAACCAGCGACATGTGTCCCATGACCGTCGATATCATTCCACTCCCCTTCCTCATAAGAATCGTTCTCGTAATCATATCCTCCTATGACCCTACCATCGAAATCAGGATGTCCCGCATCGGAGGTAGTGCCATTTCCGAGACCACTATCTGCAACTGCAACCAGGGTTCCATCACCATCGTGACCCAATTGCGTCGCTAAGGAACCATAATCTCCATGTCCTCGATAAGCACTATCAGGATCATCTTCGGGATCCCATATCCAAAGACCTCCTCCGATAGTCTGGGTGGCCATCTCGTCATGAAGATCAGGTTCGAGATACTGTTCTATATAATAAACATCCTTTCGATTAGCTAGTTCGATAAGCTGATCCTTTTCCGTTATTTCCATTATAGATCTCATTCCATGTGAGAAGGTCACGGAAACCAGGCCCGGTTCTACATCGTCAGCAATTTTGAAGCCGGGCTGATAGATACCGACCCAATCGACGAAAAAAAGATCCTTCACTTCCTCCGACTCTTCCGGTGTCATCTTCATCAGGTAGGCATAGTTTGGCACATAATTTATTATCTCAGCTCCCTTATTTTCCAATCTTTCTCTCCATTCCGAGTTTACGGGTCCTATCATGTCAACTAGATAAAGACCATCCGTTCCGGATTCGTAACCATCTTTCTTCAAGTTATCCTTCATCTCAGGCAGGCCTTTATCGGTATTGAATTCATAGTTTTTCAAGCTGACAACATTTCTTTTGTCCAAAGTATTTATCTCGTACTTGGAGTTCAATTTTTCAGCTTCCGTTTCAGTGGTTTCGATCAAAACATTTCGTCCGTAATCATCGATGATCCTCCCGTATTCATCCATCCCTTTGAGTTCTTGACGATTACTAGCATATGCAAGAACTAAAGTCTCGTCTCCTTCAATAGATTCACTTCCTCCAAATAAAATCATACCCGGAATTACTGTCCCGAGTACAAGCAAAATCGTTATAACCAAGACTGTTATTCCCACCCTTTTTTTATGCCTGTTTTGCATATTTAGCACCTATATTTCTAACTGAGATACTATATTTTTTAAAGGTAAAATCCCCTCTTTATTTTTTGGGAAAAAAATCTAAAATGTTTTATGACATCACATCCACCCTAAAGTCAAAGTTCAAATAGTTCGATAGAAATCAGATCTTGAGATGTTTGATGGAACAAAAGGTAAGGTCCTGATAATATTATCTACGGGTGAAAAGGAAAAGGCCTTGACAGGTCTGATGTACGCAAAGAATGCCATCGAGCAGAACTGGTTAGAGGAGATACAGGTCATCTTCTTTGGTCCTATCGAGAATCTGATGGTAGAAGAGGAAGAAATCAAAGAGTACGCTCAATCGATAGCGGATCAAACCGAGTGTGTAGCTTGTAAGTATCTATCTGATAGAGATGAGATCTCCGAAGATATAGAAGAGTTAGGCATGGATGTAGATTACGTGGGAAGTATAATCTCCGACTACATCAAAGAAGGATATACACCGATGGTGTGGTGATCTAAATGATAACTACATGAAGGTCAATCCGACTTAAGGTCCTCTAAAGCGGCTGTGATCACCCTGCTGAGCGTAGGGAAAGTATGTATGCCTTTAGTGACATCTTTTACCGTTCCATCATCAGCGATAACGTCGACAGTTTCCTGCAATAGGATAGGTGCTTCCGGTCCGATGATGTGGAATCCTAACAGTTTTTGACTTTCTTTTTCGACAACAGCTTTAGCGAATCCTCTACTCTTGGTCAACATCCCTTTGATCACGTCTTCATATTGGGCTTTTCCTATCAAAACATCTTTCTCCTTTCTCGCCTCACTTTCGGTCATACCCACGGAAGCCATCTTTGGATCAGTAAAAACCGCATTCGGCACACTATCGTAATCCATCTTCTTTTTATCATCATTCTTCGAATTGTGCCAGGCGAAATCCGCTTCAAGATTAGCTACATGTTTGAACATACCTCTACCTGTTATATCGCCCAATGCCCATATATCCTCCTTAGAAGTCTCTAGATGATCATTCACTTTTATGTAACCGTGGTCATCGGTACTAACCCCCGTTTTTTCAAGGTCGAGAGTGTCCGTATTAGGTTCTCTCCCCACAGCTACTAAAACTTTGTCTCCGTAAAAAAATATTTCTTCTTCCTCTTCCGTTTTCCCTTCTACTGTATAACCTTTTGACTCTTTTTTCACTCTGCTCGCTTCCGTATTCAATGCCACTTCCATCCTCTCAGATAGTTTTTGTTCTAAAAAATTCGAGATGTCTTTATCTTGGTTTTTGACCAATCTATCGCCGCGCTGCATGATCGTGACTTCTGTTCCCATCTCAGACATAAAGTGTGCATATTCTACTCCTATGTATCCTCCTCCGATGATGACCAATTTCTCCGGAAGCGTCTCCAATTCCAATATAGATTCGTTGGTCAAATATTCTATTTCGTTTAGGCCTTCTATCGGGGGTATGAAAGGTCTCGCCCCGGCGGCGATGAATATTTTTTCTCCGTGGAGCACAGTATCTTCAGTTTCGAGTGTATATTCATCTGTAAATCTGCATTCTGTTTCGAAGTAATCCAAATTTTCCTTAGAGAGGATCACTTCTTTCTGTTCCTCCTGCCATCTTTCCCTCGTATTCCGAAGATCGTCCATTATCTCTCCGAAGTCGATGTCTTTCACTCGAAAGTCGATACCGTCTTCTGACAATGTTTTCGATTGTTTGAGTCTATCGGCGGTATGGATAAGAAGTTTTGAAGGTTTACAACCGAAGTTCTGACAGGTCCCACCAACAGGTGCTCTATCTACCAAAGCGGTCTTCTCGCCCTCTTCTGCTGCATTCAAAGCTACATGTCCTCCGACGCCGTTCCCTATAACTATAACATCATACTTTTCCATCATACTCAACCCTTCAAACCTGTTCTATATCTGCATATCTAGATTATTTAAGAATAGAGCGTTCATAGTTCTACAATTATTTATGACAACTGTCAAAATCTTCATCATACTTCCAATTCAATACGATGCATCTGAATTTACTCATCAATTTCACGCTCACTTATATGGATAGGGGAGGTGTGCTATTAAGTATTTATTTTTCCTCTTTTTCTATCTCTAGCCGAAAAAACAACGACGATATCACGATGATCCTCTGATCTAGAACCTCATATCCTCCTTTCCGACACCTATCAAAAGAAGTTAATAATCAGGATTTTCATAATAATGTATGATATCCATGCAGGATAAACTCGAAGACGTGAGTTTTAAGGAACTTTTAGGTTATTCTATAGAGGGAGAAAAGGCGGCACACAAAGCTTACCTAGAGCTATCTAAAAAAATATCTGGTTTACCGTCCGATAGATTCAAAAGTTTAGCAAAGGACGAATTAAAGCATAAAGAGAGACTCATCAAACTGCACGAGGACGAATTTGAAGATGAGGAATACGTGGTTCCAGAAGGAAAAGAACTCCCACCACATGAGGGAAGCCTTATTGATATAGACCCCGACAAAGTCAAGGTCCTTACTCAAGCTGTAGGAGCAGCTATAGAAGCAGAAAAAAATGCATATAGGATATACAAGCACTTGGCTAAAAAGAGTGAAAAACACAGCGATCTGTTCAACTACATAGCGATGATGGAAAAAGGACACAAGGAATCCCTTGAAGGAGAGAAAAACATATGGGAGGATCACGAAAAAAAGAAAGGTAAAGAGACCTCGTTAAGCGAAATCGACCTATGGGGTTTTTGAAAGCTATCTGGATCAGTTTATTCCTTTCTTTTTTACCTACATTGGATCATTCCATCTCTTCATAATAGGCCCTCTTTTCTTCTATAGCTATACCAAGAAATACGAAGCATCCTAAAGCAGACCTAAATTATTTATATAGATTAACCAATATTGTTATAATTAAAAGGTGGTGTGAGAATGAAAATCAAAATCTTAGCATTTGCCATTACACTTTCTCTAGTGGTCAGCGGGATACTGATTGCTATTGAAGTTGAAGCGGTAAGTGGAAAAGGAACACAGGCGCCTACAGAAATCTCCGACTGGCAAGATTTGAACGAAGTAAGAGATAACTTGAGCGAGGATTATGTATTGATTAGTAATTTGAATGAAAATACAGACGGCTATGATAATTTAGTTGATACTGAAGATGGATGGGAACCCATAGCAGATTTTGACAATTCATTTACAGGCACTTTCGACGGACAAGGACATACTATCTCTGACCTGTACATCGATAGCCCTGAGAAACATTATGTTGGTTTATTTGGATCTACTAATGGCTCTGAAATAAAAAACGTTGGACTAGAGGAGGTCGATATAGAAAGAACTAGCGGCACCGGGGGACTTGTCGGACGTCATTCAGAAGATTCTAAGATCGAAGATTCATACGTCACCGGGAGCATAAAAAAAAGCTCTAACATAGGTGGTCTAGTAGGAGTCAATCACCGCAGTGAAATTAAAGATTCATATGCAGAAGTAGACGTGACAGGAGGAACAACGTTGGGCGGACTTGTTGGATCTAATGTACATTCCTCAGAAATCTACAATTCATACGCAACTGGAGATATACAAGGGGAAAAAGAGGTCGGAGGACTCGTCGGAGTTAATCGGGGTGAATCAGAGATCCATAATTCTTATGCCACGGGTGATGTAACCGGAGAGAAAGAATTAGGAGGACTTGTTGGAGTCTGTAGGAATGAAGCAGAAATCCATAATTCATATGCGACTGGTGACGTGATAGGAGAAAAACATACTATAGGAGGACTGGTGGGAACTTATCATTTTGGAAATGAGATTCATAATTCTTATGCGACAGGTGATGTGAGTGGTAATAGTAGCGTAGGCGGACTTATCGGAGAGAACGCAGGTAGCACGGTGTCCAACTCATATGCTAAAGGTAGAGTGAGCGGAGAAGATTATGTAGGTGGACTTATCGGAGGTAACTATAATGGTACAGTGGAGACTTCATATGCGGATGAAAATACAACAGGACAGACAGACTTAGTAGGTGCTGACCAGTATGGCACTTTTACAGGAAGTGAGTTGCTCACTACAGCCGAGATGACCGGAGAAGAGGCTCAAGAAAACATGTCCGGTTTTGATTTTGAAGAAACCTGGGAAACGGTCGATGGGAGTCATAAAGGTGCAATCGAAGACGGCTATCCAATACTTCAAGACTTAAGTAGAGAAAAACAGCTGAAAGCTCAAGATGTCTATCAATATGATGGAGAAGACGGCTTTCTATCCAACTATTGGTGGCTTATATTCCCCATGGTGATAGCGGCGGTTCTCGCTATAGGAATATCGATAGCATTGAATAGAGAGAGACGAGCTATTCAACAACCATCCCAAAAACGGCAAAGACCTCCTCCCTCTCAACGAAAATCATATCAGCAACAACCACCTCAAAAACAACAAAAAGCTCAACAGCAGCTGCAATCACAAGAAGAACCATCTAAAGAGGAACCATCAACGGAAATACCGAAGGAAGAAGCCTTCGTTGAATTATCAAAACTAACCGGTGTAGGTCCGAGCAAAGCTGAAAGGCTATATGAAAATGGTTTCCACACTTTGGAGGATCTAGAAGGCGTCTCTAAAGAAGAGTTGCAGGAAGTAAAGGGTATAGGGGCTAGCCTAGCGGAGAAAATCCTCGATTCACTTGAAGAGGTCAAATGATAAACAGAAGCCGGAAACCTCTAGTTTCATTTTAATACCCCTCTTTTCAGGTATACCTATCTCTAGAAACCCCTCCCCCCCTTTCTATCAATATCTCTTAAACTTCTTAAAAAATAGCATAAGAAAAAGGACGGAATAGATGTCCCTTAACATTGCTCACATGAGCACAATGAAAAAGAACCACAAAAGAATAAATGATAATACTAAGGAAAAAATAGTGATCGGTAAACTAATCTTGGTAAACTCTTTGAAGGAGATCGGGTATCCCTTGCTCTCAGAAAGATTTGATAGCATTAGGTTTGCCGGACCACTAATAAGAGTACCGTTAGATCCTAGACAGACCGCCAATGAAAGAGCCCACCACATGGGATTTACCACGTAACCCGTCCCTAATCCGCTTAGTTCGATGAAAGTCCCTATCGCGGGTATCAAAGTTATAGTCGCGGGGATATTGCCGACCACTATAGAGAAAGTCCCACTTACTAACATAACCATGAAGAGAGCCATCAAAAGACTACCGCTACTGGCACTAGCCACGCCCTGAGCTATAAGCTCGATCACACCTGCACTATCTAGGCCACCGACCAATATGAAAAGGCCTACTAAGAATAAGAGGGTAGACCAATGAACATGTGCAATTGCGTTCTTTGGTTCAGTAAATGAAAGCAATAACAGAAGCGACGCACCCAACATAGCCACAACCCAGGGATCAATGCCTAGGATATGATGTATTGTGAATAAGACCATAGTAAAAAGTAATGAGATGATGGATTTCTTGAAGAGACTCCAATCCTTTATCCTGTCTTCTTCATCCATTTCTACAATTTTATCGAAATTCGTCATCTCACCTTTCAATATATCACGAAACATCAATTCAAAAATCAAAAGAGTTGTAAACAATACGATCAACACTATCGGGCCCAAATAGATCAAAAACTGGACAAAATTTATCCCGGCTTGACTACCTATCAATATGTTTGGAGGATCGCCTATAAGTGTAGCCGTGCCTCCAATATGAGCGGCGATCCCCTCGCCTATAACGAATGGAACCGGTGTAATTTCTAATTCCTCTGCGATAGTTATAGTGACGGGAACCATCAACAACACCGTAGTTATGTTATCTAAAAATGCAGAGGCAAATCCTGTAACTAATATGAAGAGTGTGAGGAGTCTGTAATAACTCCCATTCGACATCTTTGCTGTTTTAATTGCTAGATAGCCAAAAAACCCACTATCTCCCAGCATACCCACAAGCATCATCATACCCATGAGCAGTCCAATAGTATTGAAATCAACGTAATCTAACGCTAATTCCTGGTTATAGAAGCCAAGAGCATGGCCTAATACTATCATCAATAGAGCTCCAACCATCACGGCTACTGTCCTGTTTATTCTATTGCTGATTATCCCTATGTAGGTGATCACAAAGATCGCAATAGATAGTATAATAGGTATAGACATATTCAATTATGCCACCGGCGTCTACGTTTAGGGAAGAATACCCCCTAAATAGAATTTTTGACTCGATTACACTTGAATATGGTCCGGTGTTATAAATATTCTTATAGTGATTAGATGTTCTAAAACTTACTAAAATTGACTGCCAAATCCAAGGCTTCTTCTCCATTTAAAAACGGGCCTGTGGGGATTCGAACCCCAGGCCGATCGGTTAAGAGCCGATCGCTCTGCCGGGCTGAGCTACAGGCCCATGCTGTGGATTGAGTGATGAAGTGGATAAGTATAAAATATTTACCCTCTTAGTTCTCCAGCGAACATTTGCAAAACCTTTTTATATCTTTTCCACTCTATTTTGTCATACGAAACGTCAGACATGGTGGATCGATGGGAAAAAAACTGCCTAAATACCTGAAAGAGGATGATGTGAGAAAGCTTCTGAATGCCCCTGAAAGAGATAAGGTTCGGGATAGACTCATACTCCGGATCTTGTACAGATGTGGCCTTCGAGTGTCAGAACTGACCTCTCTCAAGATACAGGATATAGATTTCAAAGAGGGGATGATAACCGTTAGGGGAGGTAAAGGAGATAAAGACAGGATAGTCCCGATAGATGACGATACATTAGATCTGATACAACTGTACAAGAGGGATACGGAGGAAGGCGTGCTGATTCTCTCACAAAGAGGCGAACCTTTATCTACGAGGCAGATCGAGAGGTTAGTTAAAAAGTATGCTAAAAAAGCGAGCATAAAAAAGAACGTTTATCCACACATGCTAAGGCACAGCTTTGCTGTACACTCTCTAAAATCCGGTATGAACCTTAGAAGTGTCCAGAAGATGCTCGGACATTCTTCGCTGACAACAACCCAGATATATTTAGATCTGACTGGAGAAGACCTAAAAGAGGATTACGAAAACCATCCACTCCCAGCCTAACATTTATATCGATTTATCTTTCTACTCTTTTCAAGCTCAACCAGGTGAGATGATGGAAGAAGTTGATGAGAAAATAGATGAGATGAAGGATGAGATGAAGGAATCGCTCATAGAGATGATACAGATCCCCGCGATAGGACCAGGTAATGACGGAGAGGGTGAAAAAGAGAGGGCGGAATTTATCCTAGAATTGATAGATGATTTCGGCTTCGATTCGATAGAAAGACATGATTCTGAAGATGATAGAGTCCCGTCCGGTATAAGACCAAATATAGTCGCGACAAAGGAAGGTAAATCCAATAAAAATTTGATCATAATCACTCACATGGATATAGTCCCTGAAGGCGACCTAGATGAATGGAACACTGATCCATTCGATCCTGTCTTCAAAGACGGAAAGATATACGGTAGAGGGGCGGAAGATAACGGGCAGGCACTCATTTCCAGTATATATGCGGTCAAAGCTCTGAGCGAGACCGGAGTAAAGCCCGAATACAACATCAAGATCATGATGGTCTCCGATGAAGAGACCGGGAGCGAATACGGAGTGAACCATCTCCTAGAAAAGGGCTTGATCCAGGAAGACGACATGGTCGTCGTTCCAGATCATAGTGAAGAGGAAGGCAAAAAGATAGAGATCGTCGAAAAGTCTGGATTATGGGTTAAGATCGTGGTACATGGAGAACAGGGACACGCCGCATTCCCCAATAAGAACATAAATGCCAACAGGATAATGGGCAGGTACCAGAATCTTGTCGACGAAGAATTACACCACGAATTCGACCGAGAAGACGAGCTGTTCTCCCCGCCGGAAAGCACTTTCGAACCCACTAAAAGGTTGAGCAACGTACCCAACGTGAATTCGATACCTGGTAAGGAAACTCAATACTTCGACTGCAGGGTGTTACCTTCCATCGATCTGGAAAAAGTGAAAAGAACGTTCAAAAAGGCAGCCGAACAGATAGAAGATGAGACTGAGGCGGAAATTGAAATAGAGTATGTTAAAGAGAGCGATGCGCCGGAGAGAACACCGGTGGACTCCGAAGTCATACAGAACTTGAAAAGGGCGATCGAAGATGTTACTGGCGTCGAAACGGGCCTCGCGGGTATCGGTGGAGGAACCGTAGCGAAGAGCTTCAGGAGAAAAGGTATACCCACTGCTGTCTGGTGCTCGAATAAAGGTTTAGCCCATCAGCCCAATGAACACGCTGTTCTAGATTATATAGTAAAAGATTGTAAGGTATTCGCTCGATTCGCACTAGAAAGAAACTAGAAGACGGTTACCTCGCCGTTCAAGACCTTATCCCTGAGATCGAATATGTTCTCTAGTTGATTTTCAGCTATAGCTTCCGCATTGTTCTTTCTGACCTCGTAATCTTCATCATCCCCTACAACGAGTTGTATGCTAGCCACCTGCGGATCGGTGATCGGCTTTCCGATCTGAGAAACTAGTCTAACCAGGACCTCGTGAACACCATCTTTTTCTTCCTGATAGACTCTGTCAGCTATCTCCTTAGCCATGATGTTGTAGAGCTTTCCTATATGGGTTACGGGATTTTTTCCGGCGGCCGCTTCCAAGCTCATCGGACGGAAAGGCGTTATCAGCCCATTGGTCCGGTTGCCTCTACCTACTGAACCGTCATCTCCATTTTCCATAGAAAGTCCTGTGACAGTCAGATAATAGATATCGTTCTCGTAGTCATCTGCCGTATTTATCATCAGATTGATCTCTCTATCCGTGAACTTGTGAACGTGATCCAATACTCTCTCTTCCAGCTCTTCGATCACGCTTTTATAATGATCGGGGTCTGGAGTCAAAGAATCGATGAGAGCAGCCGCTATAGTTATATCGATACGGTCCCCATTCCTAGCTGACATCACCTTGATATCCTGTCCGATCTCGGGTAGATCTTCTTTGAGCGGGCCGTTCATCATCCTTTCGATCTCGAGAGAAATCTTTTCAGTTTCGCTGAGCGGAGCATATGAGACCCCGAAGGAGGTATCGTTCGCATTGTTTCGACTAGTATCGTAAACATCTTGAAGATCCACTGAACCTTTACCTATCCGGCAGTCCATCATCACTCCCTCATCCACGTCCAGGTGAGAGCACTTCTCCTTCAAATACTCTTCAGCCGTTGTCAAAGCAGTAGATTTGTAAGGTAATCTCTCGCCGTTGACTTTGGTCGTGGCTCTTCCAGCCAATAGGATATATACAGGCTCTAGGATCTCACCGCCTCCGAATTCCGGTTTTGCCTGTCCGCCTACGATCTGAACTTCATCTGTATTGTGGTGGAGTATCCTGTCGTGCTTTTCCAGATACATCTTAGAAAGAGCTCTACTGATCTCCTCCGCTATACCGTCGGCGATGCTGTCAGGATGACCTATACCTTTCCTCTCCACTATCTCTATGTTCTGTTCTTCGATAGGTGTTTCATGGATAACCTCTGCTTCTATATTATTGCTCATAAGACGACCACCTTCTATTTAACCTCAAGATATTGAGAAGTCAATACCCTAATGATAAAATATTATTAATAATTTTCTAATCCACGGAACGATTCAAAATCCCCAGAAGTCCTTTTCCTTCTGCTTGATCTCCCTTATCTCGTCGAGGATCCTCTCCTCGTCAAAGGTCAAATCTAGATCCTTCAATTCTCTAGCATCACCTTCAGGTATATCTATGTAGAGTTCCTCTTCAACCTCTATCTGTCTACCCACAGTGACTCCTGAAACAGCTATCGCAACTTCATCGCCCTGTTCGGCGTAATCTAAGGACTGTTCACCGCTCCTTATGCTCTTTATCTTCCCAAGGACTCTTCCTTCCTTGTTCAACAGTCTCCTCCCGGGCCTGATAGTACCCGCAAGAACTCTGACACCCACGATCGCGGGCTTGGACATCCTGAAAACGTGATCTTCAAGTATACGGAATTTGGCGGGATGTACAATATCTTCCCTCCTCTTTTTCTCGATCTCTTCCTTCTTCTTCTCCTTCCACTCTTCAT
>JAZKSP010000149.1:0-3112 GCA_036626005.1 Thermoplasmatota archaeon | reverse complement strand
TTAAAAATGGTAGATATGCAAGAATATAAAGACAGACAGATTTCTGAGCTGTCAGGAGGTCAACAGCAGAGGGTTCTTATAGCAAGGGCTTTGGCGACTGAACCGAAAATTCTACTTCTAGACGAGCCCACTGCAAGCATAGACGAGAAGATCCAAACTAGTATATATGAACTCTTGAGAAATTTGAATGAAAAAAAGAACATGACTATTATCCTAGTATCTCACGACATTGGAGTCATCTCTTCTTACGTGAATAAGGTAGCATGTCTTAATAAGTATTTAATCTACCACGACTCAGATGAGTTGACATCTGAGATGATAGAAGCTTCCTATGAGTGTCCGGTAGATTTGGTTGCCCATGGCCATCCACATAGAGTATTTGAAAATAAGATGCCCTCAGAGGAGGATTAGAGTGTTTGGAATGTTAGAATATGCTTTCATGAGAAATGCCGTCTATGCCGGTATTTTGGGTTCTATCATATTTGGTATTATAGGGACTTACGTGGTGGTCAAAAAGATAGTTTTTATAAGTGGCGGTGTAGCTCATGCATCTTTTGGAGGGGTGGGGCTTTCTTTTTATATTGGTATTCCTCCACTTCTCGGTGCCCTATTATTTGCTGTAACCTCCGCTGTTGGTGTAGGTATCCTTGGAAGTAAAAAAATACAACGAGAAGACACCGCAATTGGCATAATATGGGCCCTCGGCATGGCGATAGGAGCCTTTTTCTATCATATAACTCCTGGCTATCTTACGAGTCCTGCTAGCTTTCTCTTTGGAAATCTTTTGATGATCGGGACTTTCGATATATATTTACTCGCTGGTTTAGCCTTTTCAATAGTGATCATAGTGATATTGTTTTATCATAGATTACAGGCCGTGAGTTTTGATGAGGAATTTTCAGAAGTTGTGGGAATAAAAACGAACGCGATCTACCTTCTACTGTTGATCATGATAGCGTTCTCCATCGTCTTTTTGATAAAATTTGTGGGCATAATCTTGGTGATCGCGATGTTATCCGTACCTGCATCTATCTCAAGTTCCGTCACCCACGATATGAGGAAAGTGATGGTCTATTCCATCCTATTATCCTTGGTTTTCATATTATCTGGATTATGGCTTTCTTATCAATGGAATACTCCCGCTGGACCTACGATAATACTACTAGCTGGAGCGGTATTCATCCTGAATACCATTGGTGACAAAATATATGATTAGAAAGGAGGTATTTTAAGGGATTCAGCGCCGATAGGCAAGTTTGTAACTTCAAGGTCTTCTATGGATCGATTAAAGGGACTGATTAAAGTTGGTTTTTTTATTGTAAGTGTACTTTTCAGTAGAAACTCAGTCCGTCAAATAGGAATGAAAATACATTGATAGAAAGATTTAAGTATTTTTACTCATATGTGTAATTGAAGAATAAAAGAAGTGAGAATTATGAGATCTGGAAAAGGAAGAGGTGGCGGTTCAGGAAAAGGTTCAGGACAAGGAAGAAAATCTGGAGGTGGCTCAGGGCAAGGAGGCCGTGGTCGACAACCTGAAGGTCAGGGTCTTGGCCCAGGTGGAACTTGCGTTTGTCCTAATTGCAGGTACGAAGAAGAACAGCAAAGAGGACAGCCTTGTTATGAAAAAGTATGTCCGAAGTGCGGAACCAAGATGACACGGAAATGAAGAAAGGAGTGGACTAAAAAAATTTCTTTAGTGAATTTTTCAAAAACCTTTAACTCTTTCATATTTGTCCTAACTATGTAGGATTAACTGAGATGGATGGACGGGAAAATAATGAGGCGAAAAACCCTTGAGGAATACTTGGAAGTTATCTATCTCATTCAAAAGAGAGAGGATCACGCCAAAACAGGAAAGATATCTTCAGAATTAGATGTGAAGCCTCCATCTGTAACGGAAATGCTAAGAAAGCTGGAGGAAGAAGGCTACCTAGAATATGAGCGATACGAGGGGGCAAGATTGACCAAAGATGGGGAGGAAATAGCTAGAAATTTGATGATATCTCAAGAAACAATCTCAGATTTTTTAGAGATAATAGGTGTAGAGGGAGAACAGGCTGAATTAGATGCATGTGAATTGGAACATCACATCAGTAAAGACACCTTAGAGAAACTGAAGAAATTTATAGAATTTATCGATGATGCACCAGATGAACCGAAATGGATAAAACACTACCGACATTATATCAAGACCGGAGAAAGGAAGCAGTGCGAGTTTTATAAGGATGAATAATTCCTATCAAAAATATTTCACAAAAAAAATTTAGATGAGTTTTTATTCGAACTCATCTAAAGCTTTTTTCAATTCAGCTACGTAAGTTAGAGCAGGTCCACCGCCCATCATTATCGCTACAAACGCAGCTTCCAATATTTCTTCTTTCGTTGCTCCGACATCAAGGGCTTTCTGAGTGTGTAGATCTATGCAATATTTACATCTGGCAGTGATTCCCGTAGTCAATGCTATCAGTTCTTTCGTTTTTACATCTAAATGATTTTCCTCTAGAACATCATCCATGAATTCAGAAAATTCATCCATCGCTTCTTCGTTGTTTTCCATCAGTGCCTGTTTGGCTCTTTTGAAATCTCTTATATTTTCCCTCACATCGGACATATTATCACGGTTATCCTGATGAATACAGGTATTAAAATTTTACTCATATGTACAAAAACTTTAAATATTTAATCTCATAATAGTACAAATGTGATAAACATGCCAAGAGGAGACGGAACAGGGCCTGAAGGATTAGGCCCGATGACAGGTAGAGGACTCGGTTACTGTACTGGTCATTCTAGTCCCGGTTTCACCAAAGCAGGTGGTCTTGGACTAGGAAGAGGTAGAGGCCGAGGAATCGGAAGAGGTCTCGGTAGAGGTTTCAGAGGTGGAAGAGGACGAGGTGTTAGGAGAGCACCTTCAAGAATTCCAGTAGAGAGAACTATGCCAGTTCGGAGATCACCTGCCAGGACAGAAACACAAAGATCTTATTACGGTGAATATACAGAGGAAGACGAAGTAGAATAGCTAAAAGCCTATGCAGATCAACTTAAAGAGGAGTTAGACTTAGTAGAAGAAAGACTAGGCGAACTAACCGAGTAAAACCCATTTCTTTTG
>JAZKSP010000148.1:0-3113 GCA_036626005.1 Thermoplasmatota archaeon | reverse complement strand
TTAGAAAGATCGACTTCTCCCTGTATTTTTCTGCTCATCTCTAAAAGTTTTTTAAGAGAATAGTCTTCAAAATATATCCCGATATCAACGTCACTACCCTGATGCTGTTCGCCGCGAGCAAAGGAACCGTAGAGATAAGCTGCGACGACATCGTAATCTTTGCAGACTTTACTCACACCTTTCTTTATCGATTTAACGAGATCATCATCGGTGTTATATCTTTCATTCTTTTTAGACATCTACTTGTAATAATACTCTTTTGATTATTATAGTTAATGACCCGACTTTTGGGATGATTTAATACTCTTCAGAAGAATGAAGTTATTCTGGAATCGTGAGAGTGAAATTTTGCAATTCCTCGGAAGTTCAAAATTTCAGTCATTGACTATAAATATTTATATTGCATAATTCTTAATGTACGATAAGGTCTTAGAGAATAGTTGAAGGAACAGTGAAGGAGTTGAAAAAGGACTTTTCCTGGGTCCGTAAAGACGAGAGAGTGTTGGCCGTCCTTTTATTCGGTTCTAAAGTTGAAGAAGAAGACCATGCAAAAAGCGATATAGATATAGGTATCGTCGTTCCGGGTTCTTCCAGTTTCTATTATGACTGTGAGGGAGTGAGTGATGAAAAGGCTAGTGGTGAAAAAGTTTTGATGAAAGTATTTAGAAAAGTGAATACTGTCTCAAAAAATTATGACGTCCACATATTTGAAGAATTACCCCTCCATATCAAGATGGATATAATCGAAAACCATGAGGTGATATACACTTCGGATAAGCTGGGGATGCACGAGTACTTTTACAATTACAGAAAACTTTGGAAGGATCAAAGACACCGGAATACCATGAGTAAAGAAGAGCTGTTGGCGATTATATAAGAAACCTCTTCTTTATTGATTGTTCATCTGTAGTTTTTATATAGGCTAAATATCAATTTAATTTTTGATCCGTGATTTCTATTAATATGAAATAGAATTTGAGTGAGTTGTAAGGTATTCTATGAACTATAAGAATTAACCACGCTTAGAAATATTAGAGATCGATCTCTTTTATCTTATCTTTGATCTTTTTCTCTTCTTTTTTCTCACTGATCTCAGGCTCTCTATAAAGATCAGATGCTTCTTCCAACATCCCCATCAACACATTTCCGTCTAAATACTCAGGTAAAGGTATATCGAAGTAGTGCAATATAGTTGGAGTAATATCGAATACGGTGGAACCTTCCAGCTCAGTGTGTTTTACATCCGGACCGTAGCCGATGACGATCCCGTCCATGCTGTGCTGAAATTCTCCAGTGGTTATCTCTCTATTTATAAGGAACATCTTGGGGAGGTACTTTTTCGGCATGGCGATGTATTCGGGTCCTCGTTCTAGCTGATCGCCCCAGTATATATCATCCTTTTTGTGTACCTCTATCTTATCAGAATAAGTGTTCAGGACTTCGTCCAATTTCTTTTTAACTTTATGTTTGTCTTTGACTGTACCGAAGAATCTTTCGTCATTTATGAAGAAGGCTGGAAATTTAGGATCCCCAGCTAAAACCTTAGATTCTTCCTTTATCTGCGTCATGTTATTATTGCAGAACCAGGGATATCTGAATTCCAAGTAACTGGATATCGTTTTTGAATGTAGAGCAAGTCTGAATGTGTTAGAAAGAAGGTTATCTCTAAGAGAGTTTTCACTTTCCCAGGAGAGAGATTTAGGTTGGACTTTTATGAGATTTTCTTTCTCTAAGCGGTTTGCCGGACTGAGCTGTTTCTCGTAGTTTTTGAAGCCGTGATCGCTCATTATCAAAAGATTGGTTTTTTTATCCATCTGATCGATGAACCAGCCGATCTTTTCATCGATGGCTTTATAGATTCTTTTGACCAGCTTTACCTTTTTTTCGTCCTCATCGAAAAAGAATTCCTCTCCAGCCTGGTGTAAAGTCCAGTCGGTCTGACTGAACATGTAGAAGAAGAGATCCCAATCTTCATTTTGGTATAACTTTTTGACTACTGGGAAATTGCTTTTTACGTTGGAATGTATATTTTTTAGATTTTTTTTCACGTTGGTTTCGGTCATATCTGGTGCCGAAAGTTCGTAGTAGGAAAAATCGTACTCTTTCAGAAGAGATTCCGGTTTCGCTATCTCGTTAGAAAAAATGCTTCCGACGGTGGGAAAATCGGTCTTGGGCGGATGGGAGAGCGGCAGATTGACTAGTACAGCTCTGAGACCGGCGTTGTCAAGAAATTCGGGGAATGTGGTCGTTTGGATGTCCTTCGAATTTACTGGTGCAGGAGGACCTCCTCCTTTTCTGGGACCCTGAAAAGAGAACACCCCGTGTTTACCCGGGTTGACTCCCGTTTGTATGGAGGACCATGCCGCTGGTGTGAGAGGGGGTATAGTGGTCTCGAGTTCACCGTAAGCTCCTTTTTCTTTCAGCTTCTTTAGGTTGGGAGTGACGTTTTCCTCGATCATCTTGTCCAAGATGCGCCAGGGTACTCCATCGAGACCGATTATCAATAGCTTTTTCTTCATCTGCGTTGACCAATATAGGAATATTCTTAATTAGCTTTTGCATGGTTGATGTGAGTTTATTGAGATGTATTTCCCTCGGTCAAAGGACTAACTCAAGATGAATTTCAAACCATTTATTATAAATATTTGAAAAGTGTATAGTTTTATGGTATCTTTGGCTGAAAACATTTCGATCATCATAAACGTTTACAACGAAGAGGATGATATAGAATATTGTTTAGATTCTCTTAAAAACCAAACTCTATCGGATTTTGAGCTCGTCATAGTGGATGATGGATCGACTGACGACACTATGAATATCGTTGAAGAGTATGAAGAGGAGTTTGACATGAAAAAACTTCTACTTTCTCATCAGGGACTGCGTGAAGCGAGAAAAAGAGGGGTTGAAGAGGCTTCTGGAGAGGTAGTGGTCATCGTCGATGCTGATGAAGTTTTAGAGCCCGATTTTTTAGAGAACTTGGTCGAACCTTTCGAGGATGAAAAAGTGGGTGCGGTAGGAGGGAGGTTACGGTCTGAAGGAAAAGGCTGGGTTACGAAAGATTATGGGTCTTTGAACGAGGCATTCTATGAACTCAGGACAGATGGTGAAGAAGT
>JAZKSP010000026.1:0-16028 GCA_036626005.1 Thermoplasmatota archaeon | reverse complement strand
ACTGATGAATATCATCTTGATCTGCATATATAAAAACATCGGTTGATTAATCAAAGAAATTAATGAGGGATAAACTCTGTGATCTATCAAGTCCAAAATACAACTATTTGTCTCTACAGATATATTCCGAGTATTTTATTGTAGCTACTAAGCAATTTTGTACATAAGGTCTTTACGATGGTTTCACAAATGATTTTCCGAAGTTATACCGTAACTTTAAATATTCATCTTATATTAAAGAGAATTACTGTGACTTCACGGGAGGAAGATAAGTTATGAAGGGTGATGTAAAGAGGAAGGTAAACCTTCTAGGTGAATCTGCTGTTGGAAAGACTTCTTTGATCCTCCGCTTCGTCAAAAATATTTTTGGAGAAAAGTATTTGAAGACCGTCGGTACGAACGTCTATACTAAGGAAGTTCCTTACTTGGGTTCAGAAATAAAAATGGTCTTGTATGATATAATGGGTGAATCAGATTTTAAAAGTATTAAGGAAATAGCTTTTGAAGAATCGACTGGAGCTATAGCAGTCGCGGATATTACAAGGGAAGAAACCTTATACAAACTCATCGATGATTGGCTACCCAAGTATGAAAAATTGGCCCTGGATAATGCACCTGTTGTCCTTGCAGTTAACAAGGTAGACCTAGAAAGGCCAGAGATCACTAGAGAGGAGATAGTCGATAAGGTACTCTCCGAAAATGGTGTATTCTCCAAATTCGACACGGTTTTTTTCACCTCTGCTAAGACTGGTAAAAATGTCGAAGATATGTTTCAAGAACTCGGATACAGAACTATGTTTCATCGTCCTTCTCCTGTGAGGCATGTAGAAGATATGGTAACTACGGGGAAGTTGATAGATGAACCTAAAAAACTGCTCTCGGGTCTTCTTGCCTACGCATCACAGCTCGGAGATCTTCCGTACTCAACCATGGAGGACCTCCTCGATCAAAGCGGGATAGATAAATTTTCACTGGGAGAAGATATTTCGGAGAGCCAGGTTTTAAAATTCGGTGAGAAGCTAATGGAATGGTACGAAGATAATGACGATGTTGAATCCTCCTCCTCCGTAAGTGGGCTTATAGAAAAGTATGAAGAAGACTCCTCCTAGTGATTAAAAAATCTTCGAATTCGTCCTCGATCTTTTCCACCACATCTTTCATCTCCTGTATTTTTTCTATCTTTCATTTGACGATATGTGACTTATATTTGGAGAAACACGACAAAGCTTAAAAGATACTAATCTTTAAATATCCATAGTTATTTATTATATACGTTGGAAATATAGGCTTAAAGAGGGAAAGTAAATCATGGATGGCGATATAAAAAGAAAGGTAAACCTTCTAGGTGAATCTGGTGTTGGAAAGACTTCTTTGATCCTCCGCTTCGTCAAGAATGTTTACGGAGATGAGTATCTGAAGACTGTCGGTACCAACGTCTACACGAAGAAGGTGTCTGTTACCGGCTCAGAAATGAAGCTGATCATCCATGATATAATGGGAGAATCTGGTTTTCAAAGCGTTCGGGAGATAGCTTTTGAAGAGTCTACAGGAGCAATAGCAGTTGTGGATTGTACCAGGGAAGAGACCTTGTACAAACTGATCGATGAGTGGCTTCCGAAGTATAGAAAATCGGCCTTTGATGATGCACCTGTTCTCCTAGCAGTAAACAAAACGGATCTAGAAAAACAAGATATTACTAGAGATGAGGTTGAAGATGAAGTGCTTCAACATTTTGACAACATCTTCTTCACCTCTGCTAAGACCGGAAAAAACGTTGAGGATATGTTCAAAGAACTTGGATTCAGAACCATGTATATTCAGTCTTCTCTTGATAGTTATGAAGAAGATCTCGTAGCGATGCACAAGAGTATAGATGAGCCGAAAAAACTTTTGTCGGACCTTATCGCCTATGGATCGCAGTTCGGAGATATGCCTCACCTTACCTTGGACAAACTCCTTTATCAAAGCGATATCGACAAGTTTTCAATCGGAGAGGAGGTTGAAGAGGAGAAGGTTTTAGAGTTTGGAGATAAGCTAATCGAATGGTACGAAGAGAACGACTACTCTAAGTTTGCTTTCACCGTAAAGAAACTGATCGAAAAGTATAAGAGGGACTCGGAAACGCTGTAAAAGTAACTTTAGGAGAAAAGCTCCTGAGTAATATCCTTTATACCTTCTAATTCTTCACTGTTGCCATACCAATCTTTAAGTTCTTCTCCGAATTCGTCTTCGATCCTTTCGATAATGTCTCTTATCTCCTTGATTTTCTTCTCGCTTAGTTCCCCTTCATAAACTACGGCCATATAAACGTACTCTCCCCTTTCAACAACGACCTTGTTATCACCAAATTCCATCTTGTTCAGTTTCCAATCACCCGTTTCTTGAAAAGAATCCTCGATAAAATTCTGCACTGAATCGAACATACTAGCGAGTATATCACTATCTCTGTCCGGTTTAAGGCGTCGGGTATTGTGTAATATCAGCATTGAGTTTTTCTTTCTGATCAAAAATATGTCCTCGATGACTGGTTCTTTGGTAGCCAAATATTTTTTGTATAGCCCTCCTCCGATTATCACAGCAAAAGCCGCCAAGCCGAGTATCAAATAAGGCCACCAGATACCAGAAAACCATCCATCTCCCGAAACGCTCTCTTCAACAGACAGACCTAAGTCAGTATAATTATCGGAGTCGCTAGCAATTTCGAAAGAATAATTTCCTGGGTCTTCGGTTTGCCATGAGAAATTACCTTCATCATAACTTTCGCTTCCATTGAGCTTGAGACCTACAAATTCATCGGAATGAACTTCATCGCCAGCATTATCGTAAACAGTAAAATTGATGTCCTGCGTGTCTTTCACATCACCGATATTTTCTACCTCGTAGTTCACCACAAATTCTTCACCTTCCACAATTTCCTCGTCATAATCAACTATCTCAATTTCGAAGAAAGCCTCTCTGAGCGTACTGAAAGTCTTCTCGTCTGCAGTATAATTTTCTCCATTCCATTCGATAACTGCCGTGAAATTGTGAAGTGTGTCTGAAGCCAGTCCAGTTATACTTTCATTGAATTCGCCTACAGCATTTATCGTCTGCTGGTTGGTTTCCGTCCATCCCTCTTCTTCATTTTCACGCCATTTTAAGTAAGCATTAACTTGATCATAATCTCCTAACGAAGTGATATTTCCTCTCAAAATGGCTGATTCCGTAGTCACGTCTTGAGCTTCTAGAGTCTCTACAACAGGATCATCTACATTTGTGGTAAAATTCCATGTGGCACTAGTCACATTCCCTATCCCGTCCTCCTCAGCTATGGTGTACCACCTGTATGTCTCACCGGGTGTTAGATCTTCCCATGTGACATTACTGGTTCTCGTACCATCGGTTACATCATTTAGAGACCCTATCACACTCTTATCCGAAGCATCGTAGAAAGTCACAGTATCTACGGTCTTTCCTTCAGTATGAGAGACAATAACACTTAGATTGACGTTCAATCCTGGATCTATCTTGACCTCTGTTGCGCGATCTATTGGTCTAGGATCTGTTGGAGGTCGAGGTCCCGGTTCCTGAACTGGTTTAGTAGCTTCAGACTCTTTACTCTGGTTATCCACCGCCAGAACTCTGTACCACCAGATCTTCCGATCTGCTGCCCCTCTATCCTGATCGAGATACTGGTATTCTTCGGATACATTTGCTGTAACTGTCGAAATGTTCTCATATTCGCCGTATTTCTTTTCCGATCTAGAAATATTATATGTTGTGGTGTTAAGATTATCTGGGTTAGCATCCCAGGTAAGCAAATTGTGATCGCCTCCCTCGGAAACCACGCTTATATCATCCACCCAGATATCTCCCCGGGCCATTTTATCGGGAGGACCGCCATCGGCCACCAAGTGCATGTAAACTTTAACGGAAGTCACCTTCCCTTTAGGCTCATATGTTTTGTTCGGACCGAACTCGATCCATCCGGTGTCCTCGGTGTTTTCATTTCTGTATATGGTCTGCCAATTCTCCTCAGTATCGTTCACCTGGATTTCAACGACAGAAGTGTCCACACTAGATGGAGACACCTCTGATATACTCTTATTGAAAGCTCCGTTCACTGTAATATTGCTGGAAGTATTGACTATATCCTGCTCCCAGTATGCCTCTTCAGTTGTATTGCCTTCACCGGTCTGGACCGCCTGTATATGTAGAGAACCGCTCCCGTCAACACTATTGGACTCGTTATCCCACTCCGCAGTTCCTCCGTTCTGCAATCGTGTGAGTTCCCATGGATCGTAATCATCTTCAAAGATACCGTTTTCGACGACCTCTCCAGTTGGGTCAGAATGTTCAACTTCTAGATTCTCAGGAGGGTCAAGCGAGTAGAGTTCTTGAGAGTGTACTCTTTCACTCCCAACAAAGGATACGATGATCGGTGACAAAGAAAGTATAATGATAATAAAAACTACAAGAGAGTATCTGAAGTATCTATTTATAAACTTATCTAGATACTCTTCTATCTCTTTCAAATCCTTCCACTGTTTCACATCAATTTATCTTGCTTATTTAAAAACATCGGTTTTCAAATAGCTTATATCAAATGAGAGGAACATGGGTTCTGTCCTCTAGTTTCTCACTTATACCGGTAGGAGATCAATTACTGTTGTTTGTATTCTTTCATCTACTTAAGGACCATCAAAATTAATAGAGTGATTAGGTAACTAATAAGTTACGAACTCATTCTAAAGGGTGACTTTTCCTTTTACTCGCAGGTTATACTTCACCATTTTTTCTCTTTGTAGATCGCCACGATTCTGACCACGGCTTAAAAAGAGTGTTGACGTGAAATTTAGGATATCGTCATCTTCCTCTATTTTATCCTTATATATTTAGGAGTTTGTGTAATCTCTCCTTACTTACCCATTATTGAACTCGCTCGAGATAAATCTCAAACCTAGCTCCACCCGACTCCGAATCTTTTACTTCGATCTTACCATCATAACTCTGCACGATCTCTTTAACAAGGTAAAGACCAAGACCCGATCCACCTTTCTCACCACTTCTGAACCCCCGTTCGAACAACTTTTCCTTAGCATCTTCCGATATACCTTTTCCGTCATCTTCTACTATACATCTGACTTCGTCATCCAAGATTTCCTCAGATATCCTTACCTCGCTTCCCTCGGAATGACGTATCGAGTTTTCCAATAAGTTAGAGAACACTTCTTCGAGTAATGGGCCTCCTTCCACTTTATGTATCTTCGAATTACAATCCAGGTCTATCGTCATTCCTTCACCCTCGGCAAGATTACGATTATCTTCCAAGGCCTTTTTCACCATCTTTGTTATCTTCACAGGCTTCTTCTTTTCTTCCTGTACCTCTCTTAGGAGCCTTATCTTATCTATCAGATTCCCACTTTCTCTAGTACCCTTTAAAGCCTTCTCGACGAACTCTCGCACTTTTTCAGACATATCCTCATCTTCCATCAACTGAAGATAGCCTTGGATGACCTGTATCTTGTTTTTTAGATCGTGTCTCAACAAAGTATGGAGCAACTTCTCTCTATCCTGTGCTTTTTTTCTTTCAGTTATATCAAGAATAACACCGATAGTTCCTACAAACTCTCCATCGGCATCTTTAAAAGGTGATGCGCTGATCAGTACATCTATTATTTTCCCACCCTTCTTCACAAGCTTACTTTCATAATGGCTCGTCATACCTTCTTTTCTTTTTTTGGTTTCTTCCTGAAACTTTTCCATACTTTCTTCTGTGGAGATCTCAGCTAGATTCTTACCTTCCAACTCTTCTTTTTCGTATCCAAGTATCTCCGCCATCCTATCGTTCACGAAGGTCAGATTGTTGTCAAAATCGGTGATGCCTATACCAGCAAACGAGGTCTCTACCAAGGTCCTATATCTTTCTTCACTTTCTTTCAAAGCTTTGACTGCATTCAACCTGGTTATAGCTTCAGTCACATAAGAAACGAAAAGTTCCGCAAGCTCCAAGTCTTTCTCGTCGTAATAATCCTTCTCATATGAAAGGGCCTGAAATACCCCTATGTCCCCCATAGGTATGCTAATCACTGATCTGTAGTTGCTATCAGTGGGTCTCGCTTCAGCACGCTCTCTCAGATCTCTAAGAAGAAAAGATTCTTTTTCCCTGTAAGTTCTCCCAGCGATGCCTTCTTCTACAGAGATAGAAAATTCATCTATGAGTTCTTTTTGGGTACTGGCTCTAACCACCAATTTATCACCTTCTTCTATCTCCACACTGCAAACATCAAAATCTAAGATGTTTTCTGCAATACCTACTATTAGTTCATAAAGTTCTTTTGGACTTTCTGAAGCTGCGATCTTGGGAGTCATCTTATAAAGTTCCTTCAACTTTTCCTGAGCCTCTTTTCTTTCAGTTATGTCTTCTACGAATCCCAGATACCTATTTTCATCCAACTCGATAGCGAGGACATTCCAGTACCTCTTTGTCCCGTCTTTCTTTTCAAAGGTATGCTCAATCCTCACCTCTCCTTCCTCTTTCAGCTTCTGGAACTCTTCCGCCATCTCATCCCTAGATTCTTCATCATAAAAATCTAATAAGTTCATTTCCAGCAGTTCTCCTTCCGAGTAACCGGTTATCTCCATTGCGGTTTCGTTCACTTCGATATAGTTTCCCTGCCCATCTGCAACGAAGATCCCGTAAGGTGAGTTCTCCACATAGGTCTTGAAGCGTTTTAAGGCCTCCTTCCTCTCCGTTATATCTCTTCCAGAGCTAAGTGTTCCTACAATCTCCCCATTTTCATCTCTGAGGATATTGTTACGCCATTCGGTCACTTTCTCTTCTCCTTCCTTAGTTATCACAAGGTTCTCGTGATACTTTTCAACAGTTCGACCCTTCTCGATCAAATCCTCATGCATCTTCCGAAGTTCTTTCTTATTATCTTCTGGAATGAAATTCTCGAACCAGTCCTTTCCTATGATCTCTTCTTTTTCAAATCCCAACAGCTCGCAGGCTTTTCTGTTCGCCTGGACTACTTGTCCTGACAAATCAATGCTCACCATAATAACTTCTGCGGTGTCTAGATATTTCTGAGCTCTATCTCTTTCTCTTTTAATTTTCTTTTCCATCTCTTTCCTTTCAGTTATATCGATCATGCTCCCTAATAGTCCAATAGGGTTTCCCTCGTCATCATTTATGATATTAGCCGATAAAAAGATAGTTATCGTATCGCCGTTCTTCTTGACTCCTTTCAATTCACCCTGCCAATCACCTTTATCCAACAGTTCTTCGATTGCTGAAGCGGCCTTCTCTTCATCGTAAAAGAATTTGGGAACTTTTTTACCCAGCAAATCTTCTTTTTCATAGTATCCAAAGGTCTCGACTAGGGAATCATTGACATACCTAACTGTTCCATCTAGATCCGCTATGGCCATACCATTTATAGAGTTCTTTAGGGCGCTTTCTTTTTCTTTTAGCTCGGTTTCTGTTTCCTTTTTCTCAGTTATATCTGTTATTATGCCTTCGAGCGTCTGAGTATCTTGACCTACAGCTCTTCCTCTTTCCCATACCCATTTCAGATCTCCTGATAAAGTCTGTATCCTGTACTCTATCTCAAACGGATCATCTTCTTTTATCGCTTTCTGAATTTCATTCCAGACATACTCTCTGTCTTTAGGATGGATCAATTCATTATATGATATCTCTTCATTATCGATCAATTCCTCTGCTTCGTATCCAGTTAATTCATAACAGCCCTGACTGAGAAATTTCATCGTCCATTTCCTGTCATTTTTACACCTGTACGCCATGCCTGGGATGTTGTTCATCAACCTCAATAACCTATCATGTTCGCTCTTCAATTCATCTTCGATCTTCTTCCTTTCAGTGGTATCTTGAAGTGTTTCGATTGCTCCTATCGTGTTACCTTTTGAGTCCACAATTGGGGATGCAGTGAAATATATCCAAACGTCTTCCCCTCTCATTTCAAAGAGGTCTTCGCCTTCGTATGCACCAGGTATCATAGGATTTTCTTTTACCTTTTTACCGTAATATCTTTCTATATCTTCTAAAGGGGCATCCTCCAATACCATATCTGCCAGAACTGGTCGCTCATCATCATAGAACGCTTTCCAGGGCTCGTCCGTCCCGATCATCTCCTCGCTGGTTAAACCGATAAGCTCCTCACACGCCTTATTCCAATCTGTTATCTTATGATCTTTATCGATCACGAAAGTGGGTACGGACACCCCACCGATGATCTCGGAAAGCCAGTTCTTGGTTTCCTCCAGCTCTCTCTCTTTCTCAACTTCTTCAGTCACATCATCTATCGCAGCCACTATGCCGTCGAAGTCCCCTTCATCATCATACAGCGGTGCTGCATTGATCGATAACAGTTTTCTCTCTCCGTCAGGCCACTCTATGGCATGTCTAACGTCGTAAACCGGCTCACCTTTCTCCTTCACCAATTTAAAGGGAAGTTCTTCGACCGGATATTCTTCACCTTCATAATCAGTTATATTCCAATCCGGATCATCGTACGTTCTCCTTTCTAACTCACTTTTCGAAAGTCCTAAAACTTCTTCCGCCTCTTCATTCGCATAAATGATTTTACCATCTTTGTTGACTTCTGTTATACCTACCGGGCTCGTCTCTGCGATCCTTTCTAAAAAGTTCCTTTCACTGCGCAATTCACTGATGTATTCCTCCCTTTCCTTACGAGCTTTTTTCAAATCAGTGATGTTCTTAGCTGAACCTAAAAATGCTCCTTCCCCTCTAAACCATATCTTTGAGATAGTAAGACGAACATGTTTCACGTCACCGTCTCTTGTGACGATTTTTGTTTCAGAGTTAAAAGGCAAATCATCTGTTTTACCTTCATCCTTCAAAAAATGTTTAATCTCTTCTTTATAATCTGGATGAACCAACTCCCATGTCTTCATTTTCAGTAATTCTTCTTTATCATAGCCCGTTATCTCCGCCGATCTATCGTTGACGAACAAAAATTCATCTTTTTTGTAAATGAAAATCGCATCATGACTGTTCTCCACTACGCTCTTGTACTTTCTCTCAGATTGGAAGTGTTCATATTCTTGAGATATAGCGTCTGCAAGAACACCATACTGGCTTTTGGGGTCTCCACCTTTCTGCATGTACCTATCAGCTCCTAGATTCAGTGCTTTCATAGCCACCTCTTCCCTGCCTTTACCGGTGAACATTATGAATGGGATTTCATTCTCTCTTTTCTCTCTCAGCTCTTCCAAGAACTCTATCCCATCTTTGTCAGGCATCTGGTAATCTGAAACGATTACATCAAAGTTCTTTTTACCTATGATATCTAAAGCTTTATCGGCAGAGGATACAGGCACAATATCTATTTCCTCTCCTATCCTTTCTAAAAAAATCTCAGCTTGATCCAATAATGAGCTTTCATCGTCGACGAGAAGTGTATTTATTGGCATTATACACTAACACCCCTATCTATATTGATTTGTGATGTAGACATATAACATTTTCCCCCTTTTTTCAAGGACATGTCAACCATTTAGTTCAATGGAATTTTTCTATACGGCACCGAAGATTTGAAAAATATGAGTACAACTCTCCTACCTAGTCTGCAATCGTCTACCAGTTTGGATAAAACAGGATGAACTTAGGTAGGAATTATTTATAAAGGATGCTACTTTTATATTATCTACATGGAAAACATACAGAAAGATGATTGGAGGCAGATTTTCAATTCCCTTGACGATATGATCTTGGTAGTGGATAAGGACAATAAAATAATCGAAGCCAATGAAACATGTGAAGAGTATCTAGATATGGATGTAGAGGATATCAAGGGAAGTACCTGTGATGAGATATTCGATATGGACCAGATCGAGGGTGACAAGGAATGTCCTTTGATGAGAGGAGACTCGAGTGAGGGAAACGAATTCTACCTCCCAAAAAAGGACACATATTTACTTGTGAGATCTTTTACTATCTCGGGCAAGGATCTAGGATGGGCTATCTATCAGATTCAGGATGTAACCGAGAAAAAAGGTATAAAAGGCAAGCTGGAACAATATTCTGAGCGATTGGAGAAGTACAAGAACGAGACTCAAGAGATGATACAATCCGAGAAGATGGCTTCCCTAGGTAGGTTGGTTTCGGGTGTTGCACATGAGATCAACAATCCTTTAGGCTACATGAAATCAAGTACAGGACTTATCAAAGAGGATATCCAAGAACTAAAAGAAAGATGTAACGAGGAAGAATATTCCAAATTGCTAGATGATATAGAAAGTAATTTAGAGATGAACATAGAAGGCATAGACAAGATAACGAATATCACCGAAACTTTAAGAGAATTCGTATCGGTAGATATAGAGAGCGAAGTCAAGACCGACTTGAATGAAAATATAAGATCGACCCTGATATTATTGGAAAATGAGTTTAAAGAAAGAATCGAGTTAGAAACGGAACTAGGAGATCTACCAGAAATAAAATGTAGTCCCGGAAAATTGAACCAAGTATTCATGAATGTTATCTATAACGCTCTAGAGTCCGTAGAGGAAGGCACTATAGAGGTTAAAACCTGGGCGGAAGACAGGGATATATTCATCAAGATAAGGGATGATGGTGGAGGCATCCCTGAAGATGTAAGGAATAAAATATTCGATCCTTTCTATACTACAAAGGATGAAAGTACAGGATTAGGGTTAAGCGTTAGTTATAGGATAGTGAAAGAACATGGCGGCGATATCCAGATCGAAAGTGAAGAGGGTGTTGGAACAGAAGTAACCATAAGTATACCTAGGGAGGTAAAAGATGGAGGAGAAAGACGAAGATTTTAAGATCTTGATTGCGGAAGATGAGAACTCAGTCCGAAAATCACTAAGGATGACCCTAGAAAGGGCTGAGGATTTTTCGGCTGAAATAGAAACAGCTTCCGATGGAGAGGAAGCTTTAAAAAAAGTAGAGGAGAAAAAATACGACTTGGTCCTATCGGATCATAAGATGCCTGGTATGACCGGCGTAGAATTACTGAAAAATGTGATGAAAATCAGACCTAAAGCGATCAGGATATTGATAACAGGATACCGGGACTTGAATATCGCTAAAGAGGCAATCAATGAAGCAAGTGTCCATGAATATATCGAAAAACCTTGGGAGAATGAGGAGTTGAGAGCTACCGTCCATCGGAAACTAAAAAGAAAAGAAGAGAGAGAAACAGAAGATATAAAAGAGGTAGAAAATGTAGATGAAGGAGTTAGAACACTCAAGGAACGTCAAGAGGAAATAACAAAATCGCCAGGAGGATCCGCGAGCAGGGAGACCCTTGCGTTCGAATTGGAGACCACTCAAGAGTTCAATAAATTTTCTTTTGAATTAAAAAAAATAAATAACGCCAAAATCGAGGATGTAGATGTCTTTGAAAATAAATATATCGTCAGGGTCAGTATATTACCATCAACCTATGATAGAATAAAGTGATCTTTTGGTCTACATCTTATCCCTGAGAAATTTTTTTCAATCTCACGTCAAATCTAGTTCCCCCCATATCAGAATCGTTTACCTCTACACTACCACCGTAACTTTTCAACAAGTTCTTCACAAGGAAAAGACCTAGGCCAGTCCCTCTATCCTCATCGGTGGTATATCCTTTCTCGAATATAGTCTCTTTCTTATCCTCGGGTATACCTATACCGTCGTCCTCTATACTACATATAACTTCCTCATCTGTGACCTCTCCAGATATTTTGATCTTGCTGCCTTCAGAGTGATTGATCGAGTTCTCGATGATATTGTAGAAAACCTCATCAAGCAGAGACCCCCCTTCCACCTTACATTCTGAAGAAGGACACTCCACTGATAGATCGATCCCTTCCTTTTTAGCCAACCCTTGATTTGCTCGGACCGCATCTTGTATCGTAGAGGCGATATTTACTGGTTTTTTTTCCTCTTCCTGCGCACTAAGAAGCAGTCTCACTTTTTGTATCAGATTAACGCTTTCTTTATTCGCTTTGATAGCTTCTTCAACCAATTCTCTTGAATCTTCCGAAAGTTTTTTTTCCTCCAATAGCTGAAGAAAGCCTTGAACTGCCTGTGATTTGTTTTTTATATCGTGCCTAAGTAATGAATGCAGGAACTTTTCTCTCTCCTCAGCCTCCTTTCTTTCAGTTATATCTCTATAAACGGCAAGATGACGTATTTTTCCATCATATTCTATAGGCCTACCGGTTATAGATACATTTACTTCGTCTCCATCCCTCGTCAAACGCACAGTTTCATAATCAAAATAACCCTCCCGTTTGGATTTTTTATTAAGTTTTTTAGCCTCTTCCATCTTATCTTCAGAGACCAATAAGTCATCGAGTTTTTTTCCTATTATCTCCTCCTCTTCATAACCGAACAATTTTTCAAATCGCTCATTGACTTTTTCTATTCTATAATCTTCATTGACTTCTACAACACTTTCAGGGTTTTCTTCAAAAAGGGTCTCATATCGTTTTTTTTCTTCCTCTAATGCTTCTTCCGCCTCCTTCTTTTCTGTGATATCTCTGATAGTCCCCTCTATTCCCTTTATCTCTCCATCTTCATCCTTTATCAGGTGTGAATTAACGGAAACCACAGTTTTTTCACCGCTCTTTTTTTCAAGCTTTATTTCGTAGCCTTTCACTTCCCCATTTTCTACCAATTCATCTAACATCTCTGCTCTATCTTCAGGATCTGAGTAGACCTTACTAACGGGTTCTCCTATAAGCTCGTCTCGAGTGTATCCTGAAAGAGGTTTTACGGAAGGACTGAGTTCTTGGATATTTCCCTCAAGATCAGCTTTATAGTATAGGTCTTGGAACTGTTCGAATATAGATCGATATTTCTCCTCCTGTTTCTTCAATTCTTCTTCAGCTTTTTTTCTTTCGCTGATGTCCTGAGAGGTGACTATTATACCGTTTATGTCAGGATCATCAAGGTAGTTGACCCCTCTAATCTCTAGCCATCTCCAACCGTCTCCCGATTCTACACGCAGTTCTGTAATGAATTCTTCTCTAGGATTTTCCATCACTTCAGAAAACATCTTTAGGACTTCTTCTTTATCATCAGGATGAGCATATTCTACGGCATCCATTCCAACAATTTCGCTGGATTCTAATCCTGTTTCTTCGTCAGAGGGATAACTATGGTACTTCATCTCACCTTCTTCATCAATTACAGTGACAAACGTGGGGGTGTGATCGAGGTATCTCTCTTTCCGTTTCAATTCCTGCTCATATTCCTTTCTTTCGGTGTTGTCCTCGACCAATCCAATGCCTGATTTGATCTGCCCTTCTTCATCCTCTATACCTCTAAGGAAAACTCTAACTTCGATCGTTTTATTACCGGTCACAGAGGTGTACTCACCCTCGTAATATCCTTCACCCTTTTCTAAAGAAGATCTTACTTCCTCCACCAACTCATCATTTTCAAGATCGTTCAACATGTCAAGTCCGATCACGTCTTCTCTAGATGAGCCTACTATCTCCACGAACCTATCGTTGCATTCCATTATGATACCTTGCTCATCATAGTGAAAAGCACCTAACGGCGTTTCGTGAAACATCTTTTCGTACTTTTGGCGACTTTTCACCTCAGATCTTTCCAATTCCCTTCGTGCTCCCCAATATTCGTATTCCTGGACTATCGCATCCGCGAGTACGCCATACTGAGATTTTGGATCGTTACCTTTCTTGATGTATCTACCCACTCCTAAATTTAGAGCTTTCATCGCCACCTCTTCTTCACCTTTCCCGGTAAATATTATGAATGGTACATCGCTATCTCTCTCTTCTCTAAGTTCTTCTAAGAATTCTAATCCGTCTATGTCAGGCATCTTGTAATCTGAAACGATCACATCAAGCTCTTCTTCATCTATCATTTCTAGAGCTCTTTCGGCCGAGGAAACGGTAAGAACTTCTATTTCTTCGTTTATCCTCTCCAAAAACTTCTTTCCTTCGCTCAATAACGATCTATCATCATCGACGAGGAGTGTCTTTATCGACATTATACCCTCCAAACCCCTTTGCTCTTATTATATAAATAGTGAGAATACCTATATAAAACTTTACTCACCAATAAACCATAACTCTACATGGTTCTCTTAAAAGGTAAAATCGTTATCCCTCTGCCTTCTTCAACCTCACATCGAACCTAGCTCCGCCCATATCGGAATCTTTCACTTCAATCCTGCAATCGTTATGTTCTGCGATCTCTTTAAGCATGTAATATCGAACCCCTCCGATACCAGTAGTTTCCCCTGTGTAAACATCCCCTGAGAATAGGTTTTTGATTTCTTCAAGTAATTGTTTTCCGTCGTCTTCGATACTCAATAAAATGTCTTCTTCTCTTTCTTTTGCATCGATTCTGATATTATCGCAGTTAGAGCTTTGTATTCTTGTCACTAGAATTTGTGAGAGAAGAGTTTTTAATGAGTAGTCTCCTTTGACTTTCGGAATTTTTTCAGGATAATTTTTCTCTATCTGGCCCCCTTCTCTTTCAACCAAACTGGAGATATCAGCGAAAACATGCTTCAGAACTTTAACGATATCTTTTTCAGTGGTCCATTCAATCTCTTCTATCTCTTCAAGTTGCCTCTCCAAACCCAATATTTCATTTGCCTCTCGACCAGTTTCAATAGCTTTTCTCAGGTATTCTCTCTGTTCTTCCGTCAGGTCTTTTCCTTCAATTAATTGCAGAAACCCTTGGATAGTCTGATATTTGCTTCTCAAATCTTGTTTGAGCAATGTGTTTAGGAAATTCCTTCGTTCCTCTGTTTTCCTGCGGTCTGTTACGTCTCTTACTGAACCTATAGCGGCATATCTTTCCTTGTATGTGATTCTAGAGACCGAAAACTCGCAATATCTAGTTTCTCCGTCTTTGGTTATTATTCGAGCTTCGTATTGGGAAGGGCTTTCCTCCCCTTGAGATCTCTTTCTTCCAATCTCTCTTACCTTTTCCCTGTCATCTGGATGAAGCAAGTCCCAAATGTTCATTGAATAGAGTTCGTCCTTGCTGTAGCCGGTGATCTCGGAAGTACGGTCGTTGACAAAGAGAAATTCGTCTCCACTGTAAATATAGATAGCGTCATGACTCTGCTCGGTTATCGTTCGGTACTTCTCCTCACTTTCCTCAAGTTCTTTCTTGACTTTCTGACGTTCGGTGATATCTTGAGCCATGCTCAAGACCAAACTTCTACCATCGGGTAGTTCGCCCACTTTTGTCGACATAAAATCCCAAATCCTCTCCTCCCCATTTTTTGTACTAATTTCGAACTTTCCTTCCGAAGTCCTTCCTTCTTTCTCGTGAAGACTTTCTATGAGCTTCTCCATCTCTCTTTTTTTCTTGTGATGTGCTTTTTCAGTCCAATCCGAAATAGTGGGAATCTCTTCCGCATCATATCCAGTTATTTCGATCCAAACCTGGTTTATTTTTACCACCTCTCCATCCTCGGCATGTAGCATAATCGGGAAAGGAGCTTCTTCGACCACCCTCTCTAGTCTCTCCCTCCTCTCCTGAAGTTCTTCTTCCATCCTCTTCCTTACGGTAATATCCCGAATGACTGAGACTATTCGTTCAGAATCTTTTTTTTCACTTTTGATGGGCAGAGCTCTAGCTTCAAACCAATGTTTCTCTCCTTCAAGGGTTAGCGGGTATTCAATCTTTTGAACTTCGTCAGATTCAATCGTTCTTTGGACAAAATCCAACATACGAGCTCCCAAGTCCTCAGGCATAACTTCGTCGATACGTTTACCGAGTAATTGTTCTCTAGAACCGTACAATAATTCGTGTTGAGAGGTTAGAATTTCCTCGTAATATCCTTCTCTGTCATACACAACAACCAAGTCTGGAATGGCATCGACAAAAGATTCTAGTCTTTCTTTAGTCTTTTTGCGCTCGGTGATGTCCATCCCAGAACTTAAGATCGCGATGATTTCTCCGTCATCGTTTCTTAACACGGTATTTCTCCAGGATATGATTCTTTCTTCACCATCCTTTGTCAGGATGGGATTTTCATATCTTTTTCTCTCCT
>JAZKSP010000147.1:0-3137 GCA_036626005.1 Thermoplasmatota archaeon | reverse complement strand
AGTTGTCAATTTTGAGAAAAAGGTGATATTATGAGTGAAGATTGGCCGAAAGAACCTGTAAAGGTAACGGATGAAGACTTTGACGACTTCGTAGAGAAATATGACGTAGCTTTGATCGATTTTTGGGCGGAATGGTGCGGTCCATGTAAAAGATTAGGCCCGATAATAGAAGAACTAGCCGAAGAGATGCAGGGAGACGTGGCATTTGGAAAGTTGAACGTAGATGAAAACAAAGCTAAGAGTTCGGAATTCAGCGTATCTTCGATCCCCACGATGATAATATTCAATGAGGGTGAAGTCGTCGACAAGATGATCGGAGCTCTTCCAAAGGAAGATATAGAAGAAAAACTTGATCAATACACGTAAAGGGATACAAGATAAAGCCCACTACCCAACTAGTATTCCTTATATTTTATCAGATGGGTTTGGTATATTTTCGTCTGTTATTACTAAGATATTAGGATTTAGGTAGAAAGGATTTTGTCAGAGCTATAGGTAATTCTAAGACAAAATTTTTATAGCTGAAAAATAATAAGAAAGATAATAACATCCCCGACGGGGGCGGTCTTATATGTCTGAAAATAAAAGAGAAAAAGACCTCGAACAGTCTGAATATAACAAGGGTCAAGATGACATTTTGATGCCGAAATCTTGGAGTGATCCGAATGTGGTGCACGAAAGCCTAACCGGTTTTGGTGGTTTGGCCATATTTGCTCTCATTATCTCATTTGTAGTGGCAGCAGTGCTAGCTTTTAATGACATCGGTATTACCTTTAGCTCCGGCGATATCTGTTGGGGGAATCTTACTGTAGTATGTCTCGGCTGGCTCGTTTTTTTGGTTGTAGTTATAATCTTAAGTTCAGTTTTAGATTTTTAGAAATGTTAAGGCGATAATTTTTTAGAAATCCTTTCACTTTTGATTCCAGGATGAAATCACCATTCTTCTCGACCGAAATTTACTTAAATATTTCCTTATTTACCGAAATCGGTGGATGAGATGACCGTAAAAGTAGGAATAAATGGATATGGAACGGTAGGAAAAAGAGTGGCCGATGCCGTGGATCAACAGGATGATATGGAAGTCATAGGAGTGGCAAAAAGAAGTCCGACTTACGAGGCCGAGATGGCGGTTGAAAGAGGTTATCCCTTTTATGCCTCATCTGATAAATATCTCGACGGTTTTGAAGAGAAAGATATCCCAGTTGAAGGGATGCTTGAAGATCTGCTCGATGAAACAGATGTAATAATAGATGGGACCCCTAAGAAATCCGGTTACAAATCGAAGTACGAGAAGGCCGGTGTAAAAGCTATTTGGCAGGGAGGAGAGGATCATGAACTCACTGGTTTATCTTTCAACTCTATGGCGAATTATCAGGAAGCTTATGGAGCCGACTATCTGAGAGTCGTCTCCTGTAATACTACAGGTCTCTTGAGAACTCTTTATCCCCTTCAACGCGATGTGGGTATAGATAATTGCAAAGCTGTTATGGTGAGAAGGGGAGCTGATCCGTGGGACACCTCGAGAGGCCCGATAAATTCCATAAATCCTGTTTTGGATATCCCATCTCATCACGGACCGGACGTTCAGAGCGTGGTCCCGGAGATAAATATTCAAACGACGGCTGTAAAAGTTCCTACGACTATAATGCACTTACACAGCAATATCGTGGAACTTGAAAAGGAGATGGACGCCGAAGAAGTGATAGATATATGGGATAAAACACCAAGGGTCAAATTCTTCAATGCTTCACAGGGCGTAGACTCTACAGCTAAAGTCATGGAATATGCGAGGGATAGAGATAATACGAGATCAGACTTAAATGAAATAGCTGTATGGGACGATGCGATAAAAGTAGAGGGCTCAACACTTTACTATTATCAGGCTATACACCAGGAGAGCGACATAGTCCCTGAAAATATCGACGCTATAAGAGCGATGACCGAGCTTGAAAGTGACCCGATGAAAAGTATTAAACGAACCAATGAAGCGATGGGTATAGAGTAGTGAGATATATGTTGGTTTGCCCGCTGGACTATCGGTACGGTAGAGAAGAGATGAAGTCGGTCTTCAGTAAAGAGAACAAAACTGACAAATTGTTGAAGGTGGAAGCTGCTCTCGCGAGGGCTCACGCTGATCTTGGAAACATTCCAGAAGAGGCTGCACAAGTCATAACAGAAAATGCTATAACGGAGATAGTAGACTGGGAAGAGGTCGAAAGGGTAGAGAAAGAAGAAACTAAACACGACATCATGGCTCTCGTGAAGGTCCTCGGTGGACACTGTGGGGACGCTGAAAAGTACATCCATCTAGGAGCCACCTCCAATGATATAATAGATACTGGGATGGCTTTACAGCTCAAAGAAGCGGTGGAGATATTAGAAAAGGATTTACACGAGTTGAATTCGACACTTTCTGAAAGAGCTAAAGAGCATAAAGATACGGTCATGATAGGTAGGACTCACGGCCAGCACGCTATACCGATGACTTTCGGACTAAAGATGGCCGTGTATGCTTCTGAAATCCAGAGACATATAGAAAGGTTGGAGGAAGCGAAAGATAGGGTGTTAGTGGGAAAGATGAGCGGTGCTGTAGGTACTGGTGCGGCCTTTGGAGAAGATGCGGAGGAGATACAGGACTTAGTGATGGAAGATCTTGGGCTCAAAGTAGACAGAGCCACAGGCCAGATAGTGGGTAGGGATAGATATGCGGAACTTATATCCTTAGCTGCTAACATTTCTGCTTCACTACAGAAATTCTCCACTGAAGTTCGAAATCTTCAAAGACCAGAGATAATGGAAGCGGCCGAGTCCTTTGAAACAGAAAAGCAGGTCGGTAGTTCGACGATGGCACATAAAAAGAATCCTATCCTGGCAGAGAACATATGTGGGTTGGCTAAGACCCTTAGGGGATTCGTAATGCCCACTTACCAGAACAACATACTCTGGCACGAGCGAGACCTTACCAACTCTTCTTCCGAGAGGATCACCGTAGCTCATGTTCTAGTATTGTTAGATGACATATTGAGTAAGAGTGAAAAGCTGTTCAAGAATCTCGAGGTCCTACCGGAGAACATGAGAGATAATATCGAGATGAGTAACGGACTCGTTATGGCTGAATCCGTAATGATACACTTGAC
>JAZKSP010000146.1:0-3173 GCA_036626005.1 Thermoplasmatota archaeon | reverse complement strand
GACGATCTTCATTTCCTAACAGCCTTCATCTCTCCCGTTTCCATGTTAAATTCGAACAATTCATATCCTTCGTCTTCTAAAACTGAAAAATCGATCCTTTCTCTATCTCTTGGGAACATCCGCAATCCTCTAGAATCTTCTCTTTCCAATCTTTCGTAGGATGGAAAAATCTTTCCTCTTTCAGACATGGCTTTTTCTCCCATGTACTCGACCCTTTTCACGGTTTTATCGTTCTTGAGACCGTCAAAAACTTCTGAGGCATCATCTTTAGGGATATCGAACCTATCTTTTCTCAGGGACCAGAAATAGTCCGACGCCTTTTCATCTAGATCGGCTAGTTCCTCCTTGATCCTCTTGTCTCTTTCTTCGATAACTTCCTTTTCCTTCAGCAGTATCGTTCTCGAAAAACTCCTGAAGGAGTGGTACGCAGCGTTGTAAAAGTCGATGGGATATAGATTGTTATTGATCATCTTCGAGTACTGGTTCAATCCGCTTCTTATCCAGACCTCGTGGGTTCTTTCCGTAGGTGAATATTTTGATCGGTCTAGATCTTTGAGGAATCCGTCGTCCCTTCTGACTTTACCGAACTTCAGAGCCATGAGTTCGAACGGATCTCCCTCTTTTAGTCCATCGAGAAATTTGGTTTTAGATTCTTTCATCATGGAGATCTCTAAGCCATCGGAATGGTCATGACCCCACCTTTCTTCTTTCTCCTCGTCAAAAAGAGCCAATAGATCGAGGTCGCTTCCGGGTGCGAAGTCTTCCTCTCTCAAGGAGGATCCGGATTGTATCAAACAAGAGCAGTTCAGCTCCTCAGCTTTCTTTGCGGCGGCTTTTTGAGCCTCTTTGAAAGATTTGTTATTCTTCATATTTCTTCTCTCTAGTCTTTTCTAGTTTTTCCAGTTCTTCTTCCTCGTCTAATCCTTCAGTTGCTTCTTTCATGTAGATTATCGCCTCCAAGATGTAGCTCTTCCGGACTTTGTCTCTTATCGCTTCGCTCTTGTTGGGATATTTTCCCTCCTCGACTTCTTTCTCTATCTTTCTAAGGTCTTCGGGAGGAAACCTGACCTGTACTTTTTCCATCGGATCACACCTGTACTACAATAGTAGTGTAAGTGGTATTAAGATTTTTGTTTGGATCTTGATGATCTTTCCTCTTTTGGGCTGTTCTACCATTTCATAAGACCGTTTTCAGAGAGTTTTAGCAGAACTTTTTATAATAAAAGATGAAAGAAAAATTCGCATCTAGAACAAAATCGGCAGATATAAATATTGACTAGACACTAGTATAAATCGGATCAAAAGATGCCGACTTCGATAGAAAGGATAAGAGAATTGACAAAAACTATGAGATCATCCAAGAAAGAAGACGAGGAGAAGGAAGACTTTGCAGAGAAGTGGCTTGGATCTTTTGAAGATTCTGTCTCCTCATCAAAGACTTCAACTGAAATTATTAAGGAACTGAGGAGTACATCTTATGGAAAGATCAAAAAGTGATGATCTTCTAAATGTATTTTTCGACACCGACGTGATAATAAATTGGCTCACCAAAGAGGTAGATCCTAACACAGGTCAAAAACTTTGGGAAGCGCCGTATAAGATCATCAGATCTGTAGATCAAAAAAAGATCATCGGTTATTCATCTCTGTTCAACATAATGGAGATAAGATTCGTTCTAAGAAGAAAGAAGGACTATGATGATAGCAAGATAAATGAGATGACAGATGATTTTGAGGAGAGATTCACCATCCAGATACCGGATAATATGGATCTTCTAGGTGCTGAAAATCTTCAAAGAGAATACCCATTGGATCCTTTCGACTCGGTATATTTTTCACTTTCTCAAGAGAACGAAATAGACGTCATCCTGACAAGAGACAAAGAGTTCCAAGAGATCATAGATGAGTCCGGAGCAGAAATCAAAGCCATGGAACCAGAGACTTTTCTAGAAAAAGTAGATCAACTATCTCCCATCGAATAAAAGTTATATCTTCACCCATCACTTCTAGGTTCCTAAGCACCGCGTCTACAGCCATAGAATCAGACGTAAATTCTTCGATATCTTTATCTTCTGTGTATTTTTCTATCTTGTTCATCGCCTCTAATATGTCTTCTACCAATAAAACAGGATCGTTCCCAGTCATGCATAGACCACGTCATCCATGATGTTACTCTTCAATCGGGGTTTCAGCGCATCTTTTGTGACCAGGTCCACTGACTTGTTCAATAACTCCTCCAATTCTTCTTTTAGATCCACGATCTCCCAACCGATCGGTTCCGAGAATTCGACCAATATGTCGATGTCGCTGGCCTCATCATGATCTTCCCGAACGTAGGATCCAAAAATACCTATCTCGCTGATGTTGTATTTCTCTTCGAGTTCAGGTTTATGTTCTTTGAGTTTTTCTTTGATCTCCTCTAGTTCACTCATCACTATGATTATGATTAGCTAGGAATTAAATAACTTTCCTTTTTGTGTTCGATCGATCATGGTTGAAATTTTAAATTGGAATTTAATTTTTGCAAAGATCGTAAGGAGTTTGATAGATTGTCACCAACCGTTGTTCGTATACGATCTGCGGTTGGCGTGGAACAAGTCCCACTTCATCCTCGTTATCAACTGCGGATGGCACCAACCGTCAATCGTGTATGAACGACCAACCGTCATTCGTAATATTTCAAGGATTTCATCCTCTCATTTCTCCCGTTTGACGGTCGAAAAAAAGGGGTAAAACAACCGTAAATCGTAATGGTTTTGCGGGGGAGTCTAGGAGATATTTTTGTCTTCTGGGTCTGAGGGGTACCAACCGTCAATGGGATTACGACCTTCGGTTGGTTGGGTTAAGGGGAGGGGGGTCGCCCTGAAAGGGTGAGCGTGTTTTTAGATCGTTTGAGATGGTTTTGGGAAAACAAAACGTTTATAATGAAGCTCTAGTAATACTATAGTACAACTATGACTTCATTAAATGTAAAAATTCCCAACGAGATGGAAGATGAGATCAATAAATTCCTAGAATCTCATCCATTCTATATGAACAAGAGCGAACTAGTGAGAGATGCATTGCGACACATAATGTACGAGGAAAGAAAACTTTCTGAAGAGACATTAGAAGTGATCGAAAAAGGAAAAGAACAGATAGAAAAAGACGAAGGAGCTACACTTCAAGAAGTGA
>JAZKSP010000025.1:0-16428 GCA_036626005.1 Thermoplasmatota archaeon | reverse complement strand
CATATTTTCTTATCCAATCTCTTGTCAAGTTCTTCATCCCATATTTCGACCATCTATACCGCCTTTTGTTTTTTAGCATCAACTGAAAATTGTATGCTTCTATATAATGTTTGTATTGTTCAAAAAGATTAACTTTAAGTTAAAGTAGTTATATTGGGGTAGGTATAATTGGAATAAGGAGTTGTATTATAGATGAAGCGAAGAAGCAGAGATAGAAAATACCTTCTCACCTCAGAGTCGGTAACTGAAGGCCATCCAGATAAGATGGCCGATAAGATCAGTGATTCTGTATTGGATGAATTGATAAAACAAGACCCTCATTCTAGGGTTGCCTGTGAGACGATCTTGACAAACGGCGTTGCACTAGTCGCGGGTGAAGTCACTAGTGATGGATTTGTTGATGTGAATGAGGTCATAAGGGATACCATCGCGGACATAGGCTATACTAAGGCAGAGTATGGATTCGATTCGGAATCTTGTGGGGTCATGACAGCACTTCACACACAGAGTCCCGACATAGCTCAGGGTGTTGATAGAGAAGTTCAGGGAGCGGGAGATCAGGGCATCATGTTCGGTTACGCCTCGGATGAGACAGAGGAGATGATGCCAAAACCCATCGTTTTAGCTCACAAACTCTCTAAGAGACTCGCAGATGTTCGTAAAGAAGATAAGTTGAATTATCTGAGGCCCGACGGTAAATCACAGGTCACTCTGGAATATGAAGGTAATATCGCAAAAAGTGTTGAAGACGTGGTTATCGCAGCCCAGCATGATCCTGAAGTAGATGAAGAGAAGTTAAGAGAGGATATCAAGAGTGAAGTAATAGAACCCGTTTGTGGAGATTTACTATATGATAATACCACTTACAATATAAACGAAACAGGACGATTCGTTCTAGGAGGACCTCAGGCCGATACTGGCCTGACCGGTAGGAAGATAATAGTAGATACTTACGGAGGACATGGAAGCCACGGCGGAGGTTGTTTCTCTGGAAAAGATCCTTCTAAAGTGGATCGTTCGGGTGCATACATGGCTAGATACGTAGCAAAAAACGTCGTTTCTGCAGGTCTAGCCGAAAAATGCGAGGTTCAATTGAGTTATGCAATAGGCGTGCCCGAACCGACTAGTATCTTGGTAAATACCTATGGAACTAATGAAATAGCGGAAAAAGAGATCGAGTCTATAGTTAGAGAAAAATTTCCATTAAAACCAGGAGCGATAATTGATTATCTCGACCTATTACGTCCGATATATGAAAAGACTGCGGCCTATGGCCATTTCGGTAGAGATGAGCCGGAATTTACATGGGAAAAGACCGACATGGCGAAGGAATTATAATATAAAATTTGACTTCAGGTTCAGATAGGTTCATATACTAGCCCCTCTATCATAGAGTGGGTGAAAAAATGAAGATAAATATTATCTATGATAGTAGACATGGGAATGAAGAGAAGATAGCCGAAGATTTGATGGATATGATAAAAGACGAAGGTGATGAAGCCCATATCTATCATGCAAAGAGAACAAAACCGGAGAAGATAGGTGATGCTGACATTCACATTTTCGGCTCTCCGACATACATAAGAGGGCCATCTAGAAAGATCAAGAAGATTATCAAAAAAGCCCCTTTTTCAGAAAAGGAAGGGAACTATGGTATTTTCACTACTTCAAACGATGGGGGTGGAAAAGCAGCGAATAAGATGGAAAAGATGCTGAAAAAGAGAGGTCTGAAAAAAGCTGTTTCAAATCTAAATTTGAGGGTCGAAGGTAAAAAAGGTCCTCTTGAGAGGGGACATATGGAGAAGATTGAAGGGTTTTTGGGAGAGTTCGCTAGATGAAATATTTTTGAACTCTATTAAATGCTTTTACGAGAGGAGTCCTGCCTTATTCAGTTCGTCTTTTATGTGCTCGACTCCTTCTTGTAATTGTTCTTCGTTTTTACCACCAGTGCAAACCATTCTTCCCGATCCGAATAACAGGAGTACTACTGGAGACTCTTGCAACCTATAAACGAGACCAGGGAACTGTTCTGGTTCGTATTCTACCCTTTCTAATCCCAGCGTTATCGCCACTGAATTGAGATTCAAATCTGTGTTCAGTTCATATGAGGCAACGATGTTCTGTATTTCGGCTTTGACTTCATCGGCGGTTTCGATACCGTTTTCGTTCAAGAGTCTTTTCACTTTGTCTACGCTTGCTTGGGGTTCCTCGAGCGTGACTCCGCCGGTACAAACCATCTTTCCACTGGAGAAAAGCAATATGGATGTATTAGGCTGATCAAGCTTGTAGATCAACCCAGGGAATTTGTCCGGATCGTACTCTGAATCATCTAATGCTTCGTGAACATCCCATAAATCTAGTTCCTCTCCTATAGAAGAGGAGGCTACCACATTTTCTATTGTTAGACCTTCCATATTTTATCACTCTTTTTATACGTATTAATTACCCTTATTTAAAATGAAGGGTGTTCTTATTTATATATCCCTTCGTAAAGTTATTAAAAAGGAAGTAATTAAATTTTCGTTCGGCTTCTCTTTGGTTGGGGAAGGATTTAGACTATTGACTTAGAGAACATTCGACAATTTTATATATGATTTTTCCATACGCCCAACAGAATGACGGGATTAAAAGAAAGAATAGCTGGAGAGATAACCATCTCTGACGATCCGGGAGAGATAATCCGGAAGTGGCGAGAGATGTTCGATGTTTCTCAGACTAGGCTAGCGAAAGAGATGGATGTGGCCTCCTCGGTCATCAGTGATTATGAGAAGGGGAGACGGAAACCCGGGACCCCGCTCGTTAGAAACATCGTCAACTCTCTGATCGAGATAGACGAGGCTAGAGGAGGAGATGTTATAGATCGTTTTACCAGGCCTGGCCAGGAGGGGATTTTGAGCAAGAACGAATTTCCAGAGGCGGTCTCTTTAGAGGAGTTGATAGAGGATATGGGGGGAGAGAGGATATCAGAGATCGATCAGAAAAAAGATCTCTATGGTTATACAGTAATCGATAGTATGAAGGCTATATTGTCTATGAAATCGTTTGATTATCTAAGTATATACGGATGGAGTACCGAGAGAATACTGTTTTTCAAAGGGGTAGAACACGGACGTTCTCCTCTTGTTGCGATACGTTCTACTCCACTGAGCCCGGCCGCCGTTTGCTATATAAAGCCCGAAAAGATAGACGATCTTTCTAAAAAGTTGGCTGAGGTGGAGGGTATCCCTTTGATAAGGACTGATCTTGATACTGATGAATTGATTAAAAAAATGAAAAAATGGTTGTGATATCAGATGAAGGCGAAAAATGAAGTCGGGATAAAAGGTTATGCAGGCTATGTGCCTAAATATAGGATCACTCCCAAAGAGATAGGAGATGTTTGGGGAGAAGACGGAGAGACGATGGGAAAAGGACTCAGGGTCAAGAGCAAATCAGTTCCTTCCCCTGACGAGGACGTAGTGACGATCTCTACCCAGGCAGCGAAATGGGCCATGCAGCGTGCCGATATCGAAAGTGAGGACTTAGAAGCTATCTACGTCGGGTCAGAGTCCCATCCTTATGCGGTAAAACCTACGGCGACGATAGTAGCGGCTTCACTTGCTGCTTCCCCGCATATGACCGCCGCAGATTATGAGTTCGCGTGCAAAGCAGGAACCGCCGCATTTCAGACCTGTATGGGTCTAGTCAGTTCAGGTATGATAGAGAACGGTATGGCGATAGGAGCGGATACTTCACAAGGTGCACCCGGTGATGCTCTAGAATATACTGCTGCAGCCGGAGGAGCAGCTTACGTGATAGGCTCTAAAAATCTTCTAGCTGAGCTAAATGAAACGGTCTCGTATACTACCGATACACCTGATTTTTGGAGGCGAGAAGGAGAAAAATACCCTCAGCATGGAGGAAGATTCACGGGTAAACCGGCTTACTTCAGACATGTAACGAATTGTACCAAGAAATTGCTGGAAAGCACAGGAAATGAACCTGAAGATTACGATTATGCTGTTTTCCATCAGCCGAATGGAAAGTTTCCGGTGAAGGCAGCGAAAAAACTCGGTTTCTCTAAAGAACAGCTAGAGCCAGGACTGTTAGTTACAAACATAGGTAATACATATTCTGGTGCGGTACCGCTCGGTCTCGCCGCCACTTTGGATCAATCTGAACCTGGAGACAAGATACTGGTGACCTCATACGGTTCCGGTGCTGGTTCTGACAGCTTTGATATCAGAGTAACTGAGAATATCGAAAAAGTGAAAGAAAGTAACGTTCCAACAGTTGAGGAAGTGACTTCGGACGAGGAATACATACCCTATTCGGTTTATGCTAAATATAGAGAAAAGATCGAAGGAGGTAGATAATTTGAGAGACGTAGCTATAATAGGTATAGGTGAAACTGAGTTCGGAGAGTTATGGGATAAATCACTGAGAGAAATAGGAATTGAAGCCGGTCTTAAAGCTTTACGAGATGCAGGCGTTAGAGGTGAAGAAGTCGAGAAGATGTACATAGGAAATATGTCCGCTGGTAAGCTGATCGATCAGGAACACGTGGCTCCTCTTATCGCAGATTATGCCGGGTTGAGTGATATACCCTCGACCAGAATAGAGTCCGGCGGAGCTTCCGGTGGGATGGCTTTATCAGAGGCTTACAAAGCTGTAGCTTCCGGGATGAACGATATAGTGGTTGTCGGTGGTGCGGAAAAGATGACCGATGTGGGAGAGGAAGAAGCGAAAAAGATCTTATCCTCGACTGCCGATCAGGAATGGGAAACCGTGTTCGGAGCAACATTTGATTCCCTGTATGCGATGATGGCTAGATACCATATGGAGGAGTACGGGACCACTAGAGAACAGCTGGCCGAAGTTGCGGTTAAGAACCATTCCAACGCATCGAAAAATCCTAACGCTCAGTTCCCAAGAGAGACAAGTAAGGACTTCGTGATGGGAGCACCGATGGTGTCTGATCCTTTGGGTATGTTCGACTGTGCCCCGCTATCTGACGGCGGAGCAGCGTTAGTTCTTTGCCCGGCTGAGAGAGCCGATGAGTTTGAAGGTGAAGCTATCGAGATAGTCAGCGTGGGTGAAGGCGGTGATAAGATGGCCGTCCATGAGAGAGAAGATATCGGAACCCTAAAAGCTACTAAGAGTGCAGCGGAAAAAGCTTACGAAAGAGCCGGTATAACCGCCGAAGATATCGACTTTGCAGAGGTCCACGATAATTTCACGATAACGGAGATCATGGCGATTGAAGACCTCGGTTTCTTCGAGAAAGGCGAAGGTGGTTCAGCTACCGAAGAGGGAAAAACAAGACTGAACTCCGATATCTCGATCAATACGTCTGGAGGACTCAAAGCGAAAGGTAGACCAGTAGGTGCGGTAGGTATAAGTCAAGCCGTCGAAGCGGTCCAGCAGTTGAGAGAAGACGCAGGAGACAGACAGGTCGAAGATCCGGAGTACGGCCTAACTCACAATATAGGTGGAACAGGAGCTAGTACGGTAGTACACATCTTCAGGAGGTGGTCGTAGATGGCTATTCCGAGGTTCTGGAGAGAGATAAGACAGCGTTATAAAGGCATAGGCGTGAAGTGTACCAACTGTGGGGAGATATATTTCCCTCCGAGGGATATCTGTCCAGAGTGCCGTCGAGAGAGTTACCAGAAGATGGAAGATTATGAATTAGAAGGTACCGGTGAGGTAGTGACTTATACCAAGGTCAACGAAGCTCATCCCGATTTCAAAGATCTTTCACCCTACGTGATGGCGATAATAGAGATGGAAGAAGGCGTAAGATTAACCGGTCATCTAGTGGATATAGATTACGAGGAAGTCGAGCGGGGTATGAAAGTCGAGGCATCGATGAGAAAGCTTGGTGAAGAAAGTCCCGAGGGGATGATATACTATGGATACAAGTTTTGGCCGGTAGACGAGCACGAGTAAAATAATCACCTAAAAATCTTTTTCTTTTTTTTGATAGTAAATTTTAAAATTCTTCTTTTATTGTGTCTTTTGAAATCATGGATGTATTCGATGCTGTTAAAAAACGAAGAAGTATCAGGAGATATAAAGGAGAACCGATCGAGAAGGAAGATATAGAGAAGATGGTAGAAGCTGCGAGGTCAGCTCCTTCAGCTAAAAACCTGCAGCCTTGGAAACTCGTCATAGTTCAAGATCCAGGGGTACTAGAAGAACTTGTTACCCCCTGTCAGGGACAAGAATTTGTATCTGAATCTGGAGCATTCATAGTGGGGATGGTAGACGATCCTAAATGGTCAAAAGTAGATCTAACTATCGCTATGGACCATATATCTTTGGAGGCGGTTGAGCTAGGATATGGAACCTGTTGGATAGGGGCCTTTGATGAAGACGGATTGAAGAGAAAACTTGATCTGTCTGAGGACTATGAACCGCTGGTTTGCATGACCGTAGGTGTTCCTGCTGAGAAACCGGAACCGCCGACTAAAAAAACCGTAGAGGAACTGGTCGATTGGGTGAGAGTGTGATAGATATCCTCTAGGTGAAGATCTGATCAGTTATCATCTATTCTTTTAGTCAAACCCTTCCTCAGGTCGAGTGCCTTTATCTTTGTATTTTCTCCTACGATCGAGTCTTTTATCACCGAATTTTCGATGTAGCACTCTCCAAATATTATGGAGTTCTCGACTTCCGAGTCCTTTATCTTGGTCTCCTCAAGGATAGTTACATCCTCGCCTATCTCTGAATCCTCGATATCTCCTCTTAATATATTATTCTCCCTGATTTCTTTCTCGGCTCTCAAATAGCCCTGTCGTGTTCCTACATCAGCCCATGTGCCAGTGAAAGGGTAAGCGTAACAGTCCCTTCTGTCGGATGTCCATGCAAGAAATCTTCCGGGCTCGTCCAGATATTTATCCTTAGATATACGTCCTTCCCAGTAATCGATATATTCCTCAAAGATCTCATCGATATTCTTAGGAAAGTGATAGAATGCTGTTGAAGCCATCCTTGATTTTGGATCTTCCGGTTTTTCCTGAAAATCCCGTATTTTTTTCTTTTCGTCGAAATCCACTATACCGTAGTTTTTAGCTTCCTCTAAACTTCCAACTTCGAAACAGGCGTTGACGATGCCTCCCTTCTTTTGTGCGAAGTCTAGAAAATTTTGGATCTTAAAGGAATAGTAATTGTCTCCACCTATCACGAGGTGATCGGTGTCCCCCGTCTTTTCAAGAGCGTTCATTATCCCGCCGATAGCGCCGAGTTTCTCTTCCTCAGATCCCTGTTCCTCTATTATCAACTCGTAGAGGTTTTCATTTCGTTCGTTAAGATAGTCTTTGAAATAGCCTTCGAATCTTTCGTTTGTGGTGATGTATATCTTATCCATTTCATCGATCTCTTCGAGCTCATTCAGGATGTAACTCAGTATAGGCTTACCTCCTAGAGGAAGGAGCGGTTTTGGCTTGTGTTTTGTTATCGGCCAGAGGCGAGTTGCGTATCCACCTGCGAGGATTATCGAGTCCATATTTATCTTTGTCTCAGTGTTTATCTCGATAGTAAAAAGAATAAATAAATTGTTCGCTTCTATAGATCATCCGTTAATACCTCTCAAACTCTGTTACTTGATCTCAGGTTTAAGTTTTATCTCAGAACTTATGCTCTTCGATATAAGGCAATTATCTTTGGCGAGTTTCAAAGCCCTTTCGACCTTATCTTTATCCTCCTCGTTCTTAAGCTTCACTTTGGGGATCAAGTCGATCTTGGTAATCTTGTTACCTTCTTCGGTCTCTTCCAGTACTCCTATAGTCTCCAATTCAAAATCTTCGAGTTCCAGTCTCATCTTCTCCAATGTTGATTCCAATGTGATAGAATAGCACATCGCTAGAGACCCTACGAATGCATCTTCAGGATTCATCGTACCTTCTGTTCCACCGAACTCCACCGGTTTATTGAATCCGCAGGCGTATCCACAATCCATCGATATATTACCGTGCTCGTTTTCCTCTTCGCTCCAATGCACGACAGACTTATATTCATGTGTCATGGTTTTGCGAAAACATTACAAAAATATAAATCTTGTTGTTGATCCTCGATAGAGTATAGTCCTGTCGCTTAAATCTAAAGTGATTTTGATATTTATGAAAGGCTATCAAAGATTTTAAATAACCAAGGTGGTGTAATATTTATTCCTGAATAAAAAAAGTATAGGACGAAAAGGTTTATTACAGGTAAAAGTTGATGTTTGGGTTGAATATATAGATAAAGATTCAAGGTGGGAAATAATGACAGGAGACTCTCAAAGCGATTCTGCAAAAAAAGTACCACCTCCTAAAGGATCAATAGATGAATCTTTGTCTCGATCTCAGGAGTCTCTGTTGGATGAACTGACCCAGCTTTCTTCTATAAATGAGAGTATGGCTCGAGATCTGATAGATGAGGGCTACACCGATCTTAAAGATATCTTTCAAACGGAAAATCAAGAAATCTCTGAAGTACTCGACCTTGAAGAAAAAGAAGTCGAACAGATAAAAGAGGAGATCGAGGAACACAGGAAATCATCTGATTTTTCAGTTGATGAGAGGGAAAAAACTTCTGAAGATGAATTCACTCAATGGTTAACTGGAGAGAGTGAGGGAGACCTAGGCGGTGTAGTTACTGAAGAGGATGAAGGATCAGAAGCAGGAAATCAAGTTCCCCAAGGCAAAAACAAAAATACGGATTCCCTGAAAGCATGGCTTTCTGGTGAAAAGGATTCCTTCACTGAATGGCTGGGAGAAGAGACCTTTGAAGAAGAAAAAGAGGAGATCGAGGAAGAACTTGAGGAAAGAGAAAAAACCCTACAAAAAAGAGAGGAAGAGTTAAAAGAAAAAGAACAAGAAATAGAACAGCTTAAAGAAAAATTAGACCAGCGTCTAGAAGATATCGAATCAGGGGATTTCGATCAAGAAGAGATACTAGAAGAAAATACCGAACTTCAAAGAGAGCTTGAAAATAAAGAAGAAAAGCTTGAAGATCTGATCGAAGAAAAAGAAAAAATGGAAGAGGAAATCGAGGAGATTAAAAAAGGCACTGTTGCCATAGTAAAGTACCTTAAATCACAAAACAGGATGAGCGGATCTTCTATTCCGGAAGAGAGCGTCGGTGAGATCCAGAGCGAAGAATTTGAGAGACTCAAAGAAGAAAAAGAAAGACTGGAAGAAAAGGTAGAACGATTAAAATCTGAGTCGAGTGAAGATAAATCAGAAGTCTTAGAAGAAATGGGTGATAAAGATGAAAAGCTTCGAGAGTTGAAAGAAGAACTCGCCCACAAAGAAGAGAAGATAGAAGACCTAAAAGAAACAGTGAGTCATAAGGAGGAAGAACTCAATGAACGTGAAGAGGATCTTATGCATAGAGAAAAGGTCCTCAGAAAGGAAAAACAGAAGTTAGAAGCTAGAAAAAAGGAGATGAAAAACAAGACTGAAGAGGAACGTCAGAAAGAACTTGAAGAACTCAAACAAGAGATCGACAAAAAGGAACAGGAATTGAAAGCTAAAGAAAAATACATCGAACAAAAACAAAAAGAGATAAGGGCGAAAGAGGAGGATATGATTGACGAAGAGTTGGAAGAGAGAGAAGAAGAGATACTGCAGGAGATCGAGCAGGAAAAAAGTAAAACTGGAACTAACAGGTTAGATGATCTCCTTCTCGGTGGAATACCATTGGGTTCCAATGTTTCTATATATGGTCCTCCTCACGTGGGGAAAGAAGTGATGATACACAGTTTTGTAGCCGAAGGTCTAGAGAAGGGAGTACCGGCCATATGGGTGATAACGGATAAGACGATCGAAGATTTGAGAGAACAGATGAAATTCGTCCTCCCCACTTACGAAGAATATGAGATGAGAGGTTTGGTCTATTATGTCGATGCTTATTCAGCAAGTATGGGTGAACTAAGCGAGACTGAAAAGGAGAAAGATTATGTCAAATATATAAAGGACCAATCTGATGTTAAAGCTATAATCGAGGCCGTTAACGATTTCGCTGAAAGAATAAACCCAGACCATCGTTACTATAGGATGGCTTTCAAATCTGTTTCTACCATCATAGCATATCTAGATACGGAAACAACCTTCAGGCTTCTCCAGCCGTTTACTGGTAAGAGAAAAAGAGATAAGGCTGTTTCACTCTATGCTCTAGAGAAAGGTATGCATACAGATCAGGACATATCTATGCTGGGGCATATCATGGACGGTGAGATAAAATTCAAGGTCGATCAACTCAAAAATTATCTCAAGGTAGAAGGTCTAGGAGATATACAGACTAGAGATTGGATAGAATACCAGCACAGTAAAAGCGGAATAACTATGGGTTCTTTCTCGCTAGATACTATCAGATAGAGCTTGATAGCCATGGACTATCAAATTTTATTCGGGATCACCGCTAATATAGTTTTATTACCAGTTCTTTCTTTATCTCTTCTGATAGCATATATGAATAAAAGGGGATTTTTAGAAGAGACTGGTTTTGATAAACCTGTAGTGGGGATGATAATAATAGGATCTTTTTTCGGTATTTTTGCAGATATACCTTTGATCGTGGCTGGTGATTCCTTACTCAATATCAATCTTGGTGGAGCTTTGATCCCAGTGATCGTTTGTGGGACCTTGATCCATAAGAAAAAGATGAATCTTTTAGCGGTGGCAGGGGGTACTACCGCTGTTTCTATTTTGGCGTATTCTGTTTCCAGTATCGAGCCTGGGCTGGGTATCGTCGCTGAATTCCCGTATTATTTTTTACCTGCGGCTGGAGCTTTTATAATTTCTATTCTTCTAGGGTGGTTGATGAAAAAAGATGAGACATTTCAGATACCCTATGCTTATACCGTCGGAGTTTTGGGTACCCTTATAGGGGCTGATCTTATTAGGATACCTGAACTCGTTCGAACAGGTGTTTTAGGTTCTCTAGGAGGTGCGGGGGCTCTAGATTTGGTATACCTTTCAGGTTTGATTTCCGCTGTCCCACTCATATTCGTCTATTACTTTCGATATGAGAATTCAAAACCTCTTGATCCTTTAATGAAAGCAAAGATGTACTTAAGACAAGGTGAGTACGATAAGAGTAGGAAACAGATCATTCAAGGGATTCAAAAAGAGATAGAAAAAGCTTACGAATTGCTGTCTAGGAATACCAATCCGATGTTTTTAAAGCCATCTAGGACCCCTTCAGATGTTCTTCGATGTCTAGGTTTCAGGCCTAAAGTGGTAAAAGATTATATCACTCTGACTCATACTGATTCAAAAAACGATTTGATAGAAGCTAAAAAGGACTTATTGACGGGTAGACTTTTAAGGAGTAGTATAAAAAACAAATTGAATGATGTTTACACTAGTTTCCTAAGAAGATTTATAGCTTATATCTTGGATTTGATACTACTTGGAGTACCGTTCATTATTTTTTTCATCTATTTTTTTTCGGATGCCGTGCCTTCCGGTTCACAGATGTTGGTTAATGAGAATATATTTCTAGCTGTGTTCGCTTTAGCCACATCTATCCAGTTCATATATTTTACTCTCACTGAATGGTATTTTGGAAGAAGTTTAGGTAAGGCTGCTGTTGGCCTTAGAGTTCTCGATGATGACCTAGATCGTATCACTTTTGTTCAAAGTGCCGCTAGGAATTCGGGTCGATATGCAGATATTGTTTTAGGTTTTTATATGTTGAGCATTATCCTAATATTAAGGAGTACCGATAAGAAGAGGATAGGTGATTATATAGCTGGTACAAGAGTAGTCAAAACTAAATAATAATTCTTTTATTGATGACCATGAGATCGAGAATTGAAAATGTATTCAAGTGGATCGATGAAGATTTGGACGCAGTAGTGATATTGAACTCCATAAAACCACATGTGGATAAGACCTTTTTTTATATCACAGGTTTGAATAAAGGGGAATTTGAAAATTGTGGGCTGGTTATATATCCTGATAACAAGGCAGAGATGTGCGTGAGTAAATTGGAATCCGAAAGTGCTTCGAAGTCTGATATACCTAAGAAGGTGATGGAAGACAGAGAAGAATTGAAAGAGTGGTTGGAAAAAAAACTGAGTGAGGAAGAAAAGATCGGCGTTAACGCTTCCGAATTGACCTACAAAGGATTCCAAAAGATCGAAGATTCGACCGATGCTGAGATAATAGATATTTCTGATGCGATAGTCGAGGCGAGGAATAGGAAAGACGAGAAAGAGATAGAGATTCTAAATGAAGCTGGAGACATAGCGTCTAGTGTCGCTGAAAATATAACCGAGCATATACAGGAAGGGATGAAAGAATACGATGTGGCGGCTGAACTTTCTTACCTGATGAGAAAAAGAGGAGCCACCGGAGAGGCTTTTGAGACAATTTCAGGTAGTGGACCTAATTCTGCAGAGCCTCATTATACCTCTGGAGATAGAAAACTTCAGAAAGGTGATTTCTTGGTTTTAGATTTCGGCGCACTCTACAAAAGGTACAGGTCTGATATCACTAGGACTTACATCATTGGAGAGGCCTCTGATAGACAGGAAAGGATGTACGAGACAGTTTTAGAAGCCCAGAAGGTGGCCCTTGATACAATAGAACCAGGGGTTGAAGGGGCTGAAGTACACAACGCTGCTAAAGACTTTATCAACAGCACTGAATTTGAAGGAAAATTCATCCATGGTCTCGGTCACAGTATAGGTCTTTCTACCCATGACGGCTCTGGATTATCACCTAACGTGGACGTGACTTTAGAACCCGGAATGGTGTTCACCGTGGAACCAGGTATATACATATCTGGTTTTGGAGGAGTCAGGATAGAGGACGATATAGTGGTTACTGATGAAGGCTATGACCTACTCACGGACGCGGACAAAGGGATGAAGATTTTATGACCTTGTATACTTAAAGACAAAATATTTATATTCACCTAATGATTATCCTAGGCGAGGTGTAAACTTGGCTATAGGATTTGTGCTCGTCAAAACAGCACCCGCAGCGGGACGAGAGGTATATAATATGGTCAAAGACATGGATAACGTCATAGAGGTCCATTCACTTTTCGGTGAGTACGACCTTATAATCAAGTTACAAGCCAAGGATTTCAACACCCTCGGTCAGACCGTCGTAGACGATATAAGATCTATCGAAGGAGTTGAGGATACTAAAACTTTGACAGGTATAGAATTTTAGGAGGTAAAATTATGCTAGGAACATGGACTTTCGTAACGGTTCTTCTACTAACGCTAGGCTTAGGATTGTTTTTAGCCGGGATATTTACGGCATACTTTGGAAGAGGAAAGAGCAGGATGGTCGGCACGGTATTGACCATAATCGGTATTCTAGTCTGGATCGGATCGTATGCCGGGTATATCGGAGGTTATATCGGTGCACATCCATTCGTAGAGGTACTGAAGTACGGGCTCTTCTTCGTCGGGGCTTTTATCATAGGTGCCGTGATCGCCCTTGGCATATTTTTGGTAGCGATAATGAAAACATAGCCCGACCGAAAAAACTATTTTACTATTCTTTTTTACACCTGCTATGGACGTAAAGATAATACTTGGAAGCAAAAGCGACTTGGAAGTAGGCGAAAAAGCAGTAGATATTCTTGAGAAGTTGGACATCGATTACCAGATGACCGTTTCTTCGGCCCACCGAACTCCGGAAAGGACTGAAGAGATATGTGATGATGCGGAGGTATTCATAACTGTTGCGGGTCTATCGGCTGCTCTTCCTGGAGTAGTAGCATCACATACAAATAAGCCGGTTATTGGGGTCCCCGTGAGCGGCAGGATGAATTATGATTCATTATTATCTATAGTTCAGATGCCCCCCGGTGTTCCAGTAGCTACTGTAGGTATGAATAGAGGAGATAACGCGGCCTTGTTAGCCGTGGAGATATTGGCTAGAACCGATGAAGATATAAAACAGAAGTTAGAGGAATACAGGGAAGATAGAAAAGAAAGGGTTTATAAAGATGCTGAAGACGTAGAGGAAGAATATTAAGAGGAGATTAAGTTGAAAGATCCAGAAAGTTTTATCAAAGAAAAAGTAAAAGAGATAAAAGAGGTCGAAGGCAAAGCTGTAGTGGGATGCAGCGGTGGTGTTGACAGTACTGTTTCCGCGGTATTAGCGAGTGAGGCTCTCGAGGAGGACCTTCTAGCTGTCTATGTGGATACGGGATATATGAGGAAAAATGAGACAGAGAACATGGACAATATATTAGAAGAGATGGGTGTAAACCACAAGGTGATCGATGCGAGGGAAGAGTTCTACGAGGCCATGGAAGGTGTTGTAGATCCAGAAGAAAAACGTAATATCATAGGGAACAAGTTCATCGAGGTCTTCGAAAGAGAGGCGAAGAAGTTCGACGCAGATTACCTAGTTCAAGGAACTATAGCCCCAGATTGGATAGAGAGCGGTGACGAGAACAGAGATACTATAAAATCACACCACAATGTCGGAGGTTTACCTGAAGAGATGGGATTGGATCTCATCGAGCCTCTTCAGGATCTTTACAAGAACGAGGTGAGAAAAGTCGCTCGTGAGATCGGACTCTCAACAGCTGAGAAGCAGCCTTTTCCAGGGCCCGGACTTGCTATAAGAGTGATAGGAGAAGCCACCCCTGAAAAAACCGAGATAGTCAGAGAAGCTTGTCATATAGTGGAAACTGAGATCGAAGAAGCAGTCGAGAAAGGAGAGATGGAGAGACCATGGCAGTATTTCGCAGTTCTGCTTCCGATCAAGACGGTTGGAGTCCAAGGTGACAAAAGAGCTTACGGACATACGATCGCTGTTAGAGCCGTTCAGTCTCTAGATGCGATGACCGCAAGCTTCAGTAAGATACCTCCAGATATCATGGCTAGGATCTCTACCAGGATAACCAATGAGATGAAGGACGAGGTCAATAGAGTTGTCTACGATATCACAAATAAACCACCCGGAACGATCGAGTGGGAGTGAAAGACGGATCGATTAAAGGTTAGTAGTACACTGATAAGATAGGATGACTCCAATTTCAATACTTTTATTTTCCGTTCTATTCACTTTTATGGGTATAAGCCTGGGTATATTAACCGGACTGGTTCCCGGTATCCATGTAAATACCATATCTTTTTTGATAATAAGTTCCTTAGGCACGATATCGATTTTCGTAACTGGTTTGATCTCTGACTTCGGTGTTACAAATTTTGAGTTACTCCTGTTCATCTCTATGTTGGTTATCGGCTGCCTGATAACCCATACTTTTTTGGACTTCATCCCTTCAACATTTTTAGGGGCACCAGAAGGAGAGACGGCCCTTGCTGTTTTACCTGCTCACGAGATGCTTTTAGAAGGTAGGGGGTACGAGGCAGTGAAAGCTAGTGCGTTAGGAAGTTTTGCCGCATCTTTTATAGCGCTCCTTTTGATACTTCCCGCGAGGCTGATGATGGGGAATCCCGTGAACCTTTACGACAAACTTATCCCATTCATCCCTCTGATACTATTCATCGTTGTTTTTGTTCTGGTAATGCAGGAGGGGATCAGTCTACTCGATGTTAAACCCAAGGCGGTTGCTGGAGGTCTATTCTTATTGAGTGGACTTCTCGGATTTATAATTTTGACTCCCTCTAGTTTATACACCTACAATTGGACATTGATAGAACAGGAAAGCACACCCAACACATCTTTGATGCTTTTCCCGATGTTTACGGGATTGTTCGGGTTATCTAATCTTCTAGTTAGTTTGATGGATAATCCTGACGTCCCGGATCAAAAGACTGATATCGAAGTAAAGATGGATAATAAGAGTAAGATAAGGGGTATAACTTCAGGTACACTTTCCGGTGGTCTTGTAGGGTGGCTTCCGGGTATTACCGCAGCGGCTGCTACAGCTGTGACCCGGGTCTTTATACCTGAAGATGAAAGTGAAGAGACAAAGTCTAGAGAGTACATAATGGCTGTTTCTGCGGTCGACACTTCCTGCGCCATCTTCACCCTAGTAGCTCTTTTCATCATCTTGAAAGCGAGGAGCGGAGCTATGCAGGCGATACTCAGGATAAATGAAGCGAATATCGAAGAATGGTCCATATTGGTAGAAGTTCCTGAGCTTTTTTTGCTTCTACTTTTTGCGGTTGTGATATCCTCTACAGTAGCTTATTTATTGACATTGATGATCGGAAAAAAATTCTCGACTATCCATCAAAAGATCGAATACAACAAGCTGTCAAAGGCGATCATCGTCTTTTTGATAGTTATGATGTTTGTTTTATCAGGGCCACTTGGCGTTTTTGTAGGATTGGTATCTACAGCGATAGGGGTTATCCCTCCTCTGTACGGTGTGAAAAGAGTGCATTTGATGGGATGCCTAATATTTCCTATCATCTTGTTCTTTACAGGGATAGATACGTATTTTACAGGTTTTCTATTGTAAATAAATCAACAGATTTAATTAGTCTAGATTCTATTCAACGCATATGTTACA
>JAZKSP010000145.1:0-3235 GCA_036626005.1 Thermoplasmatota archaeon | reverse complement strand
ATTTTTCTATCAATTCGTCTTCATCAACTTCATCGGGTGATATCCCTTTCTCTTCTAGATCTTCAAGTATTTCTTTCATGCCTCTGATCCCCACTCCACTTCCATCGATATTTACAATCGTAACATCACTTGAACCCGAACATCCACATCCTTTTCGAGTTTTCTTCAGCCCGAATGGTGTTTCTTCATCGCTCATGTAAATCACCTCTTTGATCAATAGCAACTTTCACGGCACCACCTTACCGGCTTTCAATATCCTGATCGCTCTCTCGGGGTAATCCTTTTCTCTCATCTTTTCAACCACTGATCCTATATCGTATTCCAATCTCTTGAATGTGATCTCATCGTCCTCTAACACTGCATAGGCCGCTCTAGTGTCTCCATCCCTTGGTTGACCTAAACTCCCGGGATTGATGTACCTTTTACCTTTGATCTCCCTGTCCATGGGTATATGAGTATGTCCTAGCAAGACTATATCTTGATTGATATCTTTGAATTCTTCGAACTCATCCTCTGAAGTCTCCGGTTTTAGGTACTTGTATAGATCATCTTTTGAAGCATGAGTCAAAAAATAATCCTCTCTAGATTCAGTCATTGGTATTTCACTTAAATATTCTTTAGATTCCTTGGATATATCTTCAACTGTTATCTTCCTCACTTCCTGAGATAGTTCCTTTATCTCGTACCCGCATCCGCAGTCAACACCGAATGCCACGGCATTATCATGGTTTCCTCTAACTACAAGATCAGCTTTATCTCTGATTGCTTGAACACATTCCTCATTTGAGGGTCCGTAATCAACGATATCGCCCATGCAGTATAGACGATCATATTCCTCTTCAGCCAACACTTCTTTCAATGCTTCGTAATTACCATGCACGTCCGATATGAGCAGTATTCTCATGGAACACACCTATATAAACATCTTATTAAAAATACTTTCTTGTCCGGTTGGCTATACCAACGAGAGTCAACATAACCGGCACTTCAACAAGAACTCCTACCACAGTCGCCAGTGCTGCCCCCGAGGTTATACCAAAGACCGATATCGCGACGGCGACAGCCAATTCGAAGAAATTGCTCGCTCCGATCTCCGCTGCGGGAGCAGCGATCTCATGATCGATACCCCAAAGATAGGACCAACCGTATGCGATAGAGAAAATAGTGAAAGTGAAGATCACTAGCGGTACCGCTATCAACAGTATGTGTATCGGATTGTTCAATATTATGTCTCCCTGGAAGGAGAATAACAGTACTAATGTCATTAAAAGCCCTATTATGGTTACATTTCCCATCCTTTCGAGGAATACGTCTTCGAACCAGTCTTCACCCTTTTTATCTATCAGATAAGTCCTTGAGAGATATCCTGCCGCTAGTGGGATACCTACATACAAAATGACCGAAAGGATCAGGGTATCATAAGGTACTGTTATACCTCCGATACCCAGTAGGAAAGTGACGAGAGGAACATAAGCGAACAACAATATCAGATCATTGCTAGCGACCTGAACTAAAGTGTAAGCAGCATCACCATCTGACAGATAACTCCAAACGAACACCATCGCAGTACATGGCGCAGCACCCAACAGTACAGCCCCAGCTATGTATTGACTCTGTAATTCAGCTGAAATAAAATCGTTGAATACGATAGTCATGAAGAACCATATCAGCCCATACATAACGAAGGGTTTTATCACCCAATTAGAAGTCCATGTCACGATCAGCCCTTTCGGTTTTTCTTTAACTCCTAGTATACTTCTAAAATCTATCTCCGCCATAGACGGATAGATCATGAACCAGATCAAGATAGCGATTGGGATGTTAACGTGTGCGTATTCGAATTCACCTAGAGTGTTTGGAATTACAGGAAGAAATCTGCCGATCGTCACCCCTAGAACGATACAGATCGCCACCCAGATGGATAGGTACTTCTCAAAGAAAGTCAATCCGTGTTCTGCATGTTCAGCTTCTTTTTCTATCTTCTCTGATGAGATCCTATCTGACATCTCCTTTCACTTTGATAATACATGAAACTTAATTCATATAAATATTTTTTCACATAAGCTTTAAGTTATTTGAATTGTTTATTAGAAATGATAGATGCAGATCGATAAAGAAATTGATGTGTTGAAATGCATAGCCAACGAGACAAGATACAAGATACTGAAACTCCTTGAAGAAAAAGAGAGGAGTGTGAATGAGATAATAGAAGCACTTGATGAAGAACAGTCACTTATTTCCCACCACCTCCAAGGGATCAGAAAATGTGGATTGGTGAAAAAAAGGCGGGAGGGCAGAAAGATAATCTATTCCTTAGCTAACCCTGAAATTTCAGATTTTTTAGAGGAAATTAAAGAACTCTCCAATCGCTACTGTCGTATCGATGAGGAAAATTGAGTTCTCACAAAAATATATAACCGATTCATTTCATAAATACAATGGCGAGATGATAAATTTGGTGGAATTTGATGTTCCCGAGGAGGTCGAAGATGAATTGGAGCAAACCGGCGGGATCATGGAATTGATGAAAGGTATTGACCATGATGAAATAGAAGATCAAAGTGAGATATATAAGGCCCTGTCAAAACCGCTGAGGTTGAAGATCTTGACACTTCTCGATCAACAGGATCTTTGCGTCTGTCTCTTAAAAGAGATGCTGGATATCAAAGACTCAAAGTTATCTTATCATCTTTCAGTTTTAAAAGATGTCGGACTTATAGAAGGACATCGAAAAGCGAACTTTGTGATCTACCGCATCACTGAAAAAGGTAAAAATTTTTCTTTATGATCTTTAGAAATATTACGCTCGATATCGATTCATTCCTTCTTTCAATCGTATCTAAATAGATGATTTCTCTGTTCGTTCTCTCATTTCTATATCTAATGATTTTATGAAGATCCTACTACTATTATCGAGACATTATAGACTCTAAACCAAGATGAGTTTTTTCACTAAGGAGATCGAGAGTTTGTCTAGAAGGTGCTATTACTCCCTCAACATCTTTTTTATCTGATCTGGATTCAATACCTTTCCGGTAGCTTTGGTTTCACCATCGATCGCTATACCGGGAGTCGACATGACGCCTCTCGCACTTATCTCCTCTAGATCCTGGACCTCTTCGATCTCGGCATCTATACCGAGTTCGTCAACTGCTTTCTTTGCGTTCTTTTCTAGTCTTTGGCATTTCGAACAGCCGGTTCCCAATATCTCTATCTTTTTCATATATATCTACCT
>JAZKSP010000024.1:0-16511 GCA_036626005.1 Thermoplasmatota archaeon | reverse complement strand
ATGTAGAAAGGTCGATATTTATGAAATTTAGAAGTCTATTTTTGGCTCTCGCTCCCGATGCAGAGATGGAGAAACATAGGAAAAAGATAGAGACAGGAAAGTACATACTTTATATCAATCTCGCCCAGGACCAGCAGGAAGCACTTGACTTGGCAAAAAATTACGTAAAGGACAAAGGGATACACTCTATGATATTGTGTCCTGGATTCGATCATGAAGATGTTGCAGAGATATCAGATACGGTAGGAAAAGAAGTTGGAGTAACTGTAGCTAGAGGTGACGGCCCAAGTGATCAGATATCTACAGAAGCGATGGAAGATGCTGGGTGGTTCGACTGATTGTTTGATATCACTCTAGCTATCCTTCTGAGATATCCATTATTTTTTGTATCAGCTGAGATACTATGTGGAAAGGTTTAATGGTGAAGAAGATGATAACGTATTTCAGAGAGAAAAGATGACAAAAAAAGATAATTTTACAGTTAGTCTTCTAACATTATTAGGTATATTTGGGATGAGAGAAAGTGAAGATGAACTGATAAAGGGGGAAAAACCACCGATAGACAAGAACAGGCCAGGAGAATTAAAAACCGCGACCTTTTCGATGGGATGTTTTTGGGGACCTGACTCACTTTTTGGAGCAAAATCCGGAGTCATAAATACCAAGGTTGGTTACGCCGGAGGTACTAAAGAAAAACCGACTTACCACAGATTGGGTGATCATACGGAAACAGTTCAGGTGAGATATGATCCAGATCAGGTAAGCTATAATGAACTCATAGATACTTTTTGGAGAGGACATAACCCCACTCAGTCTAAGAGCACTCAGTATATGTCTATCATCTTTTTCCATAATGAGGAACAGGAAAAGATAGCTAAAGAGACGAAGAAAAAAAGACAAGATGAAACTTCAGGTATAATCAGGACCGAGATAAGGCCATTCTCGGGATTCCATCTTGCAGAAGATTATCACCAGAAATATCATCTGAGTAACCATAAGAAATTCTACAAAGCATACAAACAGATCTATCCTGAGATAGATGGATTCATAGATTCCACGGCTGTAACTCGCGCCAATGGTTATATCTCTGGTAATGGATCCGTGGAGTCCAAGGATGATCTTGAAGAACTTGGCCTCAGCCAAAAGGGGATAGAGATGTTATTCGATAAATGGAAATCTGCAGGAGGTGAAGGAGCATGCAGTCTAGAATAAGAGAAAATGAAGAATCTTTTGAGAAACCATCGGATGAAGAACTCAAGAAAATGCTAACGAAAAAACAGTATGAAGTAACTCAAAAAAAGGGAACGGAACCGGCCTTTCAGAACGAGTACTACGACAATGAAGATGATGGGATATATGTGGATATTGTTTCTGGGGAAGTCCTTTTCAGCTCAAAGGATAAATTCAAATCTGGATCTGGATGGCCGAGCTTCAGCAAGCCGTTAGAACCTGACAATATACTCACTCAGAAAGAAAGCGGTTTAGATAGCAGAACAGAAGTAAAGAGCAAGCACGCCGATTCTCATCTTGGGCATCTATTTAGCGACGGACCACCCCCTACAGGAAAGCGCTACTGTATGAATTCAGCAGCTCTTCGATTCATACCTAAGGAGAAAATGGAAGAAGAGGGTTACTCCGAACACCTCTATCTATTCGAGGAGGATTGAACTCATCTCATTTTCCTGAATAATTTGACGTAATCCTCTTTTTTCATATCTCTCGGATTGCTTTCGTTGGAAAGATTGTTCACGGACATCTCAGCGAGTTCATCTACATCGTTTTCCCTAAAGCCTATTTCATCTAACGAAGGTATCTCTAGCTTTTTGTTGAGTTCTTTGATACCTTTAACAGCTTTCCTAGCCCCTTGTTCAACAGTTTCATATTCATATCCCATGATTTCAGCCGCTTTGGCGTACTTCTCTGAACAGTATTCCATATTATATTCCATAACATATGGAAGGATGATTGAATTACAGAGTCCATGAGGAGCGTCATATTTCCCTCCTAAGGATTCTGCCATACAGTGGACCGAAGCTACGTCGGAGTGATTGAATGCAATTCCAGCAATTGTACTACCCAATAACATCGATGACCTACAGTTAATATCATTTGGTTCTTGAAACACTTTCTCGATGTTATTCAGGATAAGATCCATAGAACTCAACGCAAAGGTGTTAGTTAAAGCTGTAGCTGTTTTTGCGGTGTAAGCTTCTATTGCGTGTGTAAACGCATCCATACCTGAGTAAGCAGTGAGATTTTTAGGTAAACTCTTCGTGAGTTCTGGATCAAGGATGGTCAGATCGGGTGCGATGAAAGAGCTCCTGATACTCTTTTTGGTGTTGGATTCGCTATCAGTGATTACGGAGGAAAAAGTCACTTCGCTCCCGGTTCCCGCTGTTGTAGGGATCGCGATAAAAGGTGATATCTCTTCTTTTACGGTGTTTTTTCCATAATATTTTCTAATATCATCACTTTCTTCACCCAGCAATACTCCTATCCCTTTAGCGCAGTCAATAGGACTCCCACCTCCAACAGCCAATATTCCATCAGGGTCAAATTCCCGAGCTATCTCAGCTCCTTTTTCTACAGGGAAATCCTTGGGGTTAGATTCGACTTCATCGTATATCTCGTGATCTATTTCGCTTAGATTGTATTTTATCTTGTCGAGGATGCCAGCTTGTTCGATGCCCTTATCGGTAACTATCAGCAGTTTTTCTATTTTCATCTCCTCAAGTTTCTGCTGTAAAATGTCTATCTTTCCAACACCATATTCGAGTTCAGTCGGCATCTCAAAATAGAATTGTTTCATCACATCTTTCATCTAAGGTCCTCCTAACGATCTCTAATTCCTTTTGACACAAAATCTCTAAAAGCTATTTACAATTTTTTCTTGTTTTTGGACTTTAATTCTCAATATGGTGTTCGATATCTATATCCCTAGATTCAAGTTCTTCGGAAATCTCAGATAGATGTATGTCAGTAGGTGAGATAATGCCTTTTTTCTTTATGCTTCCATCGAGGATAAGATGTGCTCCTATACTGGCTGTAAAACCTACCGTACGCTGCATGGCGGTAAAACCGCTCTCAAGATTTCTTCTGTCTATCAACTGATAGACTTTACACGTTTCTTCTCCATCTTTGAGACCGTGGGCTTCCATTCTGATCATCGCCATATCTCTTTCATCATCTTTTAACCAGAAGTTGTCCTGTTCCTTTAGATGTTCAGCCACAAATTCGATCGGACTTACCTCTTTTCCGTCGACTTCCATCGGCTCTTCATCTAAAAACCGACTTTTGACCATAGTTCCCCAAAAATCAGTATGACCTTCCCAGCGACAGGTATATCTCGCCATACTTTCTAATTCTTCTTTAACATCTAATCTTTCGGCATATTCAAGAGCGTCTCCATTCGGATAGCACTCTAGCAGACCTTTTAATCCTTCAAGATCAAGGGTGTGAACATTCTCTTTAGAGAATATCTCATCTCCAGGGATATCTATGATTTCTCCATTTTTAAGGATCCTAGCGGGTCTTTTATACGTCTTAAGTAAACCCTCAACGGACCATGTGAACTTGTATTTTAGCGGATTATCCGCATCTTCATACTCGGGAAGGCCCGCTCCATAGCAGAAAAGTTCATCCACTTCGTCAAGATCTCTAACAGCTTGTTTCGCTAGCATTAGATCGAGACCTGGATCCAATCCAAACTCTGGTAAGATAACGATATTCTTTTCTTTAGCTTTTTTATCGAGTTCCGCTATAGCGTTTTCTCTGTCTTTTATCGTCCCTAGGTCTGTTTCTTCAGGGTCCTGTAGATACATGGTACTGACCATATTTATTCCATTTTCAACTGCTAAATTAGCGATAAGAAAGGTAAATCCGGGAGGTAGAAGTTCTATTACCAGGTCAATTTCTTCCATGATCTCCGAAACACTATCAGTATCGGAGGCATCGATCTCTTCGTACTTCACCATATCGGAATCCAACCCCTCTACAAGTCTCTTAGAATCGGGAGACCTATCCCCTACGATGATTTCAAATACGTTATCGGATCTCATCAGATCGTGGAGTACGGCTTCGCCCTGCATTCCTAGGCCTAAAAGGAGGACCTTTCCTTTGGAAATATTCATCACCTCTTTTTAAGTAATTTGAGAAAAACATTTCAAATCATAAATATGCTTCGTTCATTTTTCATAAAAACTTGATCTCATCACAAAAAATATATGTGTGAAAAAAAATACTTTTATAATACGGAAAGGTTAAGGGGATAAATCATGAGATATAACTGGCATGGAATACTAAAAGGTACAGCTAAACTTACTGAGGGCAAATGGGTTATCCCTCTTTTAGTCATCGGGGTTATTATTTCCTTTTTAGCTATTAGAGTGATGGATGGATATGGTATTGATATCTTTTCAGCTCTTTCTTACTTATGTTTCGGTTGGATAGTCTTTTTTCTAGGGGCCATCCTTTTAGGTATAATCGTAGGACAATTTAAAGACTAAAAAATCAGATTTGAATCTGCCAAGGGTGCCTTATAAACCTCTAGTACTCTCATACCATTTTCTTATCTCGTAATCCGAGACTTTTTCCTTCTTTTTATCCTGGCTTTTTACATTCATATTGTGGTCGTAGGCCCATTCCTTTATGGTCTTGCGGTAGTTTTTATCACCTGTGTACTCTTTTATATTCACCGTATTAGATCTGAAACTAGCATCGAAAGCTGCAACAAGTTTCGAATCATCGAACACTACGTTGCTAGCACCGAGATCGAATTTTTCCTTGATCTCGTCCCTGAAATATAGATTCAACCTGTCTTTCGTCGTTATCACACCTTTCCCTGTAAAACTCAAATCAGGCAATAAATCTAAACCTTCGGTAAGTATCCAATATACAGAATCGTCTCCTTTTTTCAAAAATCCTTTAGATAGAAAGTCTTCCTCGACTAGTTCAGATAAGATATTTCTTATAGTCCTCATGCTGTAATCCATACCAAGATAAGATGAAAGCTTCTCTGCCGTAAATACACCGAAATTCTCAAAGGCCCATTTTACGACAATCTTTTTCGCCTCTTCTACGTCCATATCTTTATTGGGGGTTGTGATATACCTATCATCCACGTCTTTAGTGATTATCATACCTTCATACAGTTCATCTAGAGCATTCTTAGTTTTGCCCCTGCTGTAAGGTGATTGATAATAAACTGTCCTTTTGGGGACGGGCTCCTTCTTATCTATCATCTCATATACAGCTTCCATAGCCGGACTCCATTGGACATCTTTTGCAGTTCTGTAGATCCCAACATGTTCCGGAAGAGCGTACATCTTGTATGGAGGAATCATCTTTCCGGCTAACACTTTATCCCTCCGATACAACCAGTCAAGTGAGTAAAATTCGTCCGTTCGAGATCGTAGTTCAAAATCTGATCTAGCCCCTTTCATGGCTCTTATAGAATCTTCGGGATCCGAATATCGCTTTTTACCTAGCATCTGCCTTTTGAAAACGTAAGATCTTAAGGTATCTTCTGTGAAGACCTCTTCCGTAACATTACCCTTTACCAGCATGTCCTGTATCATCACATAGCCGTTCTCCTGGAATATAGAGAGCATATCTTCATCTAATTCCGTCACGGGTGTCTCCTGGAAATTCCTGATCCTTACAATGTCATAACCACCCAGTCTGTGATATTCCATCATCTCGTCTAGTGAATTCAAAGCTTCAGGGAGCATTGCTTCATCATCTAAATCCAAGTGTCTTATCTCGATGCATCCGCTCATCTCCCATTTTTCTACTCCGCCGACTACGTCGCCTCTCTTAACCAGCGGAAAGATCCAATCATCTCCATAACGCCTGTAGATGTCCGCCCACAGAGGTCTCGCATATGGGTCTTTTTTCGAGAGTATACGGAGTTTGTCGAATTCGCCACCTTTGGCTTTATGTATATCTTCAGCCTCCCCCTGGCTGATGTACATCTCCTCCTGAGAAGAGCCCACGATCAATTTTTTGATTTTCTTTTTATGGAGTAGTTCAGAAACTATACTTTCGATCTCGTCGGTTTGAAAACCCGTGTAATATCTGATACTTGAAAAAGAAGCCGGTCCGTTACCTCTCAAATAGCGTTCGATTATTTTTTTCCTAGCATCCTCTTTTTCCATCGGTTCGACTTGAAGAGTTCTGTATTTATTAGTAGAGGACCATCCGTCTCGCCCTGTGTACTCTCTGATGAGATAAAGGTTTCTATCCAGTTTTTTGATTATCTCTTTCACTCTCTCGTTATCCAAGTCGCTTTTCTTCTTTATTTCCCTAACAGTATTAGCCTTTCCACGTCTGATAAGATCCAATATATTCTCTTCCTCTTCAGTCAGGTCTTCGGTCCGATAAGCTCCTACGAAAGCCGGGATATCGTCCTTCAATGCGTATCTCACTCGACCCCTAACGAATCTTCCCTCAATGATCTCTCCATTCCTTCTCATATCTTTCCAGTCATCGCGTGAAAAGTCAGAGACACGATAGAAAATGTCGTACGGTGTTCCCGCCTCCATGAAAAGTTCGAAGTATTCCTCTATAGAATCCACTTCATCGAACTGTTTTTTGGCCTTATATCTCTTGGTTTTATCATCGGAGATGTAGTCTCCGCCTGGAAATCTCAACTCATGATAATCCTCGTGAAGCATGTACTGTTCGCCTTCCCCCATGACCAAACGCCCAGAGACGACTTCGTTCTGTTCCACCAAGTTGTTCAATGCCTTCAATGCTATATCTTCAGAAAGATCAAGTGCATAAGCTATCTCTTCGAGACTACGTGGAGCTTCATATTCTAAATGATCTAAAATTATCTTCTCGACGGACTCGAGTCTAGTATCCTTCTTTTCTAGAAGTGAATATTTGTACTCCTCATTTTCTCCCATCGAAACCCTGCTAATAAGGCGTTTACGCTCCATGTCTCTCAAGATATTCTTCACTTCTTTCAGTCTCAGATCGGTATTTTCATACAGTTCGTGCTCGGTCTTTACACCATCTTTCAGCTGCTCTATAACCGGTGCACCCCCGTGGGGCTGTTCCCCCTGGTCAAGAGAACGAAGGTACCTACCTATGTCTTCACTCATCAGATATTTTGTTTCGTCCACCCAAAGTGATTGGATAGTGCCTTCATTAAGCAGTTCTTTAGACCATCCTTTAACCTTGTCGAAAGGTTTATCGGTCTGGGAGAATACGCTGTTGCCCTTTTCTTTGAATACATTTGTAGGCTGCAGTTCTCTTATGACGTCGATCATGCCCTCCTTGGAATGAAATCTCGGCTTTTTATCTAGAAAATGTTCTTCCACCACTTCACTATCAAACTTAAAGTTCTCTATTTCCTCCTTAGGGATTACCTGTTCTAGAACTTTTTGATGGAACTTCCTCAGTAAACTGCTCCTGTCATCCATCATGACTACATCGGATATACCCGCCATCAAAACCTCGTGTGCGAAGGGAGAAGGAGTCTCAGAATAATCCGCACATCTGATCTCAATCTCGCCTTCCTCTACACCTCGTAAGACCTCTTTTGCATTTTTTAAGTCCAATACCTCGTGTAGGATCTCATTGTAAGTCTCTTTTATTATCGGGAAGTCTTCCATCTCATGAAGTTTATCCAATATCTGTTTAGACCTTAGCTTCTGTTTTGAAACCGATATCTCCCTGCCTTTGTAATTCCGCAGTATCATCAAAGCTCGCCCGGCGCAGTGCCGAAACCTCTGTTTGAACAGTTCCGTATTCTTTACACTCTTTTTGAGTATGCCTTCAATCTCATCATGTGAAAGAAGTTCAGCTATCTTTTCAAGCGGTATCTTTTTCTTGGTAGTGATCATGAAATTGTCATCTGTTATGGAAACGTTAGCGTTACAGTTGAATTTGTTAGATATCTTGTACGCATACGCCCTAGAAAGTGTATCATTGGTTTTTCTTCCATAGGCAGCATGGAAGATCACGTTATAATTTCCATCCTGGCCTATATGCCCTTCCAATAGTATTTTCTTATCAGTAGGCAGTTCATCTATAACTCCAAGCTGCTCCTCAAAATAACTTAGTATAGTCTGAGCAGATCCTTCGTCTATCCTGTACTCTTCTTTCAGCCAATCTATAACATTATCATCATCCAACCTATTGGACAACTTCCTTCTGAACTCTCCTATTCCGACGGAAAGATCATAACTTCTTGGAAGCATCTCACCGGTCCAGCTGGGAACTGTTGGCTTTTTGCCCGAGGCGTCATTGACGAAAACCCTATTACCTCTAGTATGGAGGAATTCGTAAGAATGACTACCTAAAACGAAAACATCTCCTTTCGAGAGTCTTTCTACGAACTTTTCTGAAAGTGTTCCAAGAGGAATCCCTTTTTCTGAATATACCTGATAGCTGGAATCAGAAGGTATAGTACCAACGTTCATATAATAGAGCATCTGGACTCCGCCTTTTTTTCCGAATACCCCTTCATCCTTATTGTACCATATCTTTGGATAAACGTTCTCGAATTGTGTTCCACCGAGGTATTCAAGCGTATTCATGAAATCATCTTTAGGTAGATCTCTATAACAGTATGCCTTTTTTACTACTTCATATGCTCTATCGACGTCCCAGCGGTGCTCTATACTCATCCCTATGAGTGTCTGGGATAGTACGTCAAGATTATTCTCTGGTATACTAACTCGGTCTATATCATGCTGATACGCCTTACGGGTGAGTACTGAACATTCGAGGAGATCGTCTTTATCGAAGACAATCATCCTTCCTTTGGAAGTCTCTCCGATAGTATGACCCGCTCTTCCGACTCTCTGTAGACCTTTAGCAACTGTTTTTGGAGAATTGACCTGGACAACAAGATCGATGTAACCGACGTCGATACCGAGTTCCAACGAAGTGGAAGAGACCGCTGCTTTAAGATCACCGTTTTTGAGATTATTTTCAACCTCTAATCGGGTATCCTTACTGAGACTACCGTGATGGGCCGCTACTTCATCAATACCTCTATCCTTGAGTTTATAAGCTACATTTTCCGCTCCGCTTCTCGTATTGGTGAATATCAAAGTAGTTCGGTGACTCTCCACCATCTCCTTTAGGCGATCGTACATACGAGAATTGACCACTTCGTAAGGCAATAATGTCATATCATCGACCGGCGATATCACCGAGAGATCTAGGTTTTTCTCGCCCATGACCTCGACGATGTTCACCTCACGAGATTCATTGTCTTCATATCCTCCTAAGAATTTAGCTAGCTCTTTAATGGGGGCCTGAGTTGCGGATAAACCTATCCTCGTCATCTCTCCTTTTACATGCTCTTCCAGACGTTCAGTATTTAATGAAAGATACACACCTCTTTTTGAGGAAGCTATATCATGAATCTCGTCGTTGATGAAGTATTGAACGTCTTTAAATTTCTCTCTGAATTTTGGAGAGGAAAGAGAAAGAGCAAGACTTTCTGGAGTTGTGATGAAGATATGAGGAGGATCATTCGCCATCTTTCTTCTCTCATTCTGGGGTGTGTCTCCAGAACGGATCGCCGTTTTTATTTTAGGTACTTTCATGTCTTTTTCTTCAGCCAGCTCTCTGATCTCCCTAAGAGGTTCTTCAAGATTCTTATGAATATCGTTAGCTAGGGCCTTTAAGGGCGAGACATAGACGCAATATATCTTATCTTCGAGTTCATCTTTTTTATCCAGTTTAAAAAGTTCATTTATGATTGAAAGAAAAGCGGTTAACGTTTTACCAGAGCCAGTTGGTGAAGAGACTAGAACGTTTTTTCCTTCATGTATCATAGGTATAGCATAACCTTGCGGCTCCGTTAAGGATTCAAACTTTTGATCGAACCATTCGGCGATAAGAGGTTCCATTTGAGATAGGATTTCTTCTTTTCCTTTGCTTTCTTCGACTCTCTTTATCATGTTATCTCTATGTGACTCCGTCGAATCCTTATCTACGGGGCAGTGGCTTAATAAAGTTTCGGATATATCTCGAGAAAAATGGAAGCGATTTAGATATGAGATATCTTGCCTGGTAAAAAAATAAAAAAGTATCAATAAGGTAATTCTTTAAGGCGCTGTAGTCCTCCTAGATAATCTCTTTTTTCATTTTGATCATCAATCCTCAGATAGATTTCGGATTCTATCTCCACCTTCTTTATCTCTTCACCAACGTTGTACTCGAAAGGTGTGTTTTCATCCTTGATCAAGGTGTAGTAACATGCGTCGTCCTCTATCTTTTTGAGCATATGTTTCCTGGTCTCTTCGAAGGGATATCCAACGCCATATTGGTCCTTTTTTTCGTGAGAGAGAACCTTCTTTATCTTAATGTCTGACGGATCATACATCACAGCCGATACTAGATAATCTATGTCTTCAATCATGACTTCCTCTTGATTGTCTTAGAAAGACCAGGGTTTATCAATGTTTCTATTTAGATTAGAGAGCACTTTCTATCTCTTTCATCTCTTCTTTTATCCTTTTTTCCACTTCTTTTTCGTTGCCGAAATCGATATCGGGTCTTTCTTCTTCAAATATTTCGAGGAATTCGTGAGGACTGTGTTCATGGATAGCATTTTCTATTTTCGACTGGTACATCGAAGCAAGGAAATGATGCTCCCTGACTAGGTCAGCTAAGGATCTCTTTCCATTAGCCCACTTGTCGAAATTCTTTTGGTTAATCAGGTTTATATACCGATGTAATTTTTCTCTTTCGTCTGACATAGTGTCTTACTTTATGTTTATAACTATTTAATTTTTTCGTTGATTTTATGGTTTTTAAAATAACGATTTTAGTATTTTATATTTTTTTCATTATGTTTTTCTGGAAAAGTGAAAAAATCTTCGATTATTTCAAACTCCCTCTCATATATTTTAATTTATCTAAAGAATATAGCTATTTTTTCTGTCAGACAAAATCTATATTTCGCTCGTCATCTAGGTCTCTACAACTACGAAATAAGGGCAAAAAGCTAAAAGTAGGAAAAAATATACAATTATGTACACTTATCCGGCATGAAATAGATATATATCTATAAATAGGGTGGCAGAAGATGAAAAATAAAGATACCATCACAGTATTGGTCATAGATGATGATAAGGGTTTTTTGGACCAGGCGAAGAGATTCATTGAAAGAGCGGATCAGGAGTTAAATGTTATCACTGCTTTGTCGGCTAAAGAAGCATTAAATTCATATGAGAGAGAAGGTTCAGATGCTATCGTTTCGGATTACCAAATGCCAGAGATGGATGGTTTAGAACTTTTGAAAAAGATCAGAGAAGAAAAGAAAAGCGATATACCGTTTATAATTTTAACAGGTAGAGGACGAGAAGAAGTAGCGATGAAAGCTCTAAATCTCGGGGCCGATCGTTACTTACAAAAAAGTGGAGACCCCAAAACACAGTTCGAGATATTAGCCAATATCATAACAAAAGAAGTTGAGAAAATAACCGAAAAGATGTACAGGAACTTGTTAGAATTTAGTCCTAATCCTACTGTTGTTCTTTCGAAAGATAGAATGGTTGAAACTGCTAACAGCGAATTTTTAGAATTGATCGGGAAGGATAGAGAAAATGTTGAAGGTGAACAAGTCTCGTCGGTTATAGTTGAGAAAGATGAAAATAGATTGGAAAAAATTCACGCTTTCAAAGAGATCGATGATGATACCGTTCCGAGTAGTTATCATACTGTAGTATCGGATGGATCTGGAGAAAAAAAAGACGTACTTATCTCGATCTCGTTATTGCCTGATTCTGGTAAAAGTATAGTCAATCTTTTCGATGTCACAGAATGGGTTATGAACGAACAGTTGATAAGCCAGATAAAGAATTTTGAGCTGGAAGGGTCAAAAAATTTAATGGAAGAGCTTTCTAAAAAAATCGAAGGCGTGATCAACGAGGATAAAATCAAAGAAGACATCCAAAAAAACTGTTTAGAAGAACTTACAATTCTTATGATCGCTAACGAGGGTAAGATCCACGGAAAAGCTATAATCGATAAACTCAGAGAAAGGTTCGGCCTTTCCATAAGTGCCGGGACGATGTATCCAAAACTACATGATCTTGAAGACAGGGATATTTTAGAGAAACACGAAGGTGTTCAATCCAAGAAGTACTCCTTGAGAAATAAGTCCGAAGCCGTAGAGATCGCGAGAGAAAAAATAAGGAGTGTTTTCAGCCAATATCTACTTCTTTATCAGTTACATCGTACATATATGAATAGGGATTGATTTTTCTATATATAAGTATATATCGAACTCTAATACGGAATTCGATTCTCTACGAGTTTATAATAGATACTTGACGTCTTAACTACTTAATGGAAAATGTTAGACCGAGACACTGTAATGATGACCTATCGAAAAGTTTCTAACTCTAAAAATAACGGTGAGGCCTTTCAGAGGTGTTTAAAACGAGTAAAACAGATGTCTGAAGAAGGGGGAAATGGCATAGAAAATGAGAAACTCCTGAAAACTATTGATAGATATCTCAAATTAAAGGATGGAGAAAAAAGGCATAAAAACTCTAGAGACATCATGAATTCGGATCAAGAGATAAAATAGCTTAAAAAGATAGTGAGATAAATGGATGTGATGTTGATTGGATCTAGACCTGAAGTACTGAATCGCGGAAAAGAATACCTAGAAAAAGAAGATGAGAGTTTAGAGGTCGTTCCTGCTTCTTCCTCAGAAAGTGCTTTGGAATTATTTGAGAGGAAAGACTTTGATATTGTACTTTTAGATCGTGATTTACCAAAGATGAATATCTATAATTTCTTTGAAAAGATCAGAGAGAGTAACGAGATGCCCCGGATCATCTTGGATGGTAAAGAACAGTCTGAAATGGGGATAGAATGCCTTAACATAAATGTTGATCGACACTTATTGAACAATAATGATTTAAAAGAAAAATTCACAAAACTTGCAACTATTATAAACCAAGAAAATAACTCAGTTGAGGAACGTCAAGAATTTCTAAACTCTCTTCTTAGACATGATTTGATGAATAAGATAAGATTGGTCCGAGGTGACCTTCAAATATTAAAATATGAGTACAATCTTCCGGAAGAAGTAGAGGATCGTGTTGTTCTTCTAGAAAGAAGGGTCAAAAACAGTATCGACTTGATCAAAAAAATAAAAAATCATAGAAAAGCTAATGAAGAAATAAGGGAAATGGATCTTGTAAAAACATTATGGGATGCATTGAAATCAATGGATGATCTGTTAGAAGATATAAAATTGGATATCAGGATGGACGATCAAGAGCACTCTAAAGTAAAAGGTGGTGCACTCTTGAAAGAGGTTTTTTCCAACATAATAGAGAATGCTGTCAAATATTCAGACGGAGATGAGATAAGGATCTCAACGAAGGAGTCTGATACCGGAGTGATATGTTCCATTGAAGACAACGGGGATGGAATACCCGATGGTGAAAAGGAAAAGATCTTCCAAAAAGGCTATACGACAGATGGAAACGGAAGTATGGGTTTGGGACTTTTCCTTGTAAAGAAAATCTTGGAGATGTATGATGGGAATATAGAAGTTAAAGATTCTGAATTGGGTGGAGCAAGGTTTAATGTGATATTGAAGAAGATTTAATAGCGTTCTGAAAGGTTTTTTTGTCTTTACCTCATCGCTCAAAGTTTTTATCTTGAAGTTCTTTAACTTTTACTATAAATCATTTTACCCTGTATAGAGACTCGATATCGAGATAAAATAAAAAGCGAGGATAAATAAATGGGGGTTCCCATTATAACATAAGTTGGTTAAGATGAACAAAGGCCGACATAAAAGGAACGGATTTTTGCCCTACATAATCAGTCTAGTTTTTGTGATGATGATTATAACAACGGTTTTGATATTTATGGTCTTCCAAATGGTATAGAGAAAAGTTGAAATATCTGAATATTGGCAAAAATGAGATGGGAAGAGGACAGGATAAAAATATCTAAAAAAGACGAAGATAAAGAACTTTCTTACCCATTCTTTGGTTTATCCATTTAAAACAGTTTAGAACCAACAAAAATAGTGGGCCCAGAGAGATTTGAACTCTCGACCTCCCGGTTATCAGCCGGACGCTATAACCAACCTAAGCCATGGGCCCTGAATTGATCTATTTGGGTTCCAACTTATGGAGAGGGGGTAAATAAAATTTACTTACAGTGCCCTAAAACTCAAAGAAATTTTTCAAGTTGTTGCATGTCTTCCTTCATCGTTTCTTTCAGACCTGGATTATATAGACCTGCTGCGGGATGATACATAGGGATCAGTTGATATCCTTCATACTCAAACTTTTCTCCATGTATCTTCTTCATACCTGTTTTATCTATCAGTGTTTCAGTAGCATGATTTCCAAGCGTCACTATCACCTTTGGTCCTATAGATTTGATCTGTTTTTCTAAATAAGGATTACAAGTGTCTATCTCGTCTTTTCTTGGATCTCTATTGTCAGGAGGTCTGCATTTGACTACGTTCGTGATGAAAACATCCCTTCTATCCAAATTGATACTTTCCAATAACTCTTCAAGAAGTTCACCGGCTCTCCCAACAAAAGGTCTTCCTTCAAGGTCTTCATTCTTCCCAGGGGCCTCACCGATCAGCATAACATCAGTATCATCTTCTCCTTCACCTGGTACCGCATTTTTCCGATTATTATGCAATCTGCATTCAGTACAGACTTCGATCTTCCTGGCAAAAAGATCCAATTCATCGGAGAGTTGTAGTTGTTCAGGTATGATTACACCTCTACTTTTACATCTACGTCGATGCCGTTCCTTATGCTTTCCGTTACGACGCAGTAATCTTCGAATATATCTAAGCACTTGTCCAACTTCTCTTTATCTTCAATCTCGATCTCTGGTTCTATCCTAACGTCTAGCTCTGTAACTCTCAGGCGACCATCCACTCTTTCGATAATCCCAGTAACTTCCCCTCTCAATGAATCGAGCTCTACTCTCTTCTTCTCTAAACAGAAAGTCAAACTCGCCATCAGGCAGTTCAAAGAAGAAGTCGCCAATAAACGACTCGGATTCGGTCCTGTTTCGTCCCCTCCAGCCATTTCAGACTCATCGGTGATCAGTTTTCCCATGGATTCCTTATCAAAATCGACTTCGAACCTGTAATCCTCCAGTTTTTCCATCTTGATAGTGAATTCTTCACGATCTTCGGCCATGTTTCATCACTTCCTATTTGACACTTCCTAAGACGTTGATAACTTTTTGCCTTTTATCTCTCCTTTTTCTCCATCAACTTCTTCATCTCCTCGATGTATTCCTCCTCATCTTCAGGTGGATGATAGAACTCTCGCTCGTCCTCGTACATGCAATTCAAACATTCCCCTATATCAAAAAGTGACGTACTAAAATACTTCTCTCCCCCATCAGGCAAAAGCGTTACTATCTTACCTTCATCAAGCTCCGAAGCTAACTGCTGTGAAACATAAACTGCTGCTCCACAACTCATCCCGACGAAAAGGCCCTCGTGTATGGCTAGTTCTCTCGCGGTACAAAAAGCGTCCTCGTCTTCTATCATCCTAACTTCGTCTAACCTTTCGGGCTCGTAAACCCCTGGAACTATGTCCTCTTCCATGTTCTTAAGTCCCTGTATGTTGTAATCTTTATTCGGTTCAACACCGATCACCTTAATGTTTGGATCATGTTCCTTCAATCTTTTCGAGACACCCATCAAAGTGCCGGTTGTTCCCATACCCCCTACGAAGTGAGTCAGATCGCCGTCCATGTCCTCGATGATCTCTCGGCTCGTGGTCTCATAATGCGCCCTTGGATTTGAAGGATTATTGTACTGATCGGGCCTCCAGAAGTTTTCATTTTGATCATCTAGTTCTTCAGCCCTGCGAATAGCTCCGTCTGTCCCCTCCTCTTCAGGGGTGAATTCTAATTCCGCCCCAAGTGCGGCTAACATCCTTATCCTTTCCACACTGACGCCTCTCGACATCGTAAGGTGAAGATGATAGTCTTTAACGGCGCAGACCATAGCCAAACCGAGACCGGTATTCCCACTGGTCGCTTCAACTATCACCGTTTCCTCATCAATCTTACCTTCGCGTTCAGCTTTCTCTATCATCGAAAGTGCGATTCTGTCTTTAACCGATCCCATGGGATTAACTTTCTCTACCTTCGCGTAAATAGGAACATCGGGATTGGGATTTATATCGTTCAGCTTGACTATAGGCGTTTTTCCGACTAGTTCTAAAACATTTTCCACGCGCATATCTATAATATAAGATATAACTCCGTTTTATCTTTTAGGGAGCAACAATAGGTTTTTTGACCAGGAGGATATACACTTTCTCGATGTACGAGCACTTCCCATACGAACCAAGAGAAAACCAGGAAGAGATAATGGAAGACATAGGAGACTGCCTTCAAAGAGGTAAATCCTTCGTTTATCAGGCCGCTACTGGGTCGGGTAAAACAGTCTGTACTCTGACATCCGCCCTGGAATATGCTGACAAAGAGGGAAAGAAAATACTGTACTTAACTAGAACGAACAG
>JAZKSP010000144.1:0-3274 GCA_036626005.1 Thermoplasmatota archaeon | reverse complement strand
CCCGACCACGGCCCTCATTATACACTTTTCACTCTTGAATAACAAGGCCCAATAAAAAACCATAGACATCCCTACGCCCATTCCACCCTAAATTTACAGTGATTCGCACCTGAACCGTGACACTCTTCTTCAACCACTTTCACCTTCTCACCCAGTGCTCCTTCTATCACGCCCTCTAACATACCCTCGTCAAGAGAACACAATGTATCTCCAACTTCCGGCATATCACAGCAGTCGAAACATTCTTCGACTATCAACTCTTCATCTTCGCCCACTCTCATATATCCTAGACTAGTGTTTTTCCAGAATTCACTGATCTCCTCGAATAATTCATCTTTCTTGCTAGCTGACATATCTTCACCGATCTTCCTACCAGCATCTCTCCCTATCTCCTTCAAAGCGGGATGAACGTCTAGACCGAAGGAATCTAGACCGTGTCTCATAAGATGGAAAAGCCCCTTGAGGAACTCGTATCTCTCACCACGAGAATCTTTTAAACTGTCTAAGATATCGTGATAATGTTCATCTTGAGGATGTTCTGACTTCCCAAGCAATTGCGAAGATAAATAGAATATCTTCTTTCTCTCGTCCCCAGAATCTTCCTTCTCATCTATGATGCCTAAATCCTTAAGATCAGAAAGATGAACAGACGTGGTGGACTTTGCCTTTCCCAGCTCCTTTCTGATCTGAGAGGCGTGTTTATCTCCTTCTTTCAATATGTCTATTATCTGATTTTTTGTTTCACTCTCTATAACTACGACTCCGGACTCGTTAGAGAATATCCTCGGTTTATCATTGGTCTCAGTCATCATTGAATCCAACAGGTACATTGGATATAATTGTTTCCCATCCTTACGAACGTTCGCATAACAACGAAATATTTTTAAACATCCTTTTTCTTGTCATATCCGGTGGAAATAAGATGGAAAAGCATAGCGCTCACGACTCTGTTGAAAAGATGTATGGTAAAGTAAAAGAAGACGATATGACAAATGTTCACGATCGATACGATGCGATGGAGAATGTCAGGTGTGACTTCTGTAAGAAAGGTACCAGATGTAATATATGTTCACAGGGTCCCTGTCGTATAGTCGAGGGGGTTACTGAGAGAGGTGTCTGCGGGATAGATAAAGACGGTATGGTCATGAGAAATCTCACGAGAGTGAACAGCATGGGTACTTCCGCTTACACTTATCACGCTAACACAACCGCTAAAACTCTAAAAGCTACTGCAGAGGATAAAACGATGTTCGATATAGAAGACGAGGAAAAACTGAACAAGATAGCCGAAAAGATCGGTTTAGATACTTCCAAAGGAAAAAATGAACTAGCTAAAGAACTAGCTGATTTCATGCTTGAAGAGATCAACCGAGACAGTGAAGAAACTTCGGAAGTAGTGAAAAATTTCGCTCCGGAATCACGTCAGAAAGTATGGGAAGAACTCGGTATCTCTCCAGGCGGTCCTTTACATGAACTCATGGACGTAAAAACGAGTGTCATGACCAATGTAGACAGCGATTATCAGAGCATGGCTCTTAAGACCTTGAGGATGGGACTCGCAACTTCATACGGTTCTTTAACCCTTCTTGAAGAAGCTCAAGACATATTGTTCGGTACGGCCGAACCGCACGAGGCGGAAGTCGATATGGGCATACTAGATCCAGATTATGTGAACATATTACCCAACGGCCACGAACCTTTTATGGGAGCGGCATTGATCCACGTAGCTAGAAGAGACGAAGTTCAAAAGATGGCAAAGGAAGCCGGCGCGGAAGGACTCAGGATCATAGGATCTATAGAGACCGGTCAGGAACTGATGCAGCGGTTTGAAACCGACGATGTTTTTGTCGGACTCACAGGAAATTGGTTGAACGAAGAATATGTACTCGCGACAGGAGCGGTTGACGCTTTCGTCGCCGATATGAACTGTACAGTTCCGACCGCAGGTGAATACGCGGAAGAATATAATTCAAAGATCATACCGGTCACTAAACTGGTCAACATACCCGGTGTAGATCACGACATAAATTACAAACCAGAGAAAGCCGAAGAACAGGCTATAGAGATAATAGAGAGAGCTATAGAGAACTTCAAAAACAGAGAAGGAAAAGAAACTAATGTTCCACAAAACAAAGAAAAGATAGTAACCGGATTCTCTCCTACAGCTGTCGTCGAGGCTCTTGGCGGCTCTTTAGATCCACTACTAGAACACATCCAGAACGGCAATATAAAAGGCATAGTAGCCCTCGTGAGCTGTACGACCCTAGACAACGGACCACAGGACGAGACGACGATAAAGGTTGCAGAGGAACTCATCAAAAGAGATATCTTAGTACTGAGTGCGGGTTGTGGAAACGCTGGACTGCAAGTAGGTGGACTCACCTCTCTTGATGCGATAGAAAAGGCGGGAGACGGTCTCACCGCAGTATGTGAAGCTCTTGAAGTACCACCGGTTTTAAGCTTCGGTACCTGTACTGATACAGGAAGACTGATTAATCTTGTCTCTACAGTCGCTGATGCTTTAGACGTGGATCCCACTCAATTACCAGTGGCTGTCACCGCGCCAGAATACATGGAACAGAAAGCTACTATTGCGGCTGTAGCGGCGATAGGTTACGGCTTGTACACGCACGTATCACCTACTCCGCCGGTCACCGGAAGTGAAAACGTTGTCAAGCTTTTGACAGAAGATGTTGAAGAACTGACAGGTGGTAAACTAGCAGTTGGAGACGATCCTGAAGTAGTAGTAGATGGTATAGAAGAGCACATAATCAAGAAGAGAAAGGAACTCGGGCTATAAGAAAGGAACACAAACCTTTTCCTAAACCCCTTTCTTTTCACTAATGATATCATGGAAAAAGATAGAGATCAACTGGAAGATATCAAAGAGCAAGTTTTAGAGTTGAAGGAACTCGTAGACTATCAACCAGGATCGGTAGTGAGTCGAACATTGGTCGATAAAGAAACTGTTACACTAACACTCTTCGCTTTTGCCGATGAACAAACCTTGAGTGAACATACCGCCCCTCACGACGCCCTTCTGCAAGTTTTAGAAGGCACTGCGAAAGTGATTATCGATGATGAGGAATACGAACTTCAGGGAGGAGAAACTATAGTGATGCCCGCAGAAGTACCTCATGCAGTCGAAGCTGTGGAAAAATTCAAGATGTTTTTGACGATGGTGAAATGATCGCAATTAAATAGAAAAATTGAGAAGGGTTTTTAGGTTCACTTAGCGGTCCAACCGCCGTCTACTAGAATGTCTTCGCCGTTG
>JAZKSP010000143.1:0-3279 GCA_036626005.1 Thermoplasmatota archaeon | reverse complement strand
GCGTTACTTCTTGTTAAACAATTGTAAAACATTAGTTAACATTTATATACTAAAAGTCTATTTTCCTCTTTTATGTGTATTCTCTTATCTTTTAGAAGGGTCGATAAGTCGTGATATCATCGATTAAAAATTAATCAGTACCAGCGTCTTCTACCGCCTCTCCTAAATAAGGCTTCCATTCAACAGTATCGGCCATTTTATTCCCGATCTCCGTCTCGTCAGTTGTACCCCACCAGTTGTAGGTAGCGTTAAAACTAGAATCACAATCCACATAATCTTCCGTGATGTTATAAATATTGTTATAGTGAGCTTCATGTCCCGTCTCATTGACCTTGATACCATAATCCACATCACGGATGACATTGTAGGTGATACTCCAATCACTGGGACTAGCATATCGATAAGAGCTGATGCCTCGACCTTTTCCATTCTTTATCTCATTATGGGAGATATTCCAACCAGAACCAGATCCCACTATTCCGTTGAAGTCCCTGTTGGAAACATTTATGACGTTGTTACTCACTCTCCAACTGTCACAATCTACAAAGGCCCATACGCCAGCTGCACCCCTCATAACATTGTTGGAGAATATCACATCATCATGATCTGAGAACGCTACGATAGCAGCTGACCCTCCTGTAGTATTGAAGATATTGTTCTCAATCTTGTGTCCTCTTCCGCTATTCTGGAAATTCAAACCATACCTCCCGACATTTTCTACTGTAAATCCTTCGAAAGTAAAACTAGTAGCTCTGACTTCAACAGCTTCGTCGTTTCCCCCGGCATCTATCGTCGTGTTTTTAGGCCCTTCGAGTGAGACTATCGATAGATCATCCTTATCAACGTATAAGTCCTCATCATAGGTCCCTGAACCTACGAGGATGGTGTGACCTGATTCGGTATTATCAGCATCAATAGCTTCTTGAATCGTATCGTAAAATTCTTCTGTATCTACGTTCAGCACTTCACCTTCTGATAGAGAATAAGAGATTACGCCGGACTCTTCTACGTCTATCAAAAATTCTAAATCGTCGGGTAAACCTTCACTCATCGCTAGATATCCACCATTCCCAGTCACGTTTACTTCTATGATATCTTTTCCGATCGATTGTATTACCCATTGTACTCTGCCGTTTTCGAGAGTCAAAAACTTACTATCCCCATTTATATCGAACTCTACATTTAGATACCGAAAGTGTTGTGCGGCTTCATCAGCGTTCACTAGGTATATCGTCACGACGTAGTTTCCTACGTAATCCGTACTTTGTGTATTTATTTCAAACATAGTCCCGTTGTATTCTATCCCTCCTGGACGTCCCCAGATCCCATCACTCAACAATTGTTTCCCATCACCGGGAGTATTGATTTCAACACGATCTACTGTTTCTCCAACACCTACACTCACTGTTACCTGTGTACCCACCGCCCATATGCTGAAACCACCCCCTAAAAGTAGTACAGCGACGAGGAATGCACTGTATCGGATGATCCTTTTTTCCATCATTTATACCACTACGAAATAGGTACATTTATATAAAAATTTTTCAATAACAAAGCGTTTTCCCGGCGTTACTTCTTGTTAAACAATTGTAAAACATTAGTTAACATTTATATACTAAAAAGCGTTAAGACGCCCCGAAAAAGCACTGATTACAGGCGATAATGCCCGGATGCTTTAACACCCGTCAAACCTCAATCTTCTGCCTTCTTGCGGTAGATACGGCTTTTGATGTCATACTTTTCCACCAGATCTCTCGCCGGCATACTCAAGGTCTCGGACATGCCGAGGATCAATAAACCATTGCGCTTCAAGCTCTCGATCAACCTCTCCGTGAGCCGATTTTTAGCTTCCCTGTTGAAGTAGATCATCAGGTTCCGGCAGAGTATAAGGTCGTATCTACTGCTGAAGTCCGTCTTGAATATATTCTTGCAGCGGAAATCGACCAGCTCTCTCACCTCGTCTTTCACCTTCCATGTCCCGTCCATTTTCTTGAAATAATTTCTTTTCTCCTGCTCGCTCAGATTCTCTACAGCTTTCGGAGGATATTCTCCTTTACGGGCGAACTCTAAGGCCCCTTCGTCGAGGTCCGTGGCCTCGATCTTGAAGTCCATCCCTCTAATACCTCCGTTCTCCAAGTAGCTGATCGCCAGAGAGTAAGGCTCTTCTCCAGTGGCACAGCCGGCTGACCAGCATTTCACCTTTTTGAAGATCTCTTCCCGTTTACTCTCCAAGACGGTAGGTATCACCCCGTCCTGTATGATCCTCCAGACCTTCTTGTTCCTCTTGAATTTGGTCACATTCACTGTGAGAAGATCTTTCAGTTTTTCTATCTCCTCTTCGTTGTTCCTTACATAACCGAGATAGCCCGAGAACGTCTTCTCTCCCACCACTTTCATCCGTGCGTGGAACCTTCTTCTCAGATGCCTCTTAGAATAAGTGGTATAATCCACCCCTATCCTTCGGGAGATCTCTTTCATCAATCTTCTGAAGCCCTCTGAATCGGTGTCGCTTTCAAGTTCTTCTGTTAGGTCAAACCAGTCTTTTTCTTCCATCTTTTCACTAGCAAAAGCTATGGCGTTTTTCCTTGATCTCACTCAGAGGCCCGGGCTTATTTTACTCTTTTCTTCATTTTCTAATCCCCCATCTTCAGACCGCGAGCTCTCTCGAGTATCTTCTCGATATCCAACACTCGAACGCTCCGATCGTCGAGATCGATCAACCATTTGAGGTTCTCTTCAGAGAGATTGGTCACTTCAGAGGGCTCGACCAACTCCTCTTCTTCGACTGAGATTATATCTTTCAATCCATCGACAGGGACCATATAAACCTCGTCGACCTCGATGACCAAGACCTTGTTTTCGATCTTTTCAGTCCTACCAATCCCCAAACATCTCTTTAGATCCACTACGGGTACGATATCTCCCCGCAGGTCCGAGGCGCCCATCACCGTTTCAGGTGAACCCGGAACTCGCTGGTGATCTACCCCGTCCAATATCTCCAAAACGAACTCTATCTCCAAACCGTAGTCTTTCCTGCCGAGTTCAAAAACGGTGAACAAGGCCTCGTCTCCTTCTTCCGGGCCTTTCAAGGCCCTTCTCCGGACGTCACTTCCTTTGTCTTCCTCTTCAACTGACCGTTCATCGAACATGGTTCCACTTTTCAGTCATCCTGAACTCGGATCGTTTTAAACCTATCCATCTTTCCACTATAAATATTGTCCGATATCTCAATTACATAAATTATATAACAGAGTAGATGCCTGAATTTAAGGTAGGCCT